>NZ_FPBI01000023.1:0-79882 GCF_900116595.1 Mesorhizobium sp. YR577 | reverse complement strand
AGGCTCGCCCGCTACAAGCAGCCCAAGCGCGTCATTTTTACCGAAGACCTGCCGCGCAACACCATGGGCAAAGTCCAGAAGAACGTGCTGCGCGATATCTATGCCAATTTATACGCGGACGGAGGTACGGGGCGCATCGCAACGAGTGGGTGAGGGTCTACCGGGCAAGGGCCTGAGCCGAGTGGCGCTATCGCTGTTCGTTTTTCCGTTTCGCCGCGGCTTCCGCAATGGCGATATCCCTTGCCCGCAGGAAGACGCTTTCCATCCGCCAATGCTCGTTGCTGTAGCGGGGATCGGCTGCCCATTCGTCCCATCCGTGATTGCGGCGGAACTCGCCAAGCAAGCCGGAGGCAACGATTTCTTCCTTATCGACATCGGTGGGGTTTTCGCAGTCGGGTGCGACATAGATCGCGTCCTCGCGGCAATAGAGTTCGCACATGAAGCAGGTCTGGCAATCCTGCTGGTGCGCTATCTCAGGCGGGCCGTTCAATCTCGGCGCCAGCACATTGGTCGGGCAGATCTCAACGCATGCATTGCAGCCCGTGCAGCGTTCGGCAATGACCAATTCGATCATGATGCAAGTTCCAGAGCGCGTCCGTAGTCGCTTTGGGTCCAGACCTTGTCCAGTCCGCCGACAAGGATGCGGCGGTTGAAGCGCGGATCGGTCTCCGGCCTGTCCTCGCGCTGATGCATGCCGCGGCTTTCGTCGCGTGCCAGCGCGGATGCGATGCACCAGCGGGCCGTTGCCAGCATCGCCGAAGTCTCGCGCGCCTTGAGCCGCGTATCGCCGCTGCCGCGGGCATGGGCATCGACATCCGCCCAGACATCCTCGAGCAATTCTCCTGACCGATTCAAGGTCCCGCCATTACGAAAGATGTTCTTGTCGTAAGACAGCATTTCGTCCTGGATGGCCGACAGCGTCGCGCGCAGATCGATGTCCCTTTCAACCGAGGCGGGACGAAGGCTGGCCTGACCGATCGGCCGGCCACCTGAAGCCGAACCATTTTTAGCCGAAAACCGCGCAGCACCTCTGCCAGCCCATTGACCGGACGAAACGGCCCAGGCGGAATTGATGTTTCCGCCACCGGAAATCGCGCCGGCGACAAGTTCACGCGTCGCCGTGTCGCCTGCCGCAAAAAGACCCGGAACGGAGGTCGCGCAGTCATCGCTTACGACCCGAAGGCCACCGATGCCGCGGATGGTTCCCTCGCCGTGTAAGGTCACCTCAAAACGCTCGCAATAGGGATCGACGCCCCAACGCCGGAACGGCAACATGAAATTCGGCGAGATCGTCGGCACCTGGGCGCGAATGTCCTCGGACGTGCGCGAAAGATCGCAGAACACTTTTCCTTTCAGCAATGCCCGCGCCAGTGGTCGCATCGTGTCGGGACCGGGTGGCATCGGGATCACCGCGCCATCCTCGTCGTAATAGGTGGCGAATGCGTAGGACATGGTGCGCGTCATCGTCGAGCGCACCGGAGCGACGGTATGATAGGTGGTGAACTCCATGCCGGAGAGCTCGGCGCCCGCCTCAGCCGCCATCAGGTAGCCGTCGCCGGTATTGGTATGAGAGCCGAGCAGCCGCGACAGGAAGGACGTGCCGCCGGTGGCCAGAACGACCGCGCCAGCATTCACCTGCCAGTCCCCACCTCTCTGCCGCCGGATTCCACGAGCACCCGAAACCGAGCCATCCGGACGCTGCAGCAATTCCAATGCCGGACTGTGGTCGAGGACCGTGATGCCAAGGCTTTCGACAAGTCGGCGCAGGGCGCGCATATATTCCGGTCCGCGGAGCGCACGGTATTGAACCGCACCGCTTTCATCCTTCGAGAAGTCGTAGAAGCCGGCCAGCGTTGGCAGGCTTTCCCAGGTCAGCGCCAGCGTGCGCGCCATCCAGCCCGCATCGTTCAGGCCAAAGCCGGTCTTGCGCCGGTTGGCGATCGCGTTCTCGCGAAGTTCCGGCGGGTCGGGCGGTATCCACCAATGACCCGGTCCCGCCGTGGCTGTGACGCCGCTGGTACCGCAATAGCCTTTGTCGGCAAGGATTACCGTCGCTCCGGCGCGCCGCGCGGCTGCGGCCGCCCAGGTTCCGGCAAGGCCGCCGCCGATGACCAAAACATCAGCGTTGAGTTCCAACGTTTCTTCGGTGGTTCGGGTCATTGCGACAACTATCCTCGATCACGCATCGTGCTGTTTGCCGTGACGGACACCGAGCCAGTCGAGCAGCCTGCCACGTATCCTGGCGAAATCGGGATCGGCCACATCGCGCGTGCGTGGCAGGTCGATCGGCTCCTCATGCGCAATGATGCCGTCCTTCATGACCAGCACGCGATCGGCGAGAAGCACGGCCTCTTCTACATCGTGGGTGACGAGCAGTATGGCGCAGCCGTGTCGTTGCCACAGCTCACCGACGAGATCCTGCGCCTTAATGCGCGTCAGTGCGTCCAGTGCGGCGAACGGTTCGTCCAGCAGCAACAGGTCGGGCTCCCGCACCAGTGCCCGCGCCAGCGATGTGCGCTGGGCCTCGCCGCCCGACAACACCTTCGGCCATTGGTCGGCGCGGTGGCTGATGCCGACTTCTTCCAAAGCGGCAAGCGCCCTAGCGCGATCTGGCCGTCCGGGCAGGCCGAGCACAACATTGCGCCAGACCGTTTTCCACGGCATCAGGCGCGGTGCCTGGAAAGCGACGGCGCGGCGTACCGGCACCTCGACATCACCTTCAATCTCGCGATCGAGATCGGCCAGAATGCGCAAAAGTGTGCTCTTGCCGCAGCCGCTTGCCCCCAGAAGTGCAACAAATTCCCCCGGTGCGATATCGACGTCGAGATCCTTCAGCACCTCCCGATCACCGAAGCGCCGCGACAGGCCACGCACGCGCACCGCAGGCGCAGTTACCCCGGATTGTCCAGAAAAGCGCGGCGGCGCTTCCGGAACCACAATCTTCAAGCTCCGCTGAACGCTGGTCGCCATGCCAGGAAAATCCTTTCGAGGGTGCGTACCGTGAAATCCACGGCGAGACCGAGAAATGCGTAGACAACGAGGCAGACGACGATCACATCGGTCTGGAAGAACTCGCGGGCATTGGCCATCAGATAGCCAATCCCCGCCGTGGCATTGATCTGCTCGCCGAACACCAGAGCCAGCCAGGCAATACCAAGCGAATAGCGCAGGCCAACAAGGGCGCTGGGCAGCGCACCGGGCAGCACGACATGACGGATCATCGCCGCACGCGACAGACCAAGCGTCCGGCCGGCCTCTACCAGCGTCGAATCGACATTGCGGATGCCGGCATAGACGTTGAGATAGAGTGGAAATGCCGTGCCGAGCGCGATGAGCGCTATCTTGGGCGCCTCGCCGATACCGAACCAGATGATCAGAAGCGGGATCAGCGCGACATTGGGAACCGTGCGCATCATCTGCATCGGCGCGTCGACGAGATCCTCGCCCAAACGAAACAGGCCGGCGACAACGGCGAGCGTGATACCCATGCTGCCGCCGATGGCAAGGCCGGTCAAAGCGCGCTGGAGCGAGACCAGCATGGCTTCCTGCAATTCCCCCGTGGCGATCAGCTTGGCTGCGCTCGACAGTACCGTGGAGGGACCGGCCAACACTTCTCCGGGCAGCACACCGGTGACCGATGCGAGATGCCATGCAAGCAAGAGCAGGAGTGGCCCCAACAGGCGCCTTGCCCAGCGCGGAACGCCATGGCCGGCAGACGAGACCGGCGTTATCCTCTGCAGGGCCAGCCCGGTAGAGCGAGGCGCCGCCGATGCAGTCTTGTTGCGACCACGCAGCCACAGCGGGAGCGAGGCAACGGTTTCGATCGAACTCATCGGTATTCCCCCGAGTCGTCAGTTGGTCGCCAGATCGCGATAGACATAGTCGCCGAGATTGAGCGAGCCGGTGAGCACGCCGGCTTCCTTCCAGGTCTCGAAGACGTTCTGCAGGGACGCGACGAACGCGTCGTCTATCGGCTGGCGCTTGTAGCCTGCTTCTGCCGGATAGATGAGATCCACGGTTTCGCGGTCCTGCTTGGCAAAACCGGCGTAGAAGTCGACATAAGCGTCCTTGTTTTCACGCGACCAGTCGTAACCGCGATCGACACGCGCGACGAAATCGGCGATCGCAGCAACTTTGCCGGGGTTGGCGAGCGCGTTGTCGGTGGCGCTCAGGACAAAGTTGCCGGTGTTGATGCCGACGCCGTCGATCAGCACATTCGCCTTGAGTGTTCCAACCGAGCGGGCCAGATAGACGCCCCAGGTTCCCCACGCATCGATGCTGCCGGATTGGAAGGCAGCACTTGCGTCCGCTGGCGTCAGGAAGGCGAGCTTGACATCATTGGCAGTGAGGCCCGCCCTCTTCAGCACGCCGAGCGTGAGGTAATGGGCGACGCTGCCGCGCGTGGTCGGCGAGATGGTCTTGCCCTTCAGATCCTCGATGGTCTTGATCGGGCTGTCGGCCGGTACGATCAGCGAACTGCCGAGGCCGCCATTGGAGAAGTTTGCTACGACCTTGATCTTGGAGCCGCCGGCAATGGCGCTGACCGTCGGCGAGTCGGCAGCCTGGCCGATATCGACCGCATCCGCCTTCAGGGCCTCATGAAGGTTAACGGCTGCCGGGTAGACTGACCATTCGATCTGGTAGGGGACATCCTTCAAAAGCCCGGCCGCTTCCAGCTTGGCGCGCGTTGCACCCGTCTGGTCGCCGACACGCAGCACGACCTTGCTCAGATCCTCGGCGGCGAAACTTGCGGACGCTGCGCCAAGCAGCGATGCGGCGGCAAGGCCACCCAATGCGAAATTGAAGAGACGGCGGGAAATGGTTGTCATGACGGGGCTCGCTTTCGGCTGACGGTTTATTTGTTGAGGATTTGGACCGAGCAGATCACTCGGCGGCTGCCACCAGTTCCTGCCTGGAATAACGGTTGGCCGGCACGGGAATGCCGAGATTGCCGCGGAAGGTGTCCGAGGCATATTCGCTGCGATGGATACCGCGCTGCTGCAGGATCGGCACGACCGTCTCGGCGAACACTTCCAGCTCTTTCGGTAAGGAAACATTGTAGACGAAACCGTCCGCGGCGCGCCGTTCCAGCCAGCGCTCGAAGGCGTCTGCGACCTGTTCCGGCGTGCCGACGAAGTCGCTTCGCGGCGTCGCGAAGCGCAGCGCGGTCTGGCGCAAGGTCAGTTTCTCGCGGCGCGCAAGCTCGAGAATCTTGTTCGAATGGCTCTGGTTGCTGTTGGCACCGTGGGCGCTGACATCCGGGAACGGTGCATCGAGGTCGTGCTCGAGGAAATCGTAGTCGTTAAACGGGCGGCCAAGCATCGACAGCGCATTCTCGATGGAGGTCAGGGCGGCAAATTCCTGATATTTGCGCTCCGCCTCTTCCTCCGTCGAGCCGATGACAGGCCGGATGCCGGGCAAAACGAAAAGCTGGTCCGGATCGCGGCCGAAGCCTGCCACCCGCTTCTTGATGTCGCGATAATAGGCCACCGCCTCTTCAAAATTCTCGTGGCCGGCGAAGATGGCGTCGGCGCGGCTTGCGGCGAAATTCTTGCCATCCTCCGAAGCACCGGCCTGAAAGATGACCGGCTGGCCCTGAGACGAGCGGGCAATGTTCAGCGGACCCTTGACCTGGAAGAACTCGCCCCGGTGATTGAGCACATGGAGCTTGGCCGGATCGAAGAAGACACCGCTCTGCTTGTCGTGGACAAGCGCGTCGTCCTCCCATGAATCCCAGAGACCCTGAACCACATCGAGATATTCGCCCGCCAGGCGGTAGCGAACGTCATGCGCCAGATGAGCAGACTTGCTGTAATTGGCAGCACTGCCTTCCAGCCACGACGTCACTACGTTCCAGCCGGCGCGGCCGCCACTGATATGATCGAGCGAGGCGAATTGCCGGGCGACATTGAAAGGTTCGCTGTAGCTGGCGGTGAGGGTCGCGACCAGGCCGATATTCGACGTGGCGCCCGCCAGCGCGGAAAGGATGGTCAGTGGCTCGAAGCGGTTGAGATAATGCGGGCTCGACTTCTCGGTGATGAAGACGCTGTCAGCCACGAACAGGAAGTCGAATTTGGCAGCCTCGGCAAGCTGCGCCTGCTTCTTGTAATAGCTGAAATTGGTGCTTGCGGTCGGGTCCGCATCCGGATGACGCCAGTCGCCCCAGCCTTGTCCTACTCCGTGAAGCATGAAGCCGAGTTTCAGTTGGCGTTTCTGGGTCATGACCTACTCCGTGACAGGGCCGCCGAGGCGCACATTCATCAGCGAGCTAATGTCATCAGGCTAATTTCTACAAAATTAGTAGACTAGGCATGACTTACTGAACTTTGCGCCTATGGGAGGTTCCAATTCTTCTTTCCACCTCGATGCCGGGCATCTTGTTCGATGTGCGGAATTGGCGGTGCGGTTATCGCGAAGCGTTGCGGACGTCGAAGACATCCATCAGCGTCACGGAGCGAAAATCCGAGACCAGAACGGTTACGCGCACCACCCAGAAACCATCCAAAGGCAGCACGAAACCGTCGGCGTGAAAGGCGCCGGTATTGATGCGACGCGCCTCATGGGCGAAGGGCCCGATGCCATAGGACGGTTTGTCGAGTTCAACATTGACGCTCATCGGCTCGAACGGCTTGCCGTCGAGCAGAAGTTCGCCAACCTCGACACGGACGGGGCCAACGATAGGCGGGCGGATGGTCAGCAGTGCGGTCACACCGTCCTTCGCAGCGCGGACTTCCTGGACTTCATAGAGCGCTGGATTTTCGGCAATCGAGCGCGGCGGTGGCGTGAAGCGCCATAGGCCGAGGACTGCCAGAACCGCGGTCCCGAGCACGATCTCGGCGGTGATACTGCGTCTCAAGCGAAGGCTCGCATTCCCATCCCCCGCCGCTGCGGGTGCCGTAAGTGCGTAGCGGTTGAACACAGCGAGCAGGAACATGCCGGCGACGAGTGCGAGTTTCACCAGCAGGACCAGCCCGTAGTTCGTCTGCCATAGCGCGGCGATGGCTCTAACCTGCACGATCGCGATAATGCCGCCGCTGACAAGCAGCACGGCAATGACAGCCGGGATCGCAGTAGAAAACCGCTTCAGCGCAACCGCAGCATCGCGGCGCGCAAGGACGAAGCCAAGCGGCACCAGCGCACCCAGCCAAAGCACGACCGCGACCGCGTGGAAAAAGACTGCCGGTACCGTCAACCAGTGGGGTGGCGCGGCGGAGGCATGGCCGCTGGCCGCAACCGCCGCGCCGAGCAGCGCCAGCGCGACAATGGTGCACAAACGCCCGAAGAATAATTGTCTGCCCGGTTGCACCGCGCCGTAGCCAAGAAGCAGTGCCGCCGCTGCCATAAGAGTTGCCATGCCGTAACTTGTCGCCCACAGCCCGGCCTGCCAGACTTCCGGCTTCAGGATGCCCGTCAGAGGTTCAGCCAATGCGTCGAGGCCCTGAAAAGCGATCATTCCAGGAGCAGCACAGAGGCCGACGAGCAACGCCAGCGTGACAAAGCGTCTGCCGGGCATTGGCTCCGTGCCTGCCAGCCACGACATGGCGGTAACGCCACCCACCCCGAAGACAAGTCCAGCCAGCAGCAAGAGCCGCGCCGTCCAGAGTCCTATCCGAACTGGCAGATCGGATTGCGCAGCATCGGCAGGGGCGACCGCGCTTGGTGAGCCGATCGAAAAGAGCAGGCCGCCACCGATCGGATGCCCGTCCGACGAGGCCACACGCCATGACAGGATATGCGTTCCCTGTTCGAGACCGCCCGGCAAGGCGAGCACGATGGCAGCGCCCTTTTCGCCGATGTCGGCAAGGATCTCGGTGCGTCCGTTGGGATGGATGAGCCGCGCGACAAGCGGCCGGACCGGCTCTGAAAAAGTCAGGGTCAGGTGCTTCGGCGCTTCCGCCAGCACAGCGCCATCGACAGGATCAGCTGTGACAAGCTGCGCATGCGCCAGCGCAGGCGCGACAGCGCCCGCTAAGGAAATGGCGACAGCGAAAAGTGCTGCCGCCAGCCGAACCCACAGCAGGCCAAGCCGCTTCACGATCCTGGCAAGACCTTCACCGAAGGTGCGGGAAATTTGAGCGCATCCGAGGAGCCGCCGGCCGGCGGAATCTCGATCCAGCGCTCGACGCCCGTCTCGCATTGCTGGACGATCGGCACGAAGAGCTTACCTGCATCAGCGTCGGCCGAGACCTTTGCCCGGAAGGCGAACTCGTCATAGTGCGCCGCTTCGAGCCGGCCGCCGCTCCAGGAAATTTCCTTGATCAGTGCCTCTTCGTCATCGCCGTGCGATGTGTGTGCGGCCGCAGGTGCACCGTCGCCCTGAGGCTCGACCTTGCTGATGTCGAGCGTCCAGCCGGGTTTGGGCTGCGGCCTTACCTCGGACAGTTCCTCGGGTATGGAGACACGCACCGCGGTCGTCGGCGAACCGGCGCAGCCATGCGGTATGCGCAGCACGAACTTTACCGTGCCGCCGGCCTTCACCTCCTTGTTCTCGAAGGTGACATGAGCGCTTGCCGGCCAGGCCATCAGTGTTGAAAGGCCAAGTATCAAGCCCGGCAGGAGTTTGGGTTTCGGTGTCATGTCGGCTCCGGAAATTGGGGATCACCACGTCGCAGCAAGGCCGAGATGGCCAAGCGCTTCGCGGCGCAGTTCTGCCAGGCGCGGGTCGCCGCGGTGGCGCGGATAGGGAAGATCGACCGTAAGGTCGGCGACGATGCGGGCCGGACGCGGCCCGAAGATCAGCACGCGCTGGGTGAGGAACAGCGCTTCCTCGACATCGTGGGTGACCAGAACCGCAGTCAGCCCGGCTTCCTGCCACAGCTTCACCAGTTCGGTCTGCATGGTCAGGCGGGTGAGTGAATCGAGCTTGCCGAGCGGTTCGTCGAGCAGCAGCAGGCGCGGCTCGTTGACCAGCGCGCGGGCAAGCGCGACGCGCTGGGCCATGCCGCCGGAAAGCTGGTGCGGATAGGCCTTGTCGAAGCCGCCAAGCCCCACCAGTTCGATGGCCTTGTCGACACGGTGGCGCGAGCTTTTCAGGATGCCCTGCGCCTCCAGGCCGAGGGCTACATTGTCCCAAACCGTCCGCCAGGGAAACAGCGTGGGGTCCTGGAAGACCAGGATGCGGGACGGGTCGGGATCGCCAACGACCGCTCCATCAACCTTGAGCGCGCCTTCGGTCGGATGGTCGAGCCCCGCAAGCAGCCTGAGCAGCGTGGACTTGCCGCAGCCCGAGGGGCCGAGGAGCGCCACGAAAGAACCAGGCTCGACCGAGAAGCCGACCTCGTCGAGGACGGGGAGCGGTTCGCCCTCCAGCTCGAACTGATGGGATACTTTCTCGATATCTATCCTCTGGCCAGCTGCGGCATAGGCAGCCGGCGCTTCCACCGTCAGCGCTACCATCTGACAAGTCCTTTCTGCCAGGAGAGCGACCAATCGCGCACGCGGAACAGAATGGTGATCAGCCCGGAGCACATCAGCGCCATCACCAGCAGTGCCGCATACATGTTGGCGTAGGCGGCCCAGCCCTGGGCCCATTGCAGGTACCAGCCTAGCCCGGCCTTCACGCCGAGCATCTCGGCAATGACAAGCACGGCAAAGGACGTGCCGAGGCCCATGAACAGCCCGACGAAGACATGCGGAAGTGCAGCAGGGATCGCCACCTTCAGGATCAGGAAGGAAGGTTTTGCGCCAAGCGTCCGGGCGATGTCATAGTAATCCCGGTTGACGCTGGCGATACCGGACCAGGTGAGGATCGTCACCGGAAAGGCAGTGGCAAGAGCGATCAGGAAGACACTGGCCGAGCCGCTGGTCGGGAACAGGAAGAAGGCAAGCGGCAGCCAGGCGGTGGCCGGCAGTGGCCCGATCAGCCGGAGCACCGGATGAACCCAATAGCTCGCCACCCGCGACCAGCCGATGGTGACGCCTGTCAGGAAGCCGGCAAGCGCGCCGAAGAAATAGCCCTTCGCCAGCAAAAGTACCGAATGATAGACACTCTCGGCGAGCCGCGCCCAGTCGTCGAAGAAGACTTCGAGAATGCTCTGCGGTGAGGAGAAGAACGGCACCGGAAGCAAACCTGTCTTTGCGGTGACCACTTCCCAAGCGGCCATCAGCGCGGCAGCGGCAATGAACCATGGCCCATAATAGCGCACAGTGCTGGCGACCGGGCCAAGCAGCTTGCCCGTGGCTGCGACGACTGCCACTGCCAGCGCGATCGCAAGCGCAATGATCGCCAGTTCGCGGCCATAGGGCTGCGGAATGATCTCGGGCCACAGCTCGATCAGCGCGGCAACGCCGATCCAGCTCGCCGTTGCCGTCAATCCGACAAGCCATATGCCGGCCCTTGCCTGATTACCTTCCTGAACTGGAGCCGCGGCGCGCTCGGAAAATGCCGGATCGATTGATGTCATCGCAGCATCTCCTTATGCGGTTAGCACGTCGGCATAGACGCGATCGGCGAATTGCTGCGGGTCGGTGGACTGCTTGAACACCTGGACGTCGCGCAATTCCTGGGCGTAGAGCGCGATTTCCTGGCGCAGATCCGCCCCGGTCGGGTTGTGGCCGTGGGTCTGGTCGAGCAGAACACCGACCAGTTGCTCGACGGTCTTGTCCTTCGGCGCATTCGGCAGGAATGCCTTTGCCGCCAGCTCGGGCTTGGCCACGGTGAGATCCTGCGCTTCCAGAAGCGCGCGGGTGAGTGCCGAGGCAGTCGGCAGGTCGTCGCGGATCAAGCTGCCGCGCAGGCCGACGATGCAGCAGACGCGGTTCTCAAAACCGTGATCGAGGTTGGAGGCGATCTGGGTGTATTTCGGATCCTGCAGCCAGAAATAGGCCTTGGGATCGCCATCGGCGATGGCGTCGATTTCGCCCTTCTCGGCCGCCAGCTGCAGAAGCTCGCCAGGATACTGGCGCCATTCGACATCGCCGATCGGGTCCAACCCTTCCTTGTGCAGCAGGATCGAGAAGAAGTTCTTGCCGGGGCTGGCGAGATCAGAAATGCCGATCGTCTTGCCCTTGAGCTGCTTCAGATCGGTGATGCCGGCCGATTTCAGCGCCACGAGGCGGGAGCAGCCGCCATGCGTGCCGGCGGTGATCTTGACGTCGAAACCCTGTTCGAGCGCTTTCAACCAGCGCAGCGCCATGCCGACGCCGCCATCCGCCTTGCCGGTGGCGATGGCCTCCAACAGCGCCTCGGTTGAAGCACCGAAATTGACCAGTTCGACATCGAGGCCATACTTCTTGAAGATGCCCTGCTCGACCGCCACGAAGACCGGCGCGAGGCAGATCGCCGAGGCATTGGTGGCGAATTTGATCTTCTTCAGCTCGCCCACAGGTGCGGCGGCCGTCTGCGCGGCGAGATTGCCGACCGAAAATGCGCCGAGCGGTGCTGCAAGACCGAACGCGCCGGCGGTCTTCAGGAAGGCACGGCGGTCCAGACCCCCAATGAGGGAAGCACTTTCAGCCAAAAGGGATTTCTTTGCGATCCAGTTCATCATCATTCTCCGGTCGTGTTGTTCAGAAATTGGCAGGGCGGATGGCGGTGTGGCCGTTATTCGGCAGCTTCGACGCGCGGCACGGCATTGTCCCGCTCTGCGACGAGTTGCCGAACTCGGGGGATAAGATCGCGACCGTACTGAAACGCATCCTCGAGCGGATCGAAGCCGCGAATGAGGAAGGTGGTGACGCCGAGATCGTAGTAGTCGAGCAGCGCTTCGGCGACCTGATCAGGCGTGCCGACCAGCGATGTCGAGTTGCCGCTTGCGCCGGTGAGTGCGGCGATCTCGGTCCAGAGTCGCTTGTCTAGGCGCGCGCCTTGCGCGGCCGCATCCAGCAGGCGTCGCGAGCCTTCATTGGCCGGCTGCTGCGAGCCGTCGCGGACATTGACGTTGATGAGCCTTTCGCCGGCGCCGGCGCGCAGGGCCTTTGCCCGCGCCAGGATGCGCTCGGCCTTGGCCCACGCCGCTTCTTCCGTTTCCGCCAGGATAGGACGAAGCGAAAGGCTGAAACGCGGCGAACGGCCATAGGGCTTGGCGGCGGCACGGATCCGATTAATCGTGTCGGCGGCCTGCGCCTGGGTTTCGCCCCAGAAGGCATAGATGTCAGCGTGCCTGCCCGCGACTGCGATCGCCGCGTCCGATGAGCCGCCGAAATAGATCGGCACGCCTTCCGGCCCCTGCGGCCTGACCTCGGAGAAGGCACCAGCTACCTGATAATATTTGCCATCATAGTCGAACGGTTTTTCGCTGGTCCATTCCTTGCGCACGATGTCGAGATATTCGTTCGTGCGGGCGTAACGCTCGTCCTTCGTCAGCCGATCGCCATCCTGCGCCAGCTCCTGATCGTTGCCGCCGGTGATGATATGGACGGCGATGCGGCCGTCGGTCAGGTGGTCGAGCGTGGCAAGCTGACGCGCGGCAAGCGTCGGCGCGGTGAAGCCCGGACGATGCGCAATCATCAGCTTGAGCCGGCGGGTGAGGCTTGCCACGTATTGGCTGACAAGGATGCTCTCCGGCGATGTCGAATGGAACGCAAGCAACACCCGGTCGAAACCGCCATTCTCATGGATCGCGGCAGCCGCCGCGATATGGCTGCGGTCGATGATCGGACCGGAGCGGGCTATGGTTTCCGAAGCATTGTGATTTCCGATGTATCCGATGAATTCGACAGGCATGGGGGAGCTCCTTGATACTTATTGATCAAATGCCGAGGGCAGCTTTGCCGGCGCCGATGCGCACCGTGTCTTCCTGCGGGCTGTGAATGCGGCCGCAGAGCACGTCGCGATGGTGCCGCTCGAGCGGATTGCTGCGTGAAATGCCGTGGTTGCCGGTGAGCTTCAGCGCCTTCTCCACAGCTGTGATGGCGTTTTCCGTGGTGACGACCTTGATCAGGCCGGCTTCCGTCTGGGTGAAGGGACGGCCTTCGTCGATGTCGCGTGTTGCCGAAGCGACCAGGCGACGATTGACAGTGATGAGTTCTTCTATTTCGCCGACCGCCTGCTGGATGCGCGGCACCGTGGCCAATGGTTGGCCGAGATTGGTCGGCACGCGCGCTTTCAGGAAACCGACCAGCCAATCGCGTGCAGCTTCGGCTACGCCGGTATAGAGCGCTCCGGGCAGCACGCCGAACCAGGCTGCCTGCCCTTCTCCGCGGCTGTCCCATTCGGATGGAAAGCGGATGTCGACAGCATGACCAAGCGGCACCTCGACGTTCTCGAGGATGGCATCGTCGCTTGCCGTTGCCCGCATGCCAAGCGGATTCCAGGTTTTTTCAATCCGCAGTCCCGGCGCATTGGCAGGCACCAGGAAAGCACCGACGCGCGGCTCCAGTTCATCAGTTCTGGCCCAGATGATCGCCCAGGTCAGACCCGCAGCCCCTGTCGAGTAGATTTTGTGGCCGCTGATCGACCAGCCATCCGCCGTGCGCTTCGCCGTGGTTGCCGGCAGTCCGCCCCGGATGGGCGTGCCGAGTTCCGGTTCGACGCGGAAAGCATTGATCAGCGCGCCCTTGCTGACCGCGTCACCGATGACCTGGCGCACGAGATGTTCGGGCCAGCGCCCCTTCGGCAAGGTAGCGAGATTGATGTATTGCATGATCAGGATCAGCGCCGTCGACGGCTCGCCGCGGGCGATTTCCCGGATGACCTCGGCGGCTTCATGGAGACCGGCTCCACCGCCGCCGAACTCCACCGGTGCGGTGAGAGCGGTCAGCCCGGCTTCGTGAAGGAGCCTGATGTTTTCGTGCGGAAAGCTGGCCCCCGCATCGTGGTCGCCTGCTGTTCTGGCAAAGACCCTGCCAAGCTCGGCTGCAACCGTTACGGAATCTTCAACAGCTGTCAGGCTGCGGGTGCGGAGCGGTGTGACGGTCATTGGCGAAAAACTCCTGCTGACCGTGCCGCCATCATTCCGCCGCCACGGCCAGTTGAGCGCTTGGGAAGAAAGCCCCGAGTTCTGCAACCGCCTGCTCGACGCGGCGGCGGATCGGATCGGAGACAAGCCGGTAGTCGGCAAAGTCGCGGTCAGCGGCATAGACGGCGCTCGGCAATGTATGCGCCATGAAGAAACCGAAGAGCGGGCGAAGCTGATGCTCGACGATGAGTGCGTGGCGCTCGCCTCCGCCAGTCGCGGTCAGGATGACCGGTTTGCCCTGCAGGGCGAGCGGATCGATCAGGTCGATCAGATGCTTGAACAGGCCGGTATAGCTGCCCTTGTAGGTCGGCGTTCCGACGATGAGCGCGTCAGCGGCGATAATATCCTGCACCACCTGCCGCCCGGTTTCATCGAGATCCTTGTAGCTGCGGGCAGTGCCGAGTGACGGGCCGACGCTTGTAAGGTCGTGCAGAAGAGGCGTAAGGCCGTAACGCTCCTCGGCAAGGTTGGCCACCGCTTCGACCAACGCGTAGGATTTGGAAGGACGGCTGAAGTTGCCGACGAAACCGACCAGATTGCCGCGTGCCATGATATGCCCTTCCGCATTGATTTCCGATGAATTTTCCGTCTTCCGCGGCGCTCCAGCCAAAATGGCCTTGTCGTCGCGCAGTAATGTCTACAATATTTATAGAATTAGGATGTTGGGAACGGTCAGCGTTTCGAATCTCGGCTCAACATTAGAAAAATCATGTCTGACGAACGGCGGCACGGAGGAAACCGCGACATAAATGGCGAGATGGCAGCCCTGGGGAAAGCAGACCACCGGTGGCCGCCTGAATGGAGGAATCTTCGCAATGCGCCACCATCAGCGCAATTTTTTCTCTCGTCGGCTGAATCCCGGTCTCTATCCTGAACGGGACTCGCTGCCGTCCCATTCTTTCGCCACCTCAGCAGCCCTCACCGGAAAACGGAGCCGACAATGTCCACTGCTCTTTCGCTCAACGAAACCCTTGCCGAATTCCAGTCCAAGCGGGCTTTGACGATGCCGGCCGACAAGCTGAAGATCAATGTCGACCAGCGCCGCCTTCTCGTCGACACGGCCGACCGTTCGGCCTTCATCAAGGAGGGTGACGCCGTCGAGCCCTTCACCCTGGCCGAGGTCGATGGTGAGGAAGTCAGGCTCGACGCGTTGTTGAAGAAAGGGCCGGTGGTCTTGATCTTCTTCCGTTTTGCCGGCTGCCCAGCCTGCAACATCGCGCTGCCGTATTATAATTCTTATCTCGCACCCGAGCTGAAACGGCTAGGCGCGACCCTTGTCGGCGTGAGCCCGCAGGTGCCGGAACGGCTGCGCGAGATCAAGGAGCGGCACAAGCTCGATTTCCTGATCGCAACCGATGCGGACAACACATTGGCGCGCCGGTTTGGAACTCTCTATTCCTATGATGAACCTTCGCGTCGCTCTGCGATCGAAAGCGGCAACCCGATCGGCGACGTGACGGGAACCGGCACATGGGAACTGCCGATGCCGGCCACAATCGTTATCGACCGCAGCAGTACGGTGCGCTTCGCCGATGTCAGCCCGGACTGGCTGGTGCGCACGGAGCCAACCGATGTTATCGATGCAGTGAAAGCGATCGAGGCCCGCGCCGCCGCCTAAGGCCACAAGACCACAGACAGGACAAGCGAGACAATTTTGACGCAAGATCACGACCATGACGGCCACCACCATCATCACGGCGATGACCATGACCACCATCACGCCGAGCACGACTGGCGCGACAATGGCGTCAAGGTCATCCCCGGAAACTCGCTCGATCCCAACACCGCGCAGACGCCCGGCATGAACCGCGCAACCGCGATCAGCAAAGCGCGCGCGGGCGCCGAAAAGATCTGGGCAGGTACGGTGACCATTCACGCCAACGCCAAGACAGGCGCGCATCATCACGGGGATCTCGAAAGCATCATCTATGTGGTGAAGGGAAAGGCCCGTATGCGCTGGGGCAACAACCTCGAATATGTAGCCGAGGCCGGGCCTGGCGATTTCATTTTTGTGCCGCCCTATGTCCCGCATCAGGAAATTAATGCCAGCCGCGACGAGACGCTGGAATGCGTCCTTGTTCGTTCCGGCCAGGATCCCGTGGTGGTGAACCTCGACATTGAACCGGTAGAGGCACCGGAGGAAGTGATGTGGATCGATCCTATTCACAAATAGGGCGAGACGGCATTACGACAGGGAAAGCGGCGGCGGGCGGCGCTCAATCGGCTTGGACTTTACGATGGCCGTGCTCGTCTCGGCCTTGTCGGCAATACGGTCGAGAATACCGTCGAGCCGATCGATCGAGCTGACATAGAGACGAGCCACGAAACAGTCGTCGCCCGTCACCTTGTCACATTCGCCGAATTCCGGCATGTCCTCGATCAGCTTCTGGACAATATGCAGCTTGCCGGGCAGAGGCCGGATGCGCACGATCGCCTGCAATTGATAGCCGAGAGCCTTCGGGTCGATCTCGACCGTGAAGCCGCGAATGACACCACGCTCCTCCAGCCGTCGCATGCGTTCGGAAACGCTTGGCGAAGACAGGCCGACCTGCGCGGCCAGCTCTTTCAGCGAAATCCGTGCGTCGTTGATCAGGATCTCGAGGAGGCGCCGGTCGATATCGTCGAGCATTTTACATTTCCTCGTGAAGCTTGCCCATGACCTTACATAATTAGGCCTTACTAGTCTATTGCCTTTCAGAAATCATGGAGAACGCCGTCCAACTATGAGATTCTCAGCTCCTGAATAGTTCAGGAGGCGATCATGGACGAAAAGATGCGCGGCACGGTCGAGATGACCGCAGCAATGGCCATTTTGGGAACGATCGGTTGGTTCGTGGTCATGTCGGGGCAGCCGGTGCTGGACGTCGTGTTCTGGCGCTGTGCCTTCGGCGCGGCAACGCTGCTGATCGTCTGCGCGGCCCTTGGACTGCTGCGGGGCAGGCTCACGCTTCGCGTCGTCGGCATCGCCGCGCTCGGGGGTGCGGCCATCGTCATCAATTGGCTGCTGCTCTTCAGCTCGTTTTCCCGTGCCTCGATTTCGATTGCCACCGCGGTCTACAACACGCAGCCCTTCATGCTGGTCGGCTTCGGCGCGCTTTTCTTCTCCGAACGCGTAACCCTGACAAAGCTCGCCTGGCTCGGGATCGCCTTTGCCGGCATGTTGCTCATAATCCAGACCAAGCCGGACGCCGGCTATGCCGGCACCGACTATTTCATCGGGATCGTCATGGCGCTTGGTGCTGCCTTCTTCTGGGCGGTTGCCGCGATCATCACCAAAAAACTCGCCGGCACGCCGCCCCACCTGATCGCACTCATCCAGGTCTGCGTCGGCATCGTCATGCTCGCACCTTTCGCTAATCTCTCGGTCCTTCCAACCGATACCTGGAGCTGGAGCATGCTGGTGACGCTCGGCGTCGTTCATACCGGGCTGATGTATATCCTGATGTATGGCGCCATCCAGAAGCTGCCGACATATCTGCAAGGATCGCTGTCCTTCATCTACCCGGTGGTCGCCATCCTGGTCGATGTCATAGCCTTCGGCCACCGGCTGCATCCGCTGCAGATCGTCGGCGCCGCCGCAATCTTGATTGCAGCCGCCGGCATGAATCTCGGCTGGTCGCTGTGGCGGTCGCGGACGTCATCGGAAGGCCCGGTCTTGCGTGCTCGGGTAACCATTCAGCGCCAGGACAGCTGATCCTTCGGCAGCTGACCGCTGGGATCGAATACCGCGACCTTGTGCGGAAGATCAGGTCCCCATTTCCAGAGCACGAGATTGCGGTCTTCCGCCTCGGCGCCGGGCGCGAAGCTCGGCACGAGAATACCGGCAATGCCTAAGGTTGAAAGCCGGTCATGGATCGACCAGGAGACCGGGCGGCTGCCCTCCGCGAGCACTGTGGCCCATGCGCAGGCCATGTCACCCTTGGTGACCGAGAACTCTTCCCGCCCCTGCTCCGCAGTCAGGTCCGCTATGTCTTCGCAATCGATTTCGTAGGAGCACAGCACGCAGGGGTCGATACGATGGGCAAAACCCTGATTGGCCTCTTTAACCGCCGTCATGACGCTCAAGCCAAGATATAGCGCAGGCATGCCTTTAGAGTTGAAGCGCGCGCCTCTTATCGCCGCTCCCTCTCCCGATGTCGGTTTGAATGCCCAGCGCGGATCATGCGCCCGGTAACAGGTTCCGATGAACCTCAAGCAAAACCACCAACGGCCATATGGTCGAGATAATCCCGAACGGCACTGGCCTTGCCATCCTTGACCAGGGCCTCGGCGGTGCGCCCGCCAAAAGCCGGCAGCGGCTGTGCGCGATACCAGGCCATTGCCTGTTCCTTGCCGCCGGCCCAATCCGCCACTCTGCTGATGATCTCAAGCATTTCGCGCAACCGCCCCTGCGTCTTCGCAGTCCGGCTGCGCGCCACCCGATAGAGCGTTTCCCGGGCCAAACCGGCGGTTTCGGCAAGCTGGCTTTTGGACATGCCGAAACCATCGGCCACCTGCTCGATGGCGATTTTCCCGGCCCTGTCCATATAGGACAGAACCAGCGGCTCGTTCTCGAGAGCTATTTTAAGCGCCTGGCCCATGGAATTCACTTTGCCATATAGTTCGACATATTTCTCGTGCAAAACATAGGGCAAAATCCCATTGGTTTCAAGTTACAGCTCCCTTCACAGAAACAGGCCCTATCCTCCACGGAAATCGGCCCGGCTGATGCCATGCCGTTGCAGCTTGTCGTAAAAAGTCTTGCGCGGGATGCCGAGCGCTTCGATGGTGAGGCGTACATCGCCCTGATGTTCGGCGAGCGCCTCGCGGATGATCGCGGCCTCATATCGCTCCATCTTTTCGGGAAGATTGCCCATAGCCGGTTCATCGGCCCTCGCCGATGATCCATTCGCCTCGAGCCCCAAGGCGACCCGCTCGGCAAAATGTGCCAGTTCGCGCACATTGCCCGGCCAGCTATGCCCCGCAAGGTGGCGACGGACGGTTTCGTTGACGGCCGGCACGTCGCGGCGGAAGCGCTCGGCCGCACGCGAAAGAAAGTGGGAAAAGAGCAGCGGAATATCCTCGCGGCGCTCCCTGAGCGGGGGAATGGAAAGCGTGACCACGTTGAGGCGATAATAGAGGTCTTCGCGAAAATCGCCGCGTTGGCCGGGATCGCCGAGATCGATCTTGGCGGCTGCGACAACGCGCAGGTCGATGGGACGCACTTCGTTGGTGCCGAGCGGCGTGATCTCCCGCATTTCGAGCACCCGAAGCATCTTCACCTGCGTTGCCACTGGCATGCTCTCGATCTCGTCTAGGAAAAGCGTGCCGCCGCTGGCATGCTCGATGCGGCCAGTGCGCTTTTTCTGCGCACCGGTGAAGGCGCCGGCCTCATGGCCGAACAATTCGCTTTCGATCACGGTTTCAGGCAACGCGCCGCAATTCAGCGCCACGAAATTTCCGGCGCGCCGGCGGCTCCATTGATGCAGAAGTTGCGCGACAACCTCCTTGCCGCTGCCGGTCTCGCCTGCGACCAGCACGTCGACATCGGTATCTGCGATATGGCGCAAGGTACGACGCAGATTTTCCATCGCCGGCGTCTGGCCGATCAGCGGCAAGCTGTCATTAGCGCTTTCGGCGGCTTGCCTGAGCGCGCGGTTTTCCATAACCAGCCGGCGTTTCTCGGCCGCACGGCGCACGCTCTGCACCAGCCGGTCGGCTGCGAAAGGCTTGGCGATGAAATCGTAGACACCATCCTGAATGGCGCTCACCGCCATCGGAATATCGCCGTGACCCGTAATCAGGATGACCGGCAGGTCGGCATCCATCTCCTTGATCTTGGAAAAGAGCTGAAGCCCATCGATGTGCGGCATGCGGATGTCGCTGACGACCACCCCGTCGAAGGCGGCCGACAGTTCGCCAAGTGCCTCGCGCGGATCAGCGAAAGCGGAGACGGCAAAGCCCGCGAGTTCCAGCGTCTGCGCAGTGGCGCGACGCAGATCCTTGTCATCGTCGATGAGGAGAACGGAAACAGGCTGGCTCATTGCGTCAGGCTTTCTTCAGATGAACGCTGAAGCGCGTTCCGCTGGCGTCGCTTTCAACCTCGATGCGGCCGCCATAATCGCTCACGATGTCCTTGGCGATGACGAGACCGAGTCCAAGCCCGTTCTCCTTGGACGTGTTGAAGGGCATGAACAGGTCTTCGCGGATTTCGGCGGGAATGCCGGGACCATTGTCGGCAACCGTCAGCGTCGCCGTGTCCCCGGTTTCGTTCGCGCGCACTTCGACGCGGCCGCCATCATCCGGCCCGACAGCTTCCAGCGCATTTTGGAAAAGATTGATCAGCACCTGCTCGAGCCGGATCGGATTGCCCATGACCCGCAGAGTTTCGGGTGGAAGCGCGATGTCGAGCGCGTCCATGCGCCCTGCGAACCGACTGCGCAGCAGCATGAGCGCACCTTCGATCACCTGTTTGAGCACCACTGGCTCAGCCACGCCGCGTCCCTTTCGCGACAGCGCCTTCAGGTCGCCGGTTATCGTTCCGATGCGTTCGGTCAAGGCCGCGATGTCGTTCATGTTTTCCTCGGCCGATTGCGTTTGCCCGCGCTCGAGGAAGGTGCGGGCGTTGTCGGCATAGGCGCGGATCGTCGCGACCGGCTGGTTGATCTCGTGCGCGACCCCTGCCGCCACCTGCCCGAGGATCGCCAGCCGGTTGGCCTGGACGAGATTCTGCTGAACCGTTTGCAAGGTGGCTTCCGTCTTGCGGTGATCGCTGATTTCCGCCTGAAGCCGATCGCGGGCGAGGCTCAGATCCTGGGTGCGCTCCGTAACCCGGCGCTCCAGCTCGTCGCGGGCGTGTTGCGCTTCGGCAATTCGCGACGCTGCCCTTCGCCGCCGATTCAGAAGAACGCCGGCAAAGGCCAAAAGCGAGACAGCGCCAAGCAATGCCGCCGTTCGCGCTGCACGGACAGCGGCGGGCACCTGCGGCTTGATCGGCATGAGGGTCCGCAATTGCCAGGGCGTAGTCGGTACGGGCGTTCTGACTTCAAGGAAATCCGTCCGCCCAGCGTTACCGGGAAGGATTACGCGAAGGAGCGTGGCATCCTCGCCGACCGCAGCGTCGGTCTCGAAGGGCAACGGCTTCAATGGGGCGTCGCCGAATTGCAGGCTCTCGCGAATGGCAACGAGTTTGTCCGCCGCGATCTCACTGAGCGTCATGAATCGCCAGGACGGCAAGCTGGTGATGAGAACGATGCCGCGGCGGTCGACGACGTAGGTTACGCGCCCGGTAGCGTTCCAATCCGCCTCGACCTGATCGAACTCCAGCTTGACAACAACGACGCCCAGCTGTCCCGATGCACCGTCCACGCGGCGGGAGATGTAGAGCCCCGGCCGTTTGCTGACAGTGCCGAGCGCAAAATGCTCTGCGTTTCCCTCAGTCATTGCGCGCTGGAAATATTCACGGAACTGGTAATCATTGCCGACGAAGCTCGTCGGTTCGCGCCAATTGCTTGCCGAAACGGCGATCCCGTTGAGGCCGATGACATAGATGACCGCAGACTGCGTTCCCGCCGCAAGCCCTTCGAGCTTTTGGTTCAGCTGGGTGAAGGCACTCGCATCCTTCGTAGCGAGCGCGGTCTGAAGCTCGCTATCCTGCGAAAGCACGAGAGGCAGCGCACGCTGTTTTTCCAGAACCGCGCGCAATAGAGCGGCGTTGAGATTGGCGTCCGTCCGGCCCTGGGCCTCAAGTGCTACGATGGCTCTGCTGGAAGCGACCTCGCCGGCAATCCAAAGCGTTCCCGCAATGACAGCTGCCGCAACCGCGCCGAATACCCACCAGGCCCGACGACCGGGCGCAGATGGACCGGCTCCAGCAGTCGATGACGGGACGCTCGCGGAAATTACCATCAGAGAATTGTGCATGATTTCGCACAAACCTCAATCGAAATTGGGCGATACTTCGCACAAAACGGCCGCCCGGAGGGCCGCCCGTCAATGTTTTATCGTTTAATATCAATGAAAAGGCTGATCGCGCCAAAACTGGCACGGGCTTTGCTCACTAGTCCTCAACAACGGCAGACCCGTTGGACTTGACGCTAGAGGGCTCGGGAGGCCGGAACTATCCGGAGCTGAGCCAAAACGGAGGACATCATGATTGCAGCCCCAACGGGCGCGGCTGTCGAGCCGCGCGGCGCAACGCCTTTCTACAAGCATCTCTATGTGCAGGTCATTGCGGCCATCATTGCCGGCATCCTGCTCGGCCATTTCTATCCCGAGCTCGGCACCCAGCTGAAACCGCTCGGCGACGCCTTCATCAAGCTCGTCAAGATGATCATCGCACCAGTCATCTTCCTGACCGTCGCCACCGGCATCGCCGGCATGACGGACCTGCAGAAAGTCGGCCGTGTCGCCGGCAAGGCGATGCTTTACTTCCTGACCTTTTCGACGCTCGCGCTGGTCATCGGCATCATCGTCGCCAATGTGATCCAGCCCGGCGCCGGCATGCATATCGATCCGGCCTCGCTCGACCCCAAGGCCGTCGCGACCTACGCCGAAAAGGCGCATGAGCAGACCATCACCGGCTTCCTGAGCAACATCATCCCGACGACGATCGTCGGCGCGTTTGCGGAAGGCGATATCCTGCAGGTGCTGTTCTTCTCGGTTCTGTTCGGCCTGGCGCTCGCCATGGTCGGCGACAGGGGCAAGCCGGTCGCCGACTTTCTGCACGCGCTGATGGCGCCGATGTTCAAGCTCGTCGCCATCCTGATGAAGGCCGCCCCGATCGGCGCCTTCGGCGCCATGGCCTTCACCATCGGCAAATACGGCATCGGCTCGATCGCCAATCTTGCCATGCTGATCGGCACCTTCTACCTCACTGCACTTCTCTTCGTGCTGGTGGTTCTCGGTGCCGTGGCCCGCTACAACGGCTTCTCGATCCTGGCGCTGATCCGCTACATCAAGGAAGAGCTGCTTCTAGTGCTTGGTACGTCGTCGTCCGAAGCAGCGCTGCCAGCCCTGATGGACAAAATGGAAAAGGCCGGCTGCAAGCGATCGGTCGTCGGCCTAGTCATCCCGACCGGCTATTCCTTCAATCTCGACGGCACCAACATCTATATGACGATGGCAGCACTGTTCATCGCCCAGGCGCTGGACATCCCGCTTTCCTGGACCGACCAAATCTTGCTGCTGCTGGTGGCGATGCTGAGCTCGAAGGGTGCCGCCGGCATCACCGGCGCAGGCTTCATCACGCTAGCGGCAACACTCTCGGTGGTACCGTCCGTGCCAGTGGCCGGCATGGCGCTGATCCTCGGCATCGACCGCTTCATGTCGGAGTGCCGGGCGCTCACCAATCTCGTCGGAAACGCGGTGGCAACCATCGTCGTCGCCCGCTGGGAAAACGAGCTGGATACCGAACAGCTCGCCATCGCCTTGGGCACAACCAAGGGCGGGCGATCTGCCGAACCTGCCTTGATGCCTGCCGAGTAAACCGGCGCATCACCAAATGAAAAACGGCCCGTCATGGACGGGCCGTTTCTGTATTCTGCAAGCGAATGACGCCGCCCTTCGGATTTGATTGATCGAAAGGTGTTCACGACCTGACTTTTCTACAAACCCTACCTTCCCGTTACCAATAATCCTTGTATTCTCCGCATCACTTTAAATGCCCCGAAATTTGTTTCGCGTATGAATAATCGTGAGAATTATGGGGGAATTAGAAAATCATGTCTCTGTCATTTGCATCCAAGTATTCCAGGTTCGACGTCAAAGAATACCGCATGGAAATTCGTAGCCGTCGTACGATGAGGATGGCATTTTTCTGCGCTGCGATTGCAGCAGTGACAGCTGGGTGCACATCATCGCCAGATATGTCTGCCACGACATCATCGGTATCCAATGTTTCCGGCTATCCTGAACTTTTGATCGACAAGAAGCCGGTAGTACAGGAGAAGGCGAGCAAGAGCGTGTTGCCGGTCAGGCTGACCAGCGGTGTCTATGCGGGCCGAGCGCCCTATATCTGCACGCCAAGCGGATTTGGCCGGACATCAAGCTGTTTTCTTCGCGGCTCTGCATCATAGTCCAGACCACAACTGCGGCCGAGCTGGGCCATCGCAGTTGCGGGATTTGGATCCGATCAGCTAGAGCGGGCATGTT
Organism: Mesorhizobium sp. YR577; assembly: GCF_900116595.1. Lineage (NCBI taxonomy): Bacteria > Pseudomonadati > Pseudomonadota > Alphaproteobacteria > Hyphomicrobiales > Phyllobacteriaceae > Mesorhizobium > Mesorhizobium sp. YR577. The sequence continues at coordinate 55,853 of NZ_FPBI01000023.1, read as the reverse complement.
ACGTTGTCTGGCTATGAACGCGCTGAGACCTGCGGCGCTGTTGTCAGCTGACCACGGTCTCGGCTTTCCACTCCGCCATGGTCTGCGGGCGGTGAATATGTGTGGCGAGAGCGGAGCGTTTTGAGCGAGGTGGAACGAAGAGGTTGCGCCGTGTTCTGCAGGTAATTGACGTCAGTTGCCGGCGCGCGGCCCAACTGGCCCAGTTCGTCGAGAATATCGACAGGAGGGCCGACCGGATCGTTCATGATGATCTCGGTCCCGACGCAGTTCGATACAGAATGATCCGTCCGGTCGGTATGATCTGGGTAAGGAAATCAAAGTCGCGGACGTTGCCGGTCAGTACGCTCGCGCCCAGCTGACGCGCCTGCAGGAACACGAGGGCGTCATTGATGAAGCGGCGTTCGTGCCCCTCGCCCTTTGGCAGATTGCTCAGCCGAAAGAGTAGGCCCGCCAACACGCCGGCCTGCCCCCAGATGGCTGCGTCTGGCGCATGAAGTCGATGGTCCGGAATGTCTTTTACCGTGGCTACAATCGTCTCGAGAACAGCTTTTGTGGAGGCATGCTTTGGGTCCAGCCGACCAAAGGCGTGGGTCAGCTCGGACAGGCAGACAGCGGAATGGTGGCATCGGCGATAGGTAAGCAGCCTATCGACTTCAACCGGCGATCGTCCCTGCAGGACATCCAGATAGACGCTCGTATCCAGAAACATCGGCCCCCCGATCGCGGCTTCGTCAGCAATCCATGGGAGATCGTCATCGGCCCTGCGCTCCAGCGTTCCGTTGTACTTTTGCGGCTTAAGTGATCGGAGGGTTTCGGAAAGATCAAACCCCAAGATCTATGTCCGCGGGGATGCTGCCCTTACGTCCAATCAGGCGGGCACCAAAGTCATCTTCGAGGGCCAGGCGCGACAGCGCCAGTTCCAACAGCTCCGTGTCCGAGGTGACATGGGCGCGCTTCTTGGCCGCCTCGATCAACTCCGAGGGCACCCGCCCCGAAAGACGGGTATTCTTCGCGGCACCAAGGAGTCCGGCGGCTTTCGCTTGCTCGAGCACGAGCTTATTGCGGGTCGATGCGACCTTTGCTTCGCTTTCTGCAGCGTTCCGTGTTTGCGCAACCATCAGAATCTCCTGTGTTGAACAGAATATAGATTGCGTTGAACGTCTAAGCAAGGCTTATTAGTCGCAGGCCAGCGTGACACAAGGCAGCCGAAGCAGATTCATCATAGTGATAGAATGGGGGAGACCGATGGATTCTGTGCAAACCGAGATCGCACGTTTCCTTGCGGAAAAAGCGATGCGGCAAACGCGTGCGACGTATCAGCAGGTGGGAGACTCCGTCGGTTGGAACCATCCGACTGGTCGCGGTCTGAGCAAGAAACTGGAGGTCGTCCTCCACGCGTTGCATGATCGCGGACTGCCGCCGCTCACGGCGATTCTAGTCAAGCGCGGCGAGAGACATCCGGCGCCCGACGCCATGGCCTATATCCGCGGAGCCTTGGGCGATATCAACATCAAGGCCGCCCAGCGCGAAGTGTTCGCGTTCGACTGGCGATCGCTTCCAGACTTGGCTCCTGAGAGGGTGTCGGCGTTTCTGTTAGAAGCCGAACCGCTCTAAATTCTCGGCGACATTCGGGCGGCATAGAGGTGTCGCTCAAACGAGTCCGATCTTTTTTGTACCCTTGAGCGGAATAGCCCGCTGCGTCGCCTTGGTACGGACAGCACTGGGGGTTCTTCCCAGTTCCTTTGCTATCGCGTTCAAATCGACGCGCTTGGCCGCCAGTTGCTTCAGTTGCTTCAGTTCTTCGCGCGTCCAGCGACCTTTCGACCGATCTCTTTCCATCCAAACCACCCCCATTGCCCGTCACTCCATACACTCAAAATTCCGGTAGCCCGACGCTCTCCTGCTCATCCGTCACGCGGCGTCGCAGGAGAGTGATGTTTCTGTCGGGGACCTATTTGCTGCCCGATAGCCGCGCCTCGACCCGCTTGAAACGAGCATCGACATAGTTGCCCAGACGCAGCTTGCGATACTCGTCGCCTGCCTGCGCTCGCGCATGTTTGAAGACGTACCAGTCGCCGTCAGGCTCCCGCTTCTGGAAAACAACCCCGTTCTTCTCGCGATGACTGAAGCAGGTCAGAGCCGAGGACGCGCCGTCCTTGGCATACCATTTAGCGTCAAAGCAGAGTTTTCCCGGATCGGTAATGAACCAGCGCCCGACCGCATAAGAACCTTTGCTGCCGTTGCCGGTCGAGGCGACAAAACGGCGTTCCTTTGCCGGGAAATAGCCGGAGCCGTCCTTCCACATCCACGACCTATTGGCGTAGAGGCGATAAACCTCTTGCGTCGAAAGAGGCTCGGCAGATTGAGCGGCCACACTGTCCTTGCTTGGGGCCGCTGCTGCTGCCTCCTGGATGGCAAAACCCATGCCTATGGCTACCAGGGCCATGACTGTTGAAAGCTTTTTCATGATCGTTCTCGTTGCCTGAGTTGATTTGAGGTGCCTTAGTTCACTGCCGGTCCGCCGACCCGCCAGTTCGGACGGCCGTAATTGCCCGGCCACGGATAGACCTCACGATCGTTGAAATAGACAACGCTCGTCAGCTTCGGGAATGCGGGATTGGACTTGGCGACGTTTTCGGCCCAGTTGCGGACATACCCTTGGTCGCCCTCGTAACCGAGTTCGGCCACGACGATTGGCTTGCCGTAGGCCTCGGCCAGGCGATAGCCGGGCTCGAGTGCCTCTGCGAAGGTTCGGTCCTTTCCGAAATTATCCTTGTCAAACTGCTGCAGGCCAAAGACGGTCAGGCCCACGACATCGACATAGTCGGCGCCTGGATAGAAATCACCCATGTCGGGATTCCCCAGCGGCGACCACATGTATTTCGCCGTCTTGTTATGGTCGCGGCATACCGTGATCATTCGCTGGTAGGCAGCAACATAACTCTTCGGTTCCCAGTGAGCCCATGTGAACTGGTTATTTGTTTCGTCCATTTCCTGGGCCCAGCGAATGGTAACCGGGCTTTTCAGATCTGCGGCCGCCGAACAGACCGACGCCATATAGCTGTCATAGCGGCCGGCCAATATTCCCTTCAAAAGCTCGTCCGACGTTACACGCCAGTCGACCGACCACGACCATGGCTCGACCGTTATCAGGAGTGACCGCCCGCGCTGCAGAGCATACTCGTCTGCGAGAGCCAGCGTGGAGAGATCGACGTCTTCCCAGGGCAGGAAGAGATGTTCGATCTTCGAATTCGGATCGTCACCGAAATCGCCGTGCGGATCATATGCCCCGAAAACAATCGAGTTGTTCGTGATGATCGGGCGTTTGTCCGTAGCCTCGCCCGTCGTTTGCGTGACACTGCCGGGAAGACCGCGGGGTTTGCTCGCGGCCAGCACTGCTCCTGACAGGGCCAGCGAGGCGAATGAGAGCGCAATCACCAGTGAAGCGCTTTTTCTGCTCTTACTCATGGCTGAATACTCCAGTTGATGTTGGCCTCTAAACGAGGTTTCTCAGGCTTGATCGTGGGTCTGATCTTCTGCAGTTTCGAGGAGACCAGATCGCCCCTGACCAATTTGTTGAATTCGTCGTCCTGCGCGGGCGTCGCATGTTTGAAGACGTACCAGGCCTGCGCGGGCTCCCGCCTCTGATAGATTGTGCCGCCGACCCGCTTGTGACTGAAACAGGTCGTGGCCGGGCCGACGCCGGATGAGGAGTGCCATTGGGCCTTGAAACAGAGCTGGCCGTTGTCTGAGAGCGTCCAGCGCCCTTCTGCCCAGGTGGCCTTATCGCCTGATCCGGCCCAGGCGGTGAAACGGCGTCCATCGGACTGCATCCGCCCCGCGCCGTCGCTCCACTGCCACGATCTGTCGCGGTAGAGCATGTAAAGCTCTGCGCTGGTCATGGCCTGCGCACCATGCGGCAGGACCGAGGCTTCGCTGTCGGCGGCCTGCGCCGCACCGGCGATAGCAAGGATCGAAACCATCGCCGATCCGACGACAAGACGCCACCGTAAGCGAATGCCCTTCGTTTTGCTGGTTGAATTAAAGAACGTTGCCATAGCGTCAGCCCTCCCGCGCCGTTTCGGTCAATACGGCATGTGACATCGGCGCAGATCCTGACTCCTGCCGGACCGGCCTATGACCGGAGACCGAAGGGACCTCGCCCGACATGATGCCGGATAGCTGCGGCACAGGCTGACCGATACTCGATACATGAAAGCCGGCTGCCTGTGCCGCGCCCCGCCCAAACGCATTGCGAAGATCGATCATGATCGCAGACCGCATCGCTTGTTTGAGGCGATAGAGATCGAGCTGGCGGATGCTCTCCCATTCCGTGACGACAACCACGGCGTCCGCGTCGCGAACACATTCGTAAGGGTCGTCGAACATCGCGACGTTCTCGAGGATGCGAGCGGCGTTTTCCATCCCGACGGGATCATGCGCCTGTACGTTGGCGCCGAAGCGCTGCAGGGTTTCGATCAGCGCCAGGGACGGCGCCTCGCGCATGTCGTCGGTGTCCGGCTTGAAGGTCAGGCCGAGCACCGCAATCGTCAGGCCGTCGACATCGCCACCGACCGCGTCGAGAACCTTGAGCGCCATCTTGCGTTTACGCGCCTCGTTGGCGGCGACGGTTTCCTCGACGACGCGCAGGGCGACGCCGTAGTCCTGGGCCGTCCGCAGAAGCGCCAGCGTGTCCTTGGGAAAGCACGAGCCGCCATAGCCCGGTCCCGCCTTCAGAAAGGCCCTGCCGATGCGATGGTCAAGCCCGATGCCGAGAGCCAGTTCGCCGACATCGGTGCCGACCTGCTCGCACAGATCGGCGAGTTCATTGATGAAGGTGATCTTTGTCGCCAGGAACGCGTTCGACGCATATTTGATGAGTTCGGCAGCGCGACGCTGGGTGATGACGATGGGCGTTTTTGCATCCGCTAACGGACTGTAGAGCACGGCCATTTTCTCACGCGCCACGTCATCCTCGATTCCGATGACGACACGGTCGGGAAACAGGAAATCGTCGATCGCCGATCCTTCGCGCAGGAACTCAGGGTTTGAGGCGACGGAGAAGCTGCCCTTGGGGCGGATGGTTGCGATGATCTTTTCGACGGCATCGCCGGTGCCGACCGGAACCGTCGACTTGACCACCACCACCGCGTGGCTTTCCAAGGCATGCCCGATCTCCTTTGCCGCTCCATAGACAAAGGAGAGATCGGCATCGCCATGGCCGGGCCGCGGCGGCGTGCCGACCGCGATGAAAACGACGTCGGCGCCAGCCATCGCCTCTGTGATGCTGGTCGTGAAGACCAGGCGGCCGGTCGCATGGTTGCGAAGCACGAGCTTTTCCAGGCCCGGCTCGTAGATCGGCAGCTTGCCCTGCCTGAGTTGCGCGATCTTTTCCGCGTTCTTGTCGACGCAGACGACCGTGTTGCCCCATTCAGCAAAGCAGGTTCCGCTGACAAGACCGACATATCCGGTTCCGATGACTGCAATTTTCATGATCTTCAGCGCTCCCTGGCGCACTTGTGGTCTAGTGATTGAAACGCGGCTCATCGCTGAGCCACCGGGGTCTGAACGTGATCTTGCGAAGAGCCTCGCCGCCATTTCCCGCGCCGGCGACGGCATATTTCTCATCAAACAGGCTGACGCGGCCGAAACCGAATGCCAGAGATTCCAAGCCATCCAGGCCGCGTTCGGCAGTTGCCATGCCCGGCAGCAGGAAAAGCGAAAGAAGGCCTGCCGCCATCGCCGACCGATAGGAACGATGCGAAACCCTGACGACGTTTTCGCGAGAGTGTTGGACCACGATCACCAGCAGCAATATTGCGTAGAGCGCCGCATTGATGATCGCGAAGATGTAGAAGCCGCGCGCATCGCTCGCATCCTTCACCAGCAGGACCGGGACCACCGAGGCGATCGAGAGGAAGCCGTAGGGCGCCAGGACGCGCAGCGGCAGCGGATCGACTTCCGAGGTGCCCTTCGGCGTAATGCGAAAGTCCACGAACGAGCCGGTGAGCCAATCGCGAATGGCGGCGATGGTTCCCGCCAGCGCCCAGGGCCACCGCGCGAAGAGGAAGAGCATGAACTCCCAGCTCAAGATCCTGGCGTCGACCGGCCGGAACGAGCCGCTTGCCCGCCAGCGATAGGCCAGAAGGATCAGGATCGCGGAAAGCGGAGCGAAATGCGCCAGAAAGCCGGGATAGGTAACGCTGACAAAATTCTCGCCACGAACCAGCGCCACGATCGGCAAGGCGAACATCAGCGCCATGAAGAGCGCGAACAGCGGATACCAGAACTGTGAAAACACGAACTGGAGCTTCAGCCGCATCGGCAGCCGCGGAACATAGACCGGAGAATATTGCAGAAGCAGCGTAACCAGGCTTCGCGACCACTGGAATTCTTGCGTAACGAGATCAGCAAAGGTGCGCGGGCCATCGCCATGGGCGATCGCGTCCAGCGCATGAACGCCGCGCCAGCCATATGCGTTCATCATCAGCGTGGTCGAGTGATCCTCGGCGAGTTCCGGCCCGAGACCACCGATTTCCTTCAGCGCCGCGGTGCGTACCGCATAGTGCGATCCGATGCAGAGCGGGGCGAGACCGCCATTGTAACCGGCCTGCAGCGAACCATGCATGCTGGCCTCGGCATAGAGCCGTCCACGCGCCGACCAGCTCTCGGCAGCGTTGCTATCACAGATGCTCGGCGCCGAGACATACCCGACAGCCGGATCGGCAAACGGACGCAGCATCTCGCGCAAATAGCCAGGCTCCGGAACATGATCGGCATCCAGCTGGACGCAGAAGTCATAGAGTTCATAGCCGTAGTGATCATAGAAGAAGGCAAGGTTGCCTTCCTTGCAGCGCGTGCGGCGCGGCCAGGTGGCGCGATGATAGTCGGCCCTGCCCTTGCGCGTCGAAACGAGCACGCCGTGCTGCCGGCACCAGTCGAGCGTCTCAGTCGAGGGGTCTTCATCTGCAAGCCATGTCTGGTGAGGCACGCCCTGTGCCAACATTGCCTTTAGCGTCACAGCCACCACCGAAAACGGTTCCGAAGGCGCCTTGGTCACGACCATGGCGACGCGGCTGCCCGCCGGCAGCCGCAGCGGGCCGTTCGGCTTGCGGGCACGATAGAAGATGGCAAGGAAATAGCCCGGCAGAAAAGTGACCCAGGCAAGCGGCAGCGAAACCGCGAGAAACCCGAAAAGTCCAAGGTAGTGCGCGGGATCGATCCACCACGCCCAGAAGTAAACGAGCGCGGCGAGCCAGACACAGGCGCCAGCCAGAAACTCGGCGCGGCCATAGCCGGTAAGCAGCGAAACCATCAGCGGTTCGGTTGCCCGGTCGCCGATATCCGTCGCGCGCATGGCTGTTGACGTCGTCACGCCCGTGCCTCCAGCCCGAAGAAGGGAGCGGCGGTGCGTACGATCGTGTCGAGATCGGAAAACTCGGTCGAAAACCCCAAGGTCTTTTCAGCCAGGGTCGGGTCGGCATAAAGCGTGGGCGGATCGCCGGCGCGCCTGGGGTGGAGTTCTATCGGAACTTCCCGTCCGGTGGTCCTTGCAACGGCATCCAGGATTTCCCGGATGGAAGACCCTTTGCCTGTGCCGAGATTGACCGCCAGGTTTTCACCGCCGGCATTCAGATAGTCGAAGGCAAGCAGATGGGCGCGCGCCAGATCGTTGACGTGGATGTAGTCGCGAATGCAGGTGCCGTCGGCTGTCTCATAGTCATGGCCGAAGACAGTCAGGTGCGCAATTCTGCCGCCCGCCGCAAGCAGCGCGCGCGGGATCAGATGCGTTTCGGGATCATGCCATTCACCGAGTTCGCCATCCGGATCGGCACCGCAGGCGTTGAAATACCGTAAGGCGACGTAACGCTGGCCATAGGCTGCGGCATAGTCCTGCAGCATGTGCTCGGCGATCAGCTTCGTCCTGCCGTAAGGATTGATCGGAGCCTGCGGCGTCGTCTCCTTGATCGGAAGGGTCGCCGGCACGCCATAAGTGGCGCAGCTCGAGGAAAAGATGATCTTGTCGACCTTCGCCAGACGGCAGGCGTTCAGAAGCGACTGCGTCCCCGCCACATTGTTCCGATAGTATTTCGAAGGATCTTCGACGGACTCTCCGACATAGGCCGAGGCGGCGAAATGGATGACCGCCTGCGGCTGGTATTGCATCAGCGTCTGCGCCAGATGCGTTGTGTCGAGAATGTCGCCATGAACGAACGGTCCCCAGCGCACCGACGAGCGGTTCCCGGTCACCAGATTGTCGTAGACGACAGGCTCCAGGCCCTTCGCGCTGAGCAATTTCGCCGTATGACTGCCGATGTAACCGGCGCCGCCGGTCACCAGAACGCGGTGCGTGGACATCATGCCGTCTCCGCGAGCTTCCGCGATTCCCGGGTCAGCAGGTCATCGAAATAGAGGATGGTCTTCTGCAGGCCGACCGTCAGCGCCACTTTCGGCGACCAGCCCAGTGCGCTTGTTGCAAGCGAGATATCGGGACGGCGCTGGCGCGGATCGTCGACCGGCAGCGGACGATAGACGATCTTCGAACGCGAGCCCGTGAGATCGACCACCTGCTCGGCAAGCTCGCGAATGGTGAATTCGCCTGGATTGCCGAGATTGACGGGAGCAGCCGGCGCATTCGGCGATGTCATGAGTCGCAGGAAGCCATCGATAAGATCATCGGCGTAGCAGAACGAACGTGTCTGCGAGCCTTCGCCATAGATGGTTATGTCCTCACCCTGTAGCGCCTGCACGATAAAGTTGGAGACGACACGGCCGTCATCGGGACGCATGCGAGGACCGTAGGTGTTGAATATGCGGGCGATCCTGATGTCGACACCATGCTGCTTGTGGAAGTCGAAGAACAGCGTTTCGGCGCAGCGCTTGCCTTCGTCATAGCAGGAGCGCGGACCGAACGAATTGACGTTGCCCCAGTACGATTCCGGCTGCGGATGGACGTGCGGATCGCCGTAAACTTCCGAGGTGGAAGCCTGAAAGATGCGGATGCCGCGTTCCTTTGCCAGCTCAAGCAGGTTGAGTGCGCCGAGCACGCTGGTTTTCATCGTCTGAATTGGGTCGGCCTGATAGTCCGGCGGCGAAGCCGGGCAGGCCAGGTTGTAGATCTCGTCAACCTCGGCAGCCAAAGGCTGCGCGACGTCATGGCGGAGAACCTTGAAGTTCCGGTTGTTTCTGAGGTGGTCGATGTTGCTGAAACGGCCCGTCAGGAAATTGTCGACGCAAAGAACTTCATGTCCTTGCGAAAGCAGCTTGTCGCACAGATGTGATCCTAGAAAACCGGCGCCGCCCGTCACAAGGACACGGCGCGGCGCCAGAACCGGGCGAGAAATGCGGACATCACTCGACCTTGGTTCGGCGACAGACGTCGCCGATACCGAACGCAGTATTGTCATAATTAACCCCAAATGCCCTTGCTATACTTGTAGTTCGATCGATACGCTTTCTAAGCTTGCGATCTACACAAATACAGCTACCCAGATACGCAGTTACTCTTTACGCTACGCACTTCAGTTTACTTGAAGGTTTCGGACAAGTTTTAAAAATTTCGAAGAAGCATTTCCTCCGCCTTCTTGTGTTTTTATATGCAATGGGAGCCACTATGTCGTTATCTTCGAATCCAAAATATTGTCATGGAATACATATCTTGAGCTAATACGACGGAGTTGCCTACTTGACCGACCGGCGTAAGGCTCCCACCCGTTATGATCTGAACTTGCGGCCCGGGGCCGATCAAAGCGCCCGCCCGGCGGGGCTGGGCAGAACATCTTGCTATATCCAGAAACTACGCCACATAATTAACTGGGGCTGGGGCATAACCGGATTCGGATATGGCACCACCTGATGGGGAAGTGACTAAACCAAACGACGCGTCGGAAGGGCTCAGCGAGCACCCGCACCGCGAGAGACGCCGTTGGCCGCGCGACGATCGGCAGCAAATGGCTTCACCCGGACCGCCAGCGCTTGAACCGCTCGTTTTTTCGACCCGGGAGCTAGAGCCGACACAGCAGTTTGCGGCTTGGCAGGCGCATGTGGCAGCGCTCGTGGACGTAAAGCTGCCGGACAACAAGTCCATCGACGACGGCTTCCCGGCCGACCACACCGCCTGGAACCTTGGCCGCATGCTGATCGTGCAACAGACCGTTCCAGGCCACAGCTACGTGCGATCCGCCGCGAAGCTTCGATCCAGTTCGATCGATCACTGGAACGTCGTCTTGCCGCGCACTGGGCGGGCCTGGACAGAGGTCAACGGCCGTGTCGTCGAAGCTCCACCGGGTGGCGTCCAGATCAGATCGCTTGGCTATCCCTTTCGCGGACGCGCGACGGACTCCGAAAGCCTCTGCCTCTATTTGCCCCGTGATCTGTTTACCGATGCTACGGCGCCCTTCGATGCGAAGAACAATTCAGTCCTGTCGGACAATTTCGCCAATCTCCTCATCAGCTACGTCAATGGCATCGAAGCAAGGCTGCGGAATCTGGCCGCCGATGATCTGCCCCGCGTCGTGCAGGCTACGCGCGATATCATCATTGCCGGTCTTTCGTCGCCAGCCGAGCACGACGCAGCTTTCGAACACCTGACGGGCGTGGCGCTGATGGAGCGGGCGCGCCGTTACATCCAGACCCATCTCGACGCGCCTGACCTGACACCGGAGGTGATGTGCCGGGCACTCGGCGTTTCGCGCTCGCGGCTCTATCAATTGTTCGAGCCGAGCGGCGGGGTCGCGCACTACATCCAGAGGCGGCGGCTTCTGGCAGCGCACGCCGCCCTGAGCGACCCGGTGGATATCCGGCGCATCATCGATATTGCCGAGGCAGTCGGTTTCAACTCGTCTGCCAATTTCAGCCGGGCGTTTAGCAAGGAATTCGGCTATAGCCCCCGCGAAGCGCGCAATGCCGAGGCCTGGCTTCGGCCCGCCCACTCGAACTCCTTGGCCGAGCACGAAAAAGCCGGGTCGTTCGAAGACTGGCTAAAGGCTTTGGGGAGCTGACGGCGTCCCCGTCAGTCAACCCACCAACAGCGTCAGATCGGGATGCAGTTTCTTGAGATTGGGCAATGATTTCGATTGCCACGGTATCTCCGACGTTCCCCGCACCGTCAGACGCACGCCGGGATGTTTTCGTGCCTCGATGGTGAATTTCGCCAGGAGATTGATGCCGGACGAGTTGAGAAACTGCAGGTCCGTCAGGTTGAGCGTTATCGCAGGCGGTTCGGCGGCAAGAACGCTCATCGCCAGCGACAGAATAGGTGCATATTCGGCCGAACTGGCCAGCCGCATGATGCCGTCGAAATAAATATCGTTTCCGTCAGCCCATACCCGGTAGTCTTCTGTCTTTATTTCCATGGCGTGGCGTTGTTCCGCTCAATTATGGGTTTGCGAGATAGGGATAGAAGCATAAGTTTCTAGACAAATACGATCATTTTCATCCGTCGGGCTGAAAATCCAGGCCAGCCGTGCGCCATAGTCGCTCATCAAGGTCAAAAGCCCAAGGCCCGAACCAGTCATCTCCGGATCGGCGGCGTTCGCCTCGATGCGCTGAATGAGAAGATCGCCGGGATCACCGACCGTTATCTCAGACAGAAGTCCCTGGAAACCGGAGGCCACATCACCTTCGACGACATTGGAGACTTTTACCTTGAAGGTTTCCGCGTCCATCGACGCCTCCACCATAATCTCACCCGGAGCGCGAAACTTAACCGCATTCTCGATGAGTTCATTGACCAGATAGCCGATGCTGTGCCGCACTTCCCTATAGTCATTGCGGGATGCCTGAAAGCGCACGGCAAACAGATCGGCAATGAAATCCGACGTCGTGGCGCAATGGTGCCAACTCAATTCCAACGGTCCATCGAAAAGTCGCACGCGACTGAGGCCTCCGCCCATTCCGATTGCAACGTCGGCTGTTCCAAAAAGCGTTGTCATCTACCTATGCCTCATGATCACGAGGGTTATGTCGTCGTGGATCTTCTGAGTTCCGATATAGGCCATCAGATCATCGATGATTCCGGTCTTGATCTCCTCCGCGCTGCCACCGTGATGTTCGCTTGCGCTCTTGCAGAGGCGGTCCAGACCAAACAGCTTGCCCTCCATGTTCTCTGCCTCGGTCACACCATCGGTATGAAGAACGATGACATCGCCGCTGGCGAAGGGGATATCGCGTGTGGCGATAAACGGCTTGATATCCTCCTCCAGCCCAACCGGAAGGCCAAGATCGATCGTGTCGATGCGCTCGACCTCGCCAGCGCCTCGCACGACCAGAACCTCTTCGTGCTGGCCCGACAACGTCACCCGTTCATCCCTGAAATCGAGGAAGGCCAGCGAAAGATGCTTGTCCGTGTTCGTCCGCTCGATGTTCTTGAAGATCGCTCTGTTCAGGCGATCCAGGAACTGCCGCGGATCGCCCTCGCCCGTCTCCTGCAAGGCGCGCGCGACGGACTGGACCATCAGCATCAGGACGCCGCTCTCCAGCCCATGCCCGGTCACGTCGCCGATCCCGATCTTGACGTGTGCTCCATCCTGCAGAACGTCATAATAGTCCCCGCCGACCTCGTCGGCAGGCCGCATATAGGCAGCAATCTCCACCTGCGGCATCGCTTCGAGTTCGCCTGCTTTCGGCAGGACCATCATCTGTATGTGTCTAGCAACAGCGAGCTCGGCACCGAGCCGGACATTCTCGTCGCGCAACTTATTGTTCAGGGCCGAGATTTCCTTGTTTGCGCCCTCGAGTTCCTTGGTTCGGTCGTCGACCAATTGTTCCAGGTTTTCGGTATGGAAGCTGATTTGCTCGGCCATACGGTTGAAAGCGGCCCCCGCCTCTCCGACCTCGTCGCGCGTTGGAATGTTGACCCGGACGGAGTAGTCCTTTGCCTGAAGCCGCTTGGCAGCACCGGCGAGCGCACTGAGGCCGGCGGTAATTCTCTTCGAGATTCCGGCTACCGCGGCAAAGACGATCAGAAGGGAGAGGGCGATTGCCGCGATCTGATAGAGCAGGATACGGTTCGTCGCACGCGAAATGCTGCTCTGTGCGGCAAACAGCGATGCATAGATTTCCCGTTCCGGCACGACGATACCCACTGACATCGTCTCGGGCTTCACCGGCCCGGAGCTCCAGAGATTCGTCGGATTGAGCTTTTTGAGAACCACTATGTAGGGAACGTTCTCGCCTTGCTGGTCGAGCATTATGTGCTGAATCGCACCATCATTGTTCCTGTCGAGCGGCAGGGAGGCGATGGCAGGCTGCGTGCTTCCGCGCAGCGACCGCTCCAGCCCGGTGACGCCCTGCGTAGCCTTGTCGCTAGAAGATTTCAGGCCGATGACCGATTCGCCGGCCGGGTTGATGGCTACCACATTGCCGTTCGACATGGTCAGGAAGCCGAAACCGGTATCTGAGATCTTCACGCTCTCGACAATCTCGGCAAGCTGATCGAGCGTGATGTCGGCCCCCGCCGTTCCGGCAACGCCAGTGCGGTCACGCGTCCACAGCGGGCTGAAGAAGCTGACGATCAGCTTGCCGGTGATCGCGTCGGTATAGGGTGCAGTTTGTGTGATATCGTCCGCAACTGGACGCGACGCCGGGTTGGCAGCCCATTGCTGCCAGGAGCCGTAGATTCCGGGAAAGAAGAATTCCCAGAAGTCGGCCTTGTTGTGACCGGGATAGAGACGGTCAAATGTCTGGGCCTGGTCCGTATAGGGAGCCGTCCGGAAGATCGGCCGTTCCTTCGGACCGATGAAATACATCTGGAGCTTTGACGATCCGCCGGCAAGCAGGCTCGGCGCGACGAGATCCAGAACGGCGCTATCCTCGATTTCGTTCTGGACGGCGGGGAGCGGACGGTGATCAGGCCCCAATAGATAGCCCCAGACGCTCACCACCGATGGCGCGCCCGGAAGGTTCTGCGCCCACTCACCCTTGGGATCATAAACAACATCGACCGAGGCGGGCGCCTGATGCGCCAGACTTGCGCCGATCTGCTCCTGCCTTGCCGGATCATCGATCTGGCCTTGCAGAACACCAGCCAGGGCCTTGACATCTCCATACACCCTGTCGAGCAGGAGATCGACGCGCGAGGCCGTCGAGTTGGCATAGGACAGGATGTATTCCTGGTTTGCCTGCGTCAGGCCTTCGCCGACTTCGGACGTCGCATCCCGCGACAGCTTCTGGACATTCCACAGCGCCAGCCCGCCGCTCACCAGCAGGTCGAACAGGACGGCACCGCCAACAACCAGTATGAATTTGGCTCGAAAAGAGCGCAGGCCGAACCGCGGTGTCCGCTCACTTTCTGCGTTCATGACGGCTTACGCCCCGATGCGACCCAGATTGGCCAACCAGCATAACCCTTCGGATGCAGCGCCGCAAAAATGTGATCCTGGAAGCCTTGCCGAAAACGCTCGATCATCTCTGGATCGTCCCCGCGCCGTACCGCCATATCGCCGGCATAGACGTTTTCCCAGGCCGTGATGACGTCGGCGAAGTCCTGCGGATCGCCATCACCATTGGTGACCATGAAGGACTCAACACGGATGTCCTCGAAACCCGCCTCCACCAGATATCGCCGGCTCTTCGGCCCGAGTTCGACATCCATCTCGAAATGTTTGAACAGTTTCGCGACCTCGTTGTAGGTCCATTGGATACTGTCGGCGCGCGGTTCGCCGAGGCAGTGCGAATTCTTCTCATTGGTGATGTAGACGCGCCCGCCTGGCCTGCATATCCGGTAGAGTTCCTTGAGAATGAGCTCAGGCCGATTGAATATCTGGAGCGAGTGCCGGCAGGTGACCAGATCGAACTGATCATCCTCGAGCAGCATTTCGGACGCATCACCATAGGTATACTCAATGCCCCGTATGTCGAAATCCGCCGCGACGCTGCGAGCATAGTCGAGACTCGATCTGGAATGGTCGAGGGCAACGATCCGCGCCGGCTGGAACTCCTTCTGCACGAGCACCGCGAAATCGCCGATGCCGCAACAGATGTCAGCCATGACGATGCCCGGCTGCATGCCGTGGCGCGGCAAAATCTTGCGCTCGTGGCGCCACGTCATCTTGGTCTGCGTGCGCAGGATGGGAATGAAGCCACCTTCTTCAAGGAAACTCTGCCCGGGATAAAACTGGCTGTCGTATTCCTCCACCGTGATGTTCGGCTCAAGCCCGTGCAATCGGCCGAACTTTCGCGTCGTCCACCCAACCACACTTGACGTGATGACGACGAATTTGAGATCGGGCCGAGTGCGGCAGGCGTCGATGATGACCCGCGAGAAGGCGTGAAACGCAGTGTTGTTCATCTGCGTCAGGCGCCTGATATTCACATATAGAATGCCACGCACACGGGAAATGGAATCTTTCAGCAGCGTCAGGCTGGGCGCAAGCTCGTCGATCGACTGGGGCCGAACCACTCCGGAAATGGAAAACTCCTGATTGTTTGTGTCGTATTGCGCTCGAAAGCGCGGAATCAGGTCATACGGGTTCACTGGGCAGGTCCTCGAGCGGAAGATCCACGACCAGCTTGATCGTGTCAGCCTCTGTTTCCTCGAGCCGGAGCTTCGCTTTGTAGTCAACGGCCAGTTCCAGGAGAACGACTTCGCGGCTCGGCGCAAGGTCGCCGGAAACCGAATTCATGTATCGATCCCCGGATTCCGATCCGACGATCTGCGACAGCGCTTCCCGGTAGAATTGCCGTTCTTCGGGCGTGCAGGGGAAGGTCAACTCGATCCTGTCCACCCGGCCCTGCCGCGATACCCTGCATGCCAGTTCGCCGTCGGGATGGCGCGTGCGAAACGCAACCTCCAGCAATTCGTTCGCCACGGAAGAGAAGAGGTTTGAGTGCCGCACGGAGTCGGAGCGGTTATGGCTGACCATTCGTGCCAGGTAGGACGATATCTGATCGCAATACAGCCACATCGACAGGAAGGATTTTATTTCCATGTCGACCTGGATCATCGGTCCGAAATCGGTATCGCGAGAGGCAACAATCATCTTCATTCCTCGCTGTTTGCAGTCTTGCAGATTCACATGCTAGGCGCAGTCTAAACTGCTCGATTTCGCTCCTCCTTTCCGCTGCTCGTCATATGCGCCGAGCGCCGGACGAAATTGCGCGCCGCCTCCCCTCCCATCGGCCGTCCCAGCAGATTGCCCTGCAGGCAGTCACAGCCTTCCTTCTTCAGCCACCGCGCCTGCCCCTTTGTCTCGACGCCTTCGGCGGTGACGCTTATCCCCAGTCCATGGGCAAGACCGATGATGGACCGGACTATCGTCTGGCTTTTCCGGTCGGTCTCAAGGTCGTTTATGAAGTACTGGTCAATCTTCAACGTATCGAAGGGGAAGTTCTTAAGATAGCTCAACGAAGAGTAGTAGGTGCCAAAGTCGTCGAGCGAGATCCGAATACCCAACACGTTCAATGTGTTAAGCGTGTCGAGATTGTCGATCGTCTGCTCAAGCAGAACCGTCTCTGTTATTTCGAATTCAAGCCGGTCGGCACGCAGCCCGACGGCATCGATGACTTGAGCAACGCTGTCGGTAAGCGACCCGCTGAGGAATTGCGCCGGAGACAAATTTACCGAAACCGTCAGTGAAGAAGGCCACGTCGTTGCTTCGCGGCAGGCTTCCTCAAGCACCCAGCGCCCGATCTCGTCCATCAGGCCGTCGGCTTCGGCGATCGGTATGAACACACCCGGAGGGATTGTGCCGATCTCGGGATGACGCCAGCGTAACAATGCTTCGAAGCCGACGACTGACGAAGGCGTGCTGAAGAGAGGCTGATATTCCAGGTAAAGCTCATTGCGCTCGAGCGCCATTCGCAGGCTCCGTCGCAGATTTTCGCGTTGTTCAAGCAAAAGCAGCATCGAGCGATTGAAGATCCGTGCACAGCCGCGCCCGTCTCTCTTGGCCGCATAGAGCGCAATGTCGGCCGCTTTCATCAACTGCTCGCTTTCGGTTCCGTGCTCCAGCCCGAAAGCGATGCCAATGCTAGCGCCGATGAACACCGGAATGCCGTTGATCACGAATGGCGCCTTGAGCGCGTCGATCAGCGCGCCCGCAAGACGTTCAGCTTCGCCAGGCTGCTCCTTTCCCGACTGGATGACGGCGAATTCGTCGCCCGCGTACCGGTAAGCTGATTCGCCATCTCGCAGCGTGTCCTGTATCCGACCAGCGGCGAGTTGGAGCAAGGCATCACCCGCGCCGTGGCCGAGCGTGTCGTTGACCGCCTTAAACTCGTCGAGGTCGATTTGCAGGAGGGCCACCTTCTCCAGCGAATCATCAACCGCACTCAAAGCCTGCTGTAGCCGCTCACTGAAGCGCCGGCGGTTCTGCAGGCCGGTCAGAACGTCGTGTGTCGCTTGATGAAGGAGCGTTACATGTTCCTGCTCTTCGGCAATCGTCCGTCCGCCCTGCCCGGTTTGCCGGGATTCAATGATCCCCACACCATTCACGACGCCAAAAACGAAAGCCGATCGCGGCGTTTCATCGCCAGAGGCACGAAGATCGATCGTCGTCGGAGAGCCGCCATGAAGCACGCGGTCAAGCTCGCCGCGAAGCCTCGTGTCGAGAAACCCTGGATAGACTTCCCAGACCGCGGCGCCTGCCGCGACCACGTTACCCTGGATGCTCTTGAGCTTGGTGGTGTAATGGGTCAGGCGGAAGTCGCGGTCATAGAATGAAACGATGTCAGTGGTGTTCGTCAAATGATCCGCGAGGCGCGCTTCGCTCACCGAGAGAGGGTCGCCTAAGGAAAAACCGTCCGTCTTCGCCCCGACTCCCCAAGTCTTTGGACGTAAGAGCCGGTTCCATAAACGGTATAAATTCCGCATCGCTTCACCTTAAGGTGAAGGTAGAAATAGCATAACCACGGAAGCGCGTGCAAATATCCGCACGCGGGAAAGATAAACGCTTTCTTTACGCGCGAAAGATCGTCGGCGTTGTCGCGACAATCATGCTTGCTCGGTCAAGTTGTAAATTAGCCTAAGCTACAGACGTCATCATGTGACCTTGTCAGTGACCAAGCCGAATGCCGGATTGCCTGTCGAAAACATATATCTGGCCTGCTGTTGCCGATACGTCGAACCGTCGCCCCACGGCTGCGTCATGCATGCCATCCACGACCGCCACGACGTCTTGCCCGGCATAGTTGAAGATCACATGGGTCTGTGCGCCGGTCGGCTCAACAATACGGGTCGCACCGGAGAGGAGACCGCCTTCACGAACGGGCGTCAGGTGCTCGGGTCGAATGCCGACCGTCAGCGCCTGCCCTTCCTTCAGCGCCGCAGAAGCTGTTGCAAGCGGCAGCAAATTGCCGGCGGCCAGCTTCGCGGCCAATCCTTTCGGGGTTGAAACGGCTGTCGCCTCGAGGAAATTCATGGCTGGCGAACCAATAAAGCCCGCCATGAAAAGATTTGCCGGGTTGCGATAGAGATCGAGCGGGCTGCCTTGCTGTTCGATACGCCCCCCATTCAAAACGACGATGCGATCGGCAAGCGTCATGGCTTCGAGCTGGTCGTGGGTGACATAGAGCGAAGTCGTCGCCACCTTCTGATGCAGCGACTTGATCTCGGCACGCATCTGGACGCGGAGCTTGGCATCGAGGTTCGACAATGGTTCGTCGAACAGAAAGATTGCAGGGTTGCGCACAACGGCACGGCCCATGGCGACGCGCTGGCGCTGTCCGCCGGAAAGCTGGGCTGGGCGGCGGTCGAGCAGCGCGGTCAGATCGAGCATGCGCGCCGCCTCATCGACGCGTGCCTTGATTTCGGCCTTCGACTTGCCGGACAGTTTGAGATTGAAAGCCATGTTCTGCGCGACCGTCATATGCGGGTATAGCGCGTAGCTCTAGAACACCATGGCAATGTTGCGCTCGCGCGGGTTGAGGTCATTGACGAGCTTGTCGCCGATCAGGATGTCGCCCGCTGTTGCCATTTCAAGGCCCGCGATCATGCGCAGCAAGGTCGACTTGCCGCAGCCGGACGGCCCGACCAGAGCAACGAATTCGCCGTCGCCGATCTTGAGGTCGAGATTGTGGATGATGTCGACTGCACCAAAGGATTTCTTCAGGCTGCGCAGTTCAATCGAGGCCATATGGTTCGGCTCCCCAGGAAGAATTCGGGCGGCGGCCTGCACCGCCGCCCGAAACTTTTACTTCTCGCCGCGCATCTTCGCCTGGAAGGCTGGAAGATGCTTCTTCTGCGCCTCGAGCATGCGCTCGCGGTAAACGCCGTAGATGACGTCGGTATCGTGCAGCGTCACGCCGGCAATGGTCGGCGAAGCGAAGGTCGGAAGCTCGATGCCGCGGTCGGCAAGGTTCTGCGCGGTGCGGGCAATCAGCTCATGCGTCATGATCATAGCCAGAACGGTCGAAGAACCCGACACCGGACGGCTCCAGCCTTCGACCGGCACTATGGCATCCTCGATCGGAGAACAGGTGTCGATGACGAGGTCGGCGGCGTCCGCCAGCCGCTTGCCCGAGGAGTGCGTGGCCGGCTTGTCGAGATTGTTTTTGCTAGTGATCGCCACGACGAAGATGCCGCGCTTCTTGGCATAGAGCGCGGTTTCAATACCGGATGCATTGCGGCCGCTGTGGCCGAAGATGATGATACTGTCGCCTTCGTTGAGCGGCTGATGATCGAGGAATTTCTCGGCGTAGTTTTCGGTGCGCTCAAGCCACAGCAGTTCCCGCACGCCGCCGGCGCCGAGCACATTGTGCCACATGACACGGGGGTCGGTCAGCGGGTTGAAGCCGACATAGGTGCCGTAGCGCGGAAAGGCTTCCTGGCAGGGCAGAACCGAATGACCCGAGCCGTAGAGATGGACCAGGCCACCGCCGGCAAGCGTGTCGGCGAAGCGGCCGGAGGCGGTTTCGAACGCTTCGGCATTGGTTTTCGAAGCCTGTTCGATCAGGGCAGCCAGACGGCCAATATAGAGGTCGGACACAATAATTCTCCTGTTGGTGATTGTTAGGAACGCAGCGTCGAACGGATTTCGTATCGATCGCCGCGCATGACCGAGACGGTGAACTCGAACGGGCCGCGCTCGTCGGTGGTGATGCGCTCTACGACGAAGGCCGGGGTTCCGGCAGGCAGGTCCAGCAGTGCGGCATCCTCGGCGCCCACCGAAGCCACGCGATAGATTTCTCGCGCCTCCACCGGGTTGATGCCGTAGCGTCTGCTGAGAGCCTCATAGAGCGAACCTTCAGGTGGGCCGGGTTCGAGAAAATCAGGCACCCGCGCCACAGGAAGCTGCGCCGTCTGGATGCCGATGGGCGCGTCGTTGCCAAGGCGAAGGCGCCGGATGCGCACGACCGGTTCACCTTCCTCGATTTCCAGGGCAGCGGCCGCCGCGGCGTCCGCTGTGGTCAGGCCGAAGTCGAGCAGGCGCGAGCCGACGACCAGGCCGAGATTGCCCATCTCCTGCGTAAAGCTTGTCAGCTCACGCGTGCCGGCAACCAGCTTTGTACTTCGCACGAAGGTGCCACGGCCACGTTCGCGACGCAGAAGGCCATGCTCCTCAAGATTGCGCAGCGCATGGCGCAGCGTTATGCGGCTGACGCCAAACATGGTGCCTAGGCGGGGCTCGGCGGGAATCTGGCAGCCGGTGGGCCACTCGCCGCTCTTGACGAGGGCGCGGATGGCCTCCTCCACCTGATACCAGAGCGGTTCGGGTCGACGGCGATCGGGTTGGGAATAGGTAGCCTGGCTCATCGTATCTGTCTCCAGTTTTGTCCGGCCGCGCCGGCAAGTGCTGCGCCGACTATTCCTGCGCGTGCGCCGAAGGTTCCGGCCCTGATCTCTATCGGACGCAAATGCGCCGGAAGCTGCCGCCGCATCGCGTCAAGTACCGGTTGGGCTAGCACATCGAGTGCCGCGGAAACTCCACCGGCGATCAGAATAACCTCCGGATCGAGCAGCGCGACGGCGCCGGCCAGCGCCGTACCCAGGCTTTGAACCGGCTTTTGTAAGGCTGCAATCGCAGCCGGGTCACCTTCGCGCGCCGCAGCAATCAACTCAGCGCCATTCGCCTTGCCCAGACGAATGGCAATGTCATCAAGCGCCCGGCCCGCCGCCTTGCGTTCGAGCCAGCCGCTGCGGTCCTCGCCGGGATCGTCCATGTCGGCGCAGGCCCAACCGAAGGAGCAGGCACCACCCCGCGCACCGGCGACGATCCGGCCATTGGCGAGAACCGCTGAGCCGATGCCGGTGCCAATCGCCAACAGGATCGCGTCGGAATTACCGCGTGCCGCACCGGCTTGAGCTTCAGCCAGCAGGGATATCTGGGCATCGTTGCCGAGTCCGATCTGCAAATCCGGGAATAGTGTCGCGATGTCGAGACCGTCAAGATAGGGTAGATTGGGAATCCAGCGACATTGCGTATTCTCAACCAGACCCGGCACGGCAAGGCCGATTGCCGTCACATCGCCGGCTGCCGCCCGCAACGCCGTGAGGCGATCGGTGAAATCGGTGAGGCTGGCCGGTGCCGGCTCCCTAGTGAGGTCGCGCAGCGATGCGGGCTCGCCATTGGAGATCGCCGCGCGCAGCTGCGTTCCGCCAAGATCGATGGCAAGGACCTTCATTGGCTAGGTCTCATCGCACGCTACGGTATGAAACCGTGCCCTCATGAGCGGCCTGACTTCCAATGATGCGATCTCCCATCCTGCCGCGCGGGTCTTGTGCGTCCATGTAGATCATGTTGTTATAACGTCATAAGGACTTGCAGGCAAGGCGATTTGGACGGCCGAAACCGGGAGTTCAACCGGGTTTTCAAAATCAAAAAACACTCGGATCAGTTTTCTGCCATTCCATCATTGACTGCTGAAGATCGTCCGAGCGCCAGCCTTGCAGATATGAGTATGACGTTATAACCTCTTGCCAAATAATGCTACCCGGGAACATAATCAGATCAGTTGGAGGACCTATTTCATGAAACGCGTCTGGACGATCAAATACGCGCTCGCGGCAGGAATCATGGCGCTGCCGACGACGGCTTTTGCCGAGGCGGTGAAAATCTCATACCTCACCCATTGGGCACCAGAGACCGTTGCCCTTCTGGAAGAGGCGGCGAAGGAGTACGCCAAGACCAATCCCGACGTGTCGGTAACGGTTAGAGCCGTGCCGTTCGGCGATCTCCTCACGACGCTGCGCTCACAAGGAGGCGGCGCGGACGGCGCGACCATCGCCGGCATCTATGATCTGTGGCTGCCCGAGCTCGCGCGCGACAAGCTGGTGGCGCCTGCGCCCGATGCGATTGCAACCGAGGTGAAAGGCGCCTGGCCGGCGGGTGTCGTATCGGCGGCAAGCGTTGGCGGCACGCTTTACGGCATCCCCAACGAGATCGACGTTTACGCGCTCAACTATAACAAGGCGCTGTTCGCAGAGGCCGGCATTTCAGGCCCGCCCAAGACCTGGGACGAATTCAAGGACACCGCCGCCAAGCTGACCAAGAAGGACGCCGGCCAGCAGGGTTTCGGCATGATCAACTCCTGGGCCGCAGGCGTCGTGCACCCGTTCTCCTCGCTGCTCGTCTCCAATGGCGGCGATCTCGTCACCGGCGGCAAGCCGATGCTCGACAGCAAGGCAGCCGGTGAGACGTTCCAGCTCTACGACGATCTGATCAAGGCCGGGTCCAGCGATCCGGCAATGGCCACCGCCGACGCGAATACGACCGGGCCATTTCTCGACAATTTCGTGTCCGGCAAGACCGCCATGATCATCATGGCCAATTGGTGGGAAAGCGCACTGAAGACGGGCATGGGCGACAAATTCTCCAACATCGCCACCGCGCCCATCCCGGTTGGCCCGAGCGGCGACAAACCGCGTTCCATCTCATATTCGTGGATGACGGTGATCAATGCCGGTGCCGGTGAGGCCGAGCAAAAAGCGGCCTGGGATTTCCTTGCCTGGCTGAACGGCGCGAAATCGGGACCGAACGGCTCATCGGCAATGGCCAACATCCTGATGTCGATGGGCATCCTGCCCTCGCGCACTTCCGACGTGGATGCGTTCAAGGATAAGCTCGGCTCTGAATTCCTCTCCGGCTATGTCAGCGTGCTGGCCGATGCCAAGCCATTCCCGGTGGTGCTCGGCGGCCAGGAATTCAGCGAATCCCTGCAGCAGACGATCGAGGCGCTGCAATACGGTCAGGTTACGGCCAAGGACGCGCAGACGAACGCACAGACCGACGCCGTTTCCATTTTGGAACGCGCCGCGAAATAACCGGTCGGACCGAGCAAGCGGGAGCCGGTCACAAATGGCTCCCGCAGCATCTACAAGGCAACTTCATGACGACTTCCTATCGCGGCTCCGTGTGGGTGATGCTCACCCCGGCCGTTTCGCTTATCGGCATATTCATTCTGCTGCCGATGGCGCTCACGATCTGGCTGTCATTGCAGGACTGGTCGACGCAAACCGGTTTTCAGACCGCGCGCTTCATCGGGCTCGACAATTTCCTCGAGATTTTCGGCCCGACCTCGATCGGCCGCGATTTCAAGGGCGCCTTCGTCAACACGGCAATCTACACGGCCTTGTCCGTCGTACTGATCCTGCCGCTTTCCGTCGCGCTCGGGCTGCTCGTTTACCAGCGCAACGTTGCCGGCGGCAATTTCCTGCGCGCCGTTCTGTTCTCGACCTATATGGTGCCGATGATCGCGGTAGCCCTGGTCTGGTCGAAGCTCTATTCGCCGAGCGAAGGCCCGTTCAACCAGATGCTCGGCTGGATCGGAATCGGGCCGCAGCCATGGCTTTCCTCGCCCGGCACCGCATTGATATCCATCGTCTTCCTCAATGTCTGGCAGCAGGTCGGCTACTTCACAGTTCTGGTCATCGCAGGCCTGACGCAGATTCCCCAAAGCATCTATGAGGCGGCCCGGATCGATGGCGCACAACCGCATCAGCAATTTTATGCGATCACCTTGCCGCTGTTACACCGCACACTGCTGTTCAGCGCGGTGATCGCTATCATCAATGCCGTGCAGGTGTTCGAACCGGTGGCGCTCATCACGCAGGGCGGACCAGTCGGCTCGACCAATGTCCTTACCTACCATATCCGCCGCGTCGGCATCGAACGCGCGCAAGGCGGCTTGGGGTCTGCCATGGCGGTGACGTTGATGCTGTCGCTGATCGTGGTGATTTTTGCGCTGTTCGCATTCGCCAGACGGAAAGACGAAGAATGAGTGCTACGACCAATCAAGCGCCGACGCGGGGACTGATTTTCCGCAGGGTGCGGCCTACGGGCGGCGACGCGATCGTCGCGACGCTGATGCTGGTTGTGGTCGTCGCATCGGCCTTTCCGCTTGTCTGGATGGTGCTTTCAAGCTTCAAGACGACCGCCGAAACCATGCAGGTGCCGCCCGTCTGGTTGCCGCGCACGCCGAGCCTTGATGCCTATAACAAGGTTGCCGGCGTCATCAATGTCGGCCGTTCGATGTGGAACTCGCTCGTCATTGCTGCGGTGACGACCGCCGGCATCCTGCTGACCAGCCTGATGGCGGGCTATGCCTTCGCCAAATACCGTTTTCGGGGCAACAACCTTCTCTTTGCACTGCTGATCGCAACGATGTTCCTGCCGCCCATCGTGACGCTCATCCCGCTCTATCGAATCGTCGGTTCGCTCGGATTGAACGCCAGTTTGGCCGGCGTGATAATGCCTAACCTCGCCAATGCATTCGGCATCTTCCTGATGCGTCAGTTCATTGCCGGCGTTCCCGACGACCTGATCGATGCCGCACGCGTCGATGGCGCATCTGAACTGCGCATACTCTTCAGCATCGTGGCGCCGAGCGTGATCCCGGCGATCGCGGCGCTGGCGATGTTTGCCTTCGTCTATCACTGGAATAGTTATCTCTGGCCTTTGACGGTGCTTCAGGGAGCCAGCGATCAGTATCCGATCGTCATCAGCCTGAGCCGACTCCTGAGCTACAACCGCGGCGCCATGAACACCGGGCTGGTCATGGCCGGGGCGACGCTTGCTGTCCTGCCGCCTCTCGTCCTGTTCGTCTTCCTGCAACGCTTCTTCGTCGACAGCATCGTCGGTTCCGGCGTGAAGGGTTGAAGGAGCTTTCCTGGCGTGACCTAATCAGGCTGCGTCAGCCGGCTTTTCCTTCTTCCGGTTCTTTTTGACCTCCAGAAGGATTTGACGGGCGGCTTCGGCCTCGCTCTTGCTCAATCCAGCAAGAAGCCGATCGGCGAAAACAACCGGCTCATCCAGTTCGTTGTCCCAGACGGTCCATAGGTCGGTTGGCTCCAGGACAAGTTCAAAGCGCTGTTTCATATTGGGCTCCAAGAGAGCGCCTCAAGGGAGAGGCACGAATGGAGCGTGCGTGATTCTGCTCAACGAAAAATTAGCAAAATCAATAAGATAAGATTAGAATTTTAATGACTGCTGATAAAATTTATCAGTATTCGCTACCACTATGGCGCCAAATTGTAGGCTCGAAGCCCATTCCTTTCGGACGCTTTTAGAGCAGCATTCCGGCCGCAAGAACTGCACCCAATATTGCGATCGTGATCAAAACCCACGCGGCGATCTGGAGACGCCTGTGTCGGCGCACCCTGGTGCCGGTCCAATCGTAAGGGGATTCGTAGTTCATCGTTCCGATCTTTCGATCAGCACCAGTCCACGAACATTGCTCGTCGACCGGTGCTGAAATGCGCACTCAATACACAGCGCTCGAAGAAAGATGCCGGACCTATGGTTAAGAACCTCTGAACAAAACAGTCGGCCCACTGACGGTATCCGACCATGGATGCGATACATGTCATGCCAGCTTCATGTGCGGGGCAGACAATCATCGCTCACATTTCCTGATCGCGTGTGACGCAATGCTCTCTACGGCCAACCCGACCGCGCTGAAGCTTCTCGACGCATGCGAGCATGTGCTTTGCGAGGTTGCAGCGTTGGAAGACGTCACGGTCAGGCGGGTCGCCGGCGAAGCCAATGCCAATCCATCGGCCATAAGCTATCATTTCGGCTCGCAGGAAAAGCTCATCATAGCAGTGGCACACCGCGTCTATCGGCGATTGAATGCCGAACGTCTTGTCCTTCTGCAAAAGGCTGTGGCGCGGCGCATGCCGGCACCGCCCGATCTCGAAGAAGTCATCGCTGCCCTGATCGGTCCTTCCGTGCGCTGGAGTCTCGACCCCGCATCCAGTTATGCCGTGCTGACCCATTTCACGCATATGGCCCAACGCAGCCGCGACCCGGAACTCTACCGCACAATCGTCGAGGGCGTAGAGCATCACATGGCATTCGTCCCTTACCTCCGGCGGATTGCGCCTTGGCTGGACGAGGCGGAAGTCGGCTGGCGCATCAGTTGTGCTCTTGGCATCCGTTCGCAGGTCATCCACAGCCGCCTACGCACGGAAGTGCTGACCAACCATACGATCGATCTCAACGATCCCGGCGAGGCAATCCGGCGCATGGTTGAGGTGATTGCGCCGATGTTTCGTCGCACCGCCCGTTCCTGATCTGCCGCCGGTACCGGCATTCCGGTGGTCGGCCGGCGTGTTGGTGGCAGCCCCATTAGAACATTGTTCGAAAACTGTCATGAGACGGAAATGGGTGGCCTCTATCGAGACGCCAGAATGTTGGCGATTGTCGAAGGAGCTCACTCCCATGGACGGCATCGAGATTTCGGCCCTCCACAAGATCTACGGAAAGACGCCCGCAGTACGCGGCGTCAACCTGTCGATCGAACCGGGCGAATTCGTCGTCATTCTTGGCCCTTCGGGCTGCGGAAAGTCGACGCTGCTGCGCATGATCGCCGGTCTTGAGGACATAACATCCGGCACGATCTCCATCGGTGACACGATCGTCAACCAGGTTGAACCCGGCGGACGCGGCTGCGCCATGGTGTTCCAGAACTATGCGCTTTATCCGCATATGACGGTTGCAGAAAACATCGGCTATGCGCCGAAGGTCGCAGGTGTTTCCAAACTCGAGCGCCACGCCCGCGTTGCCGACGTCGCCGCCATGCTCGGATTGCAGGGCCTGCTCGATCGCCGTCCAGGACAATTGTCCGGTGGACAGCGTCAGCGCGTTGCGATGGGTCGCGCCATGATCCGCGCGCCGCGCGTCTTCCTCTTCGACGAACCCCTATCGAATCTCGACGCAAAACTCAGAATCCAGATGCGGCTTGAGATCAAGCGGCTCCATCGCGAACTGAAAACCACGAGCATTTTCGTGACCCACGATCAGATGGAGGCGATGACGCTTGCCGACAAGCTCGTGGTGATGAATGGCGGCCTGATCGAACAGGTCGGAGCGCCGACAGACATATACCATCGCCCGGCCACGCGTTTCGTGGCGGATTTTCTTGGTTCGCCGCCGATGAATTTCATTCCTGGCCGGATCGGCGCCGAGGGCCGCGCCGTGGCAAATAATGGTCTTCTACTGTGTGCCGATGCCTTTTGGGAGCTGGCGCCGAACACGGAGATCGTCATCGGAATAAGGCCTGCGGCCCTACAAATCAGCGATTTCAAGGCTTTGGGCGGCCTGCCCTTCGATATCGAAATGCAGGAAGACCTGGGCACCGAGCTCCACATTCACGGCGTGGCTGCCAGCCAGCGCGTGACCATGGTGCGGCCGGCAGACAGTCCACTTCCGACAGATCCTTTCGCAGTCTCGATTCCGGCCCGCGCAATCCACCTCTTCCGCGTGAGCGACGGCAAGCGCGTCGATCCGCATGTCATCAACCTTCCCGAAACACTCAACGGAGATTCTCGATGGAACGCGAAACAACTTTTGTCCATCTGACCGACCTGCATATCGGACGGCCGGGCTATGAGGACCCGCATCTCTTCAGCGACACGACAGCGACGCTGGAGACAATCCTGGAGATGGTCGCAACGATCTCGCCAAAGCCGAGTTTCATCGTCGCCAGCGGCGATCTGACCAACCGTGGCGATATCGAGAGCTTCGGCGAACTAAAGCGGATCATGGGCGCGCTGGACATTCCAGTCCTCTACGCGCTCGGCAATCACGACACGCGTGAAGGTTTTTATGAGGGTTTCCTGGAGCAGGGAGAGCATTCTTCCGCCCCCTATTTCCATGATCGCGTCATTGACGGCGTGCATGTCATCGCGCTGGATTCGTCCATTCCCGGGCAGATCGGTGGCAATATCGAGCCGGAACAATTCGCCTGGCTGGAACAGGTTATCGTGACGAATCCCGGGCTGCCCAAACTGATCGTCTCGCATCATGCGCCGGCAATCGGCAACGAAAATGAATTCGCGCCGTGGCGCTCGATCCGGGTCGAGGACACGCAGCGCCTCGCCGATATCCTGAAAGGTCGCAATGTCGTCGGCCTTCTCAGCGGGCATGTTCACTACGACCGCGTTTCAGTTTGGCACGGCATCCCGGTCGTCATTGGTATGGGTCAGCACGCCGCCACCGACATCCTGCAGAAGGACGTGCTGCGCATGGTCAATGGCGCCTCTTTCGCCATCGGCACCATTCGCGATTCCGGCCTGACGGTAAGTTTCGTGCCGCTGCCTTCGGACCGCGCCGAACTCAACCGCTATCCCCTCGATTTCCTGCGCAAGCTGAATGAAGGCGAGACACTCGCCGCAGAGTGACAGGCCATATCCGATCACAAAGGACGATCACGATGCTTAGAAGAGAATGCCTTAAGCTGATGCTTGCCGTCGGAACGGGCCTCGCCATTCCGGCTGGTCTGGCACAGGCGCAGATGGCCGAAACCGTCGACAAGCCGGTCACCATCACCTTCTACAACTACAATCTGGCATCGGCGAGTGCTGGGGCCGATGCCACGCGCGAACTCCTCAAGGAGTTCATGGATGCCAATCCGAACATCAAGGTCGAGGGCATTCCGGTGCCTTCGAATGAGATTCTGTCACGGGTCCAGGCCGACATCGTCGCGGGTCAGCAGCCGGATGTCGCCCAGCTTGTTTTCCGCGACTTGATCTACATCGCCAACGATCTCGGCGCGAACGCCCTTGAAGATATGGTGCCGGCTAAAGAACTCTCCGAGCATCTCTCCGGAATGATCCCGCAGGGCCTGGAACTCGGCAAGTTCGACGGCAAAACCTATGGGCTCGCCTACACCTTTTCCACGCCGATCCTCTATTACAATGCAGACCTCTTCCGTCAGGCAGGGCTCGACCCAGATCAGCCACCGAAGACATGGGCGGACGTCAAGGCCGCTGGCGAGGCGATCAACCAGAAGACCGGCAAAAACGGCTTCTTCCCCGGCGCCTACGGTCCGGTGGACGGCACCTTCGTTTATCAGGCCATCGAAATGTCGAATGGCGGAAATGTCCGCGACGGCAACACGCTCACCTTCGCCGACGGCGGTGCGCTGGAAGCCGTGAAGATGCTGCGCGACATGGTCGACAGCGGCGCCCATGCCCGCATCGATGTCGGCAGCCACATGGACACGATGGCGAGCGGCAATCTCGGCATGTTTCTCTACACCAGCGCTGTGCAGAACAGCCTGTCGAAATCAGCCAAGGACAATTTCGATCTGCGCGTCACCGCTATGCCGTCCTTCGGCGACAAGCCGACGCGGCCGACCAACTCAGGCAGCGCACTCTACGTCTTCAGCAAGGATCCGGCCAAGCAGCGCGCGGCCTATGAACTCCTGAAGTTCCTGACTTCGAAGCACGCTTACACGATCATCACCTCTAAGATCGGCTATCTGCCGCTTCGGCTCGATATCGTCGACGATCCCCAATATCTCGGCGAGTGGGTGAGGGCCAATCCGATGATCCGCCCGAACCTGGAACAACTCTCTCGGCTGACGGCCAATGTCGCTTTCCCCGGTCCGAACTACCGGCAGGTCGAAAAGATCATGATGGACGGCGTTCGTGAAGCGATCTTCGGCGAAGCGGATGCAGAAGCCGTTCTGAAACAGGCGCAGGCGGATGCGCAAAGCCTGATGCCGCAATAACCAGCAGATAACAGGATGCGGGCCAACTCGCCCGCGTCCGCCAGTTCGAGGTCGATAGCCATGAGTTTTACCGTAGCTGCGTATTCCGACGCGGGCTCCTACGCAGGGGGCCGACGCTCGCTGTTGAAGCGGCTTTTTACCGACCCCCGGATTGCGCCCTGGCTCTACCTCGCGCCCGTACTCGTGACACTGATCATCTGGATTTACGTTCCGCTCTTCGAGGCGTTCCAGCTCTCGTTCTACCAATGGAACATGCTGCCGACCGCACCAAAGGCCTTCGTTGGCCTCGAAAATTACCGGCGACTGTTCATCCTGCCGGAGATGCAGCGCGCGCTATGGAACACGGCGATCTATATCATCGGCCTGTTTCCGATGTCCGTCATCATTCCGCTTGCGGTGGCGATCTTCACTCAGGACCTGAAAGGGCCGCTGCGCAACCTCTACCGTACGTTGATTTTCGTGCCGATGATCATCGCGCCGGTGGTCGCCGCGATCGTGTGGCGCTGGCTGCTCAATGAAGATCACGGTCTCGTCAACCATGCACTCGTCGGTCTCGGCCTGTCGAAAATCGGCTTCCTGCAGGACCCGAAATATGCGCTCGGCACTCTGATCTGGATAACGGGATGGAAGCTGATCGGTTTTTCGACGCTGCTGTTTTCGGCCGCCAATGCCAGCATCAATCCGAGTTATGTAGAGGCTGCCCGTATGGACGGCGCGACGCGCTGGCAGATCATCCGCGATATCCGCCTGCCATTGCTGTCGCCGACCATCCTGCTCTTGTCGATGATGACCATCCTGTTCGGTGCGCAATGGAGCTTCACCTATATCAACGTGCTGACCCATGGCGGCCCGCTGAAATCGACTACCAACATCTTTTACCTGCTTTGGGACTATGGCTTCGGCAGCCTGTCGGTCGGCTGGAGTTCGGCCGCCGGTATGATCGCCTTCGCGGGCTTTTCCGCGATCGCCTTCGTTTGTCTGAGGCTCATGCAGAGGCGCGCCGTCTATGACAATTAGCCAGGACTTTTCCACTACCCGCCTGGATGTTTCCCGGCAAACGACCGTTCGCCGGACGATTTCCGTCGGGTCGATCGCCGTCCATGGAACAATGATCCTTCTCGTCGTGATTGCGATTTTTCCGGTCTACTGGATGGTCGCCTCCTCGCTGAAGCCGGAAAACGAAATTTTCTCGACAACGCTCTGGCCGCTCTCGCCTTCGCTCGAAAACTACAGCTTCGTGCTGACCCAGATTCCGATGCTGCGGATGCTGGCCAATACGACAATCGTGTCTGCCGCAACGGCGGCGTTCCAGGTTCTGACCGGGCTGCTTGCGGCCTATGCGCTGGTGCGCTGGCGCTTCCGGTTCTCGGGGTTGGTCTATGGCGTGATCGCACTGTCCTGGCTGGTTCCGTTCCAGGTGACGATGATCCCGAATTACGTGCTTGCCTCCCGGCTTGGGCTGCTTGACACATTGACAGGTCTGGTGGTGCCGCATGCGGCGGCGGCCTTCGCCGTGCTGATGCTCTACCATGCCATGAAGTCGTTTCCGACCGAAGTGATCGAGGCAGCGCGTATGGATGGGGCGAGCCACTTGCGTATCCTGTGGGAGATCGTCGTGCCCAATATGCGCGCCTCCCTTGCTTCCCTCGTCATCCTTGCCTTTATCTCGGCATGGAACGAGTATTTCTGGCCACTGCTTCTGTCGCGCAGCATCGAAAATTCGGTGGTCCAGATCGGTCTGCAGATGTTCATGACCCAGGAAGGAAATCTCTGGGGACCACTAATGGCTGCTTCGACGCTTGCCAGCCTGCCCATCCTCGTCATCTACCTTATTCTCCAGCGGCAGGTGATCGAATCCTTCATGAAATCGGGACTGCGTTGATGACCAATTCCCCTGCCCGCCTCATTCGCCTCGCCGGCGCACATAATGTTCGTGATCTTGGCGGTTATGCCACAAAGGATGACGGCGAGACGAGATGGCGCGCGCTCCTTCGCGGCGACGGTCTGCACCTCTTGAACGAGAACGACATGAGCGTTCTGGTCAATGAAGGGCTGCGCACCGTCATCGACCTGCGTAGCGTCCACGAGCTTGCGATCGAGCCCAATCCATTCGCATCGCATGCCATCATCCAATATCGCAACATTCCGCTCTTTGGCGCCCTTTCGCCTATAGATGCCGTGCGCGAATCGAATGGTGCACTGTTCGACATGGCGGCTCGCTATCGCGATGCCATCGATCAATGCCGGGAGCCGATCGCCACTGTACTGACTGCCATCGCCGAGGCTGACGAGGGCATCGTGCTCTTTCATTGCAGTGCGGGCAAAGACCGGACCGGCATCATCGCGGCCCTATTGCTGTCGCTCGCGGGGGTCGAAGACGACACGATCATAGCCGATTATGCATTGACGACTTCGATCGCCGCACCGCTTATCGAGCGCCTGCGTGCACAGGCTCTCACACGCGGCACAGACCCGCATCTGGTGGAAAGCTTCCTTGCCTGCCCCCCCGAAACGATGCGCGCGACGCTCAGCCACCTTAACGAAAATCATGGTGGCACATTCCACTATCTTGCAGGCATGGGCCTCGATGAGCGGGCACTTCGAAAGCTGAAAAGCCGCCTTGTTCCAGTCAGCGCGTCAGCCGGGAAATCCGGATCGTCGGAAGAACTGCACAATTCAGAGCAATTCAACGGTTGACAACTCCCGGCACATTCATCCACCCTTGACCCTCACCAGGGGAGTCCCGACAAGGGGCTGAGATACTGCTGGCTTTCGCAGCGCAGTGACCCGTTGAACCTGATCCAGTTCATACTGGCGTAGGGACGGTGCGGAAGCTTCGCGGGTCGCAGACCCAGGCAGAATCATCCCGGGCAGATTCCCGGATTCAGCAGGCGAAGCCTCTCTATCCTCCTTTCGGCATAGGACTGGGTCTCCAATGCGACCAAGCAAAGGAGGTCCATATGAATGCCTTGACCCCAACCGTGACCGTTGGCGAACTGCCGGCTTCGCGAAAAATCCACAAACCGGGAATCATCCATCCCGAACTGCGCGTGCCGCTGCGCGAGATTTCGGTGCATCCGAGTGCAGGCGAGCCACCCGTAACGGTCTATGATCCTTCCGGCCCCTACACCGACGCTAACGTCAAAACCGATATCGAAGGAGGGCTTGAGCGCCTTCGCGAAGGCTGGATCGTCGCGCGTGGCGATGTCGAGCGCTACGAGGGCCGTGTCATCAAGCCGGAAGACAACGGCTTTGTCTCCGGCAACCGGCTGACGCCGGAGTTTCCGGTGCGCAACCAGCCCTTGAAGGCTGAGGGCGGCAGGGCCGTCACGCAACTTGCCTATGCACGCGCCGGCATCATCACTCCCGAAATGGAGTTCGTCGCCATTCGCGAAAACCTCGGCCGCGAGAGGGCGTACGCCGCGCTGGAGCGCGACGGTGACAGTTTTGGCGCAGCGATTCCCGATTATGTCACGCCGGAGTTCGTGCGCGACGAGGTGGCGCGCGGTCGTGCCATCATCCCCTCCAACATCAATCATCCCGAAAGCGAACCGATGATCATCGGCCGCAATTTCCTGGTCAAGATCAACGCCAATATCGGCAATTCCGCAGTCACCTCTTCCATGGCCGAGGAGGTCGAAAAGATGGTGTGGGCGATCCGCTGGGGCGCCGACACGGTGATGGACCTGTCCACCGGCCGCAATATCCACAACATTCGCGAATGGATCATCCGCAACTCGCCGGTTCCGATCGGCACCGTGCCGCTCTACCAGGCGCTGGAGAAGGTGAGCGGCATCGCCGAAGACCTAACCTGGGAGGTCTATCGCGACACGCTGATCGAGCAGGCCGAACAGGGCGTCGACTATTTCACCATCCATGCCGGCGTCCGGCTGCCCTACATTCCGCTGACCGTCAATCGCGTCACCGGCATCGTCAGCCGCGGCGGGTCGATCATGGCCAAATGGTGCCTGCATCACCACAGGGAAAGCTTTCTCTTCGAGCATTTCGAGGAAATCTGCGACATCTGCCGCGCCTATGACGTTGCCTTCTCGCTCGGCGACGGCCTGCGCCCCGGCTCCATCGCCGACGCCAACGATGCCGCGCAATTCGCCGAACTGGAGACGCTTGGCGAACTGACCCAGATCGCCTGGGCCAAGGATTGCCAGGTGATGATCGAAGGTCCTGGCCACGTGCCGATGCACAAGATCAAGGAGAACATGGACAAGCAGCTTGCCGTCTGCGGCGAGGCCCCCTTTTACACGCTTGGACCGCTCACCACCGACATTGCGCCCGGCTACGATCACATCACCTCCGGCATTGGTGCAGCCATGATCGGCTGGTTCGGCACGGCGATGCTCTGCTATGTCACGCCGAAGGAACATCTCGGCCTCCCCGACCGCGACGACGTCAAGACCGGCGTCATCACCTACAAGATCGCCGCCCATGCCGCCGATCTTGCCAAGGGGCATCCTGCCGCCAAAATCCGCGACGATGCTTTGTCGCGGGCGCGTTTCGAGTTCCGCTGGGAGGACCAGTTCAACCTCTCGCTCGATCCCGAGACGGCGCGGTCGTTCCACGACCAGACGCTGCCCAAGGAGGCGCATAAGGTCGCGCATTTCTGCTCAATGTGCGGGCCAAAATTCTGCTCGATGCGCATCTCTCACGACATCCGCGCAGAAGCGCAGAAGGAGGGCATGGCGGCGATGGCCGCGAAATATCGGCAGGGCGGCGATCTCTACATGCCTGTCGATGAAGCCGGAAAGCCCGCCGTTGAAACGGCGCTGGTGCCATGAAAGCGCTGGTCAAAGGGGCCGGTGTTGCCGGCCTGACTGCCGCCTACGAACTTGCGACGCTGGGGGCGATCGTTACCGTCGTCGACCCGCGCCGCGACACCACGGGCACTGCGTCGTGGTATGCAGGCGGTATGCTGGCTCCCGATTGTGAGCGCGAGAGCGCAGAGCAGATCGTCCAGGATCTGGGCCTCAATGCCGCCGACTGGTGGGAAACAGCATTGCCGGGCTATGTCACCCGCGCCGGCACACTGGTGGTGGCTGCTGGCCGTGACGCCACCGAACTGGCCCGCTTCGCCTCACGCTCCAATGGGTTCCAGACATTGGGCGAAGAAGAGATCAGCGCGCTGGAGCCCGATCTTGGCGGTCGCTTTCGCCTGGCGCTGCATTTTGTCCGCGAAGCGCATCTCGACCCCCGCGCGGCACTCACGGCACTTCGCGACAGGCTGGAGCGGAAAGGCGTGTCGTTCGTCGAAGGCGCGCCTGGGTGGACGAAGCGTTTCGACGTCACCATCGATTGCACGGGAATGGCAAGGGCGAAGGCCGATCCGCAAATTCGTGGCGTGCGTGGTGAAATGGTCATCCTGCACACGCCGGATGTGTCACTGTCGCGGCCCATCAGGCTGCTGCATCCGCGCTTTCCCGTCTATGTCGTCCCGCGAAACGACCATCACTTCATGGTCGGCGCGACGATGATCGAAAGCGACGCCATAGGCTCGATCACCGCGCGCTCGATGATGGAACTGCTGAATGCCGCCTACACCATCCATCCCGCTTTCGCAGAATCGGAAATCGTTGAGAGCGGGGTCGGCATCCGCCCGGCCTTTCCCGACAATCTGCCGCGCGTGACGCGCAACGGTAACGTCATCCACATTAACGGGCTTTATCGCCATGGCTTCCTGCTGGCGCCCGCCATGGCGCGGCAAGCGGCCGACCTGGTCTTTAGCCGACAGACGACAACGGAGCGTATCCATGAAGCTTGTCATTAATGGCGAGGTACAGGAGGTGGCGGCCGACACTCTGGCGGCGCTAATGGCCGAACTCGACTACGAGGGGAACTGGCTGGCAACGGCCCGCAACGGCGAAGTCGTTCCGGTGACGGAACGAAATCTATGCCGGCTCACAGACGGCGACCGCATCGAAATCCTTTCGCCTATGAAAGGAGGCTGAGCAATGCTCTCCCTTTACGGTACCGAAATGTCCTCACGCCTGCTGCTTGGCACGGCACTTTACCCCTCACCCGCAATATTGGGTGATGCCGTCACAGCCTCGCGAACGGAAATCGTCACCGTGTCACTGCGGCGCGAGGCGGCGGGCGGCAGGACGGGCGAAAAATTCTGGTCACTGATCCAGTCACTCGGCATTCGCGTGCTGCCCAACACCGCCGGCTGTCATTCGGTCAAGGAGGCGGTCACCACGGCCAAAATGGCGCGCGAGGTCTTTTCAACCAACTGGATCAAGCTTGAGGTGATCGGCGACCACGACACGCTGCAGCCCGACGTTTTTGGGTTGGTCGAAGCCGCACGCATCCTTGCTGCGGATGGTTTCGAAGTATTCCCCTACACCACGGACGACCTGGTCGTTGCCGAACGTCTTCTGGAAGCAGGCTGCAAAATCCTGATGCCCTGGTGTGCGCCCATAGGCTCTGCGCGTGGGCCGCAGAATATTGAAGCATTGCGCAGCCTTCGCGGTCATTTTCCCGATACGCCGCTGATTGTCGACGCCGGCATCGGCCGGCCGTCCCATGCCGCAACCGTAATGGAACTCGGTTTCGACGCGGTGCTTCTCAACACGGCGGTCGCCAAGGCCGGCGATCCCATCGGCATGGCAACCGCTTTCGCCAAGGCGATCGAGGCAGGTCGCTCGGCATTTCTCGCAGGCATGCTCGAACCACGCGATATGGCCGTTCCCTCCACCCCTCTTATCGGCAAGGCGGTGTTCTCGTGACACTCGACCCTTTCTATCTCATCGTGGACAGCGCCAACTGGATCGAACGCCTGGTTCCGCTCGGTGTAAAACTCGTGCAGCTACGCATGAAGGACATGGAAGAGCCTGCCCTGCGGCACGAAATCCGCGCGGCCAAGACCATCTGCGTGCAATATGGCTGCCAGCTTATCGTCAACGACTACTGGCGGCTAGCAATCGAAGAAGGCTGCGATTTCGTCCATCTCGGGCAGGAGGACCTTGCCACGGCCAACCTTGGGGCGATCAGGCAGGCCGGTCTCAAACTCGGCCTCAGCACGCATGACCACTTGGAACTGGAAACAGCGCTGGCCGCCGCCCCGGATTATATCGCTCTCGGCCCAATCTATCCGACAATTCTGAAGGCGATGAAATGGGCGCCGCAGGGGCTCGACCGCATCGCTGAATGGAAGACCCGCGTTGGAGACCTTCCGCTCATTGCCATAGGTGGCCTTAATATCGAGCGGATCGACGGCGTCTTCGCTCACGGCGCCGACAGCGCTGCAGTCGTCACAGACATTACGCGCAATTCCGATCCGGAGGCGCGAACCTGCGAATGGATTGCGGCGACCGCACGATGGCGATGAACGGCGATCCGCATGTTCTCATCGTTGCCGGTTCGGATTCTTCAGGCGGGGCCGGCATCGCCCGCGATGTTGAAGCCGTTTCTGCGCTTGGGTTGCGGACCTGTCTTGCGGTCACCGCCGTGACGATTCAGACGCACCGCTCGGTCGAACACATCGAATATATAGCCCCCGATCTCGTAGCCGCGCAGATGCGCGCCGCGCTGGCTTCCAACACCATCGCCGCAATCAAGATCGGTATGCTCGGCACTGTCGGAGCCGTCGAAGCAGTGGCTTCGGTTCTGTCGGAACATCCGTCCGTTCCAGCGGTGCTCGACCCCGTGATGGCTTCCTCCTCAGGACGATTGCTTCTGGCGCAAGAAGCAATCGACACCTTGAAAACCGACCTCATGCCACTTTGCCGGCTGGTCACACCGAACTTGCCTGAACTTGCCATTCTCACCGATACGCTGCATGCCAGAGATGAGACGGAAGCGCTCCATCAGGGTCGCTTTCTGCTCAATTCAGGTTTGCAAGCCGTACTGATCAAAGGTGGTCATTCCCCGGGGCCGAATTCGACCGATGTCCTGCTGTGCCCCGATGAAACCCCCGTCCGCTTCAACGCACCTCGCATAACCGGAGAAATGCGTGGAACCGGCTGCATGCTTGCCAGCACAATTGCCGCGCATCTGGCGCTTGGCGACTCGCTCGAAGACTGCGTTCGCAGTGCAAAACGCTACGTCTTCGACCGCTATCGTCAGCTCGCCTGATCGACAGGTTCAACCCCAAGCCCGTTCGCCGCTGCACCATTGCAGCAAACGCGTCCTTCCTATCGTCATTTATGGGTAACGATTTCCGGGCAGATTTTTGTAGGTACGCGGGTGAAAAACTGCCAAGGATACACACATGGTGGCCTGCCAGCGCGAATCTAGGGCCGCATCTGGGAGATCAAGGCGGGACAAGACAGCCAGGCGATGAAAGAGACCGAAAGAACCCACGAGCGTCACGCTGTCGCCGCCGATCTTATCGCCGTTCTGGTCGCCGTCACCAATGGTCAGCCGGCCGTTCTGACTATTCAGCAGGCCAGCGCCCTGCCCTCGGGTCCGTTCGAGCTCAGCCATCGCTCGTTGCAATCGGGGTTGCGGGACTGGGTCGAGCAGCAGACCGGCCATCCGCTCGGCTATATCGAGCAGCTCTACACTTTTGCCGACCGTGACCGGACCGGCGGCGAGCGCACGCAGCGCGTCATCTCGATCAGCTATCTCGGCCTGACCCGGGAAGACCAGGCGTATGGTTCGAAGCAATCCGGCTGGCGCAGCTGGTATGATTATTTTCCCTGGGAAGATCACCGTGCCGGGACGCCGACAATCCTGTCCGAAGTTCTGGCACCTCGGCTGCGGCTCTGGGCCGACGAGGCGGACGATATGGAAACGCGCCGCGACCGCTGGCAGCGCGCGAGCATTGCCTTCGGCCTGGACGAGCGTGGTTGGAACGAGGAGTTCGTTCTGCAGCGCTATGAGCTGCTCTTCGAGGCTGCCCTCGTCGAGGAGGCGCTGCGCGGCCGCAAAAGCAGCAACGCGCAACTGATCGCCGGCAGGTCGATGATCGCCGATCACCGGCGCATTCTTGCGACCGGCATTGCCCGGCTGCGAACCAAGATCAAATACCGTCCGGTCGTGTTCGAACTGATGCCGCCAGTATTCACGTTGCTGCAATTGCAGCGTGCCGTCGAGGCGCTGGCCGGACTGCTCGTTCACAAGCAGAACTTCCGCCGCCTCATCGAACAGCAGGACCTTGTCGAGGAGACCGGCGAGACGACCTCCGATACCGGCGGGCGGCCGGCCAAGCTGTTCCGCTTTCGTCACGCCGTGCTTGCGGAACAAACCGTCGCAGGAACAAAATTGCCCCTCTCACGGACTTGACAATCCTTATGCTCAAGGTAAGCATATGCCTATCTTATACTCACTTCGAGCATAATAGGGTTGGAAAATGTCCGGCATGTCGCTTACCGCAGCTTCGCTCTACGACCGGGTTCAGCGGGTCATTCCGCCGATCGAATGGCCGGTCTTCTCCGACGACATAGATGCCATCCTCGCGCTCAAGCGCGAGCGCAACGCGGTCATCCTGGCGCATAACTATCAGACGCCGGAAATCTTCCACTGCGTTGCCGACATCGTCGGCGACAGTCTGGCGCTGGCCCGCAAGGCGATGACGGTCGAGGCCGATGTAATCGTTCTTGCCGGCGTACATTTCATGGCCGAGACGGCCAAGTTGCTCAATCCGGGCAAGACGGTGCTGATCCCCGACATGGCGGCCGGCTGTTCGCTGGCCGACTCGATTACGCCTGAGGACATCCTCCTGCTGCGCCAGCGCTATCCCGGCGTGCCAGTCGTCACCTACGTCAACACATCGGCTGCAGCGAAAGCCGAATCCGACATATGCTGCACCTCCGGCAATGCGAAGGCCGTGGTGGAATCGCTTGGCGTGCCGCGCGTGCTCATGCTGCCCGACGAATATCTGGCGCAGAACATCGCCGCTCAGACCGACGTCGAGATCATCGCCTGGAAAGGCCATTGCGAAGTGCATGAGCGCTTTACGCCGCGCGATATCCACGAGCTGCGCGAGGCTCATCCCGGCATCACGGTGCTCGCGCATCCCGAGTGCCCGCCGGACGTTGTCGCGGAAGCCGACTTCGCCGGCTCCACCGCGGCCATGTCCGACTATGTCGGACAGAAAAAACCGGCGCGGGTCGTGCTGATTACCGAGTGCTCGATGAGCGACAACGTTGCCGTCGAGCATCCCGAAGTTGATTTCATCCGCCCCTGCAATCTCTGCCCGCATATGAAGCGCATCACACTCGGCAACATCCGCGCCGCGCTGGAACAAAATCGGCACGCCGTGACGATCGATGCCAGCGTCGCGGCGCGTGCGCGGCTCGCAGTCGAGCGCATGCTGGCCGTATGACCATTGACGCTCACGATCTTTCCGGTCGCCCC
Organism: Mesorhizobium sp. YR577; assembly: GCF_900116595.1. NCBI lineage: Bacteria > Pseudomonadati > Pseudomonadota > Alphaproteobacteria > Hyphomicrobiales > Phyllobacteriaceae > Mesorhizobium > Mesorhizobium sp. YR577. The sequence goes on along the minus strand of NZ_FPBI01000023.1, from coordinate 15,650 downwards.
ATTATCATCGGCGCCGGCATTGCCGGCATGATGACCGCGCTGGCGCTGGCACCCGAGCCGGTCGTACTGCTCACCAAGGCACCTCTGGGTGCGGAAGCATCCAGCGTTCTCGCCCAAGGCGGATTGGCGGCGAGCCTCGGTGCCGACGACAGCCCCACCCTCCACCTTGCCGATACACTCGCCGCCGGCGACGGGCTCTGCGACCCGGCAACGGCAAAGCGAATTGTCGAGGCGGCACCGGCCGCGATCGAAACACTTGAGCGCCTTGGCGTCGCCTTCGACCGAACGACCGCCGGCATGATAAGGCTCGGTCTTGAGGCCGCCCATTCACGACGACGCATCGTTCATGCGGCAGGTGATGCCACCGGTGTGGAACTGGTTCGCGCGCTTGCCACTGCCGTGCGTCGCACGCCGACGATCACGCTTCTCGAAGGGTTGGAAGCGCGACAGCTGTTGATCGAAGACAACGCAATTGCAGGCGTGCTCGCTGCTGGATCATCTGGCGACGTGGCACTTATGACGGGAAGGGTCGTTCTTGCCACCGGCGGCGTCGGCGGGTTGTTCCACGATACCACCAATCCACTCGGCAGCTTTGGCCAGGGGCTGGCGCTGGCTGCGCGGGCAGGTGCGGTTCTTTCCGATCTCGAATTTGTCCAGTTTCATCCGACCGCGCTAGACGGCCCAACCCGGCCGATGCGGCTCATCAGCGAGGCGGTGCGCGGCGAAGGCGCAGTGCTGATCGATGAAAATGGCTTCCGCTTCCTCAAGGATTTGCCGGGTGGCGAACTGGCGACACGCGATGCGGTGGCGCGCGGGGTCTTTCGCCACCTCGCCAAAGGCCACCGCGTCTTTCTGGATGCACGCGAAAGGCCCGGCGCGAATTTCGCTGCCCGCTTCCCGGCAATTGCTGGCTTCTGCCACGAGGTGGGACTGAACCCAGCATTGGAGCCAATTCCGGTGCGCCCCGCAGCGCATTATCATATGGGCGGCATCGCCGTCGACGAAGCTGGCCGTAGTTCCATCGCCGGCCTGTGGGCATGCGGCGAAGTCGCCGCAACGGGATTGCATGGCGCCAACCGTCTCGCCAGCAATTCGCTGACCGAGGCGGTTGTCACGGCTGGCTGGGTTGCTGCGAGCGTAGCTGAAACGGCAGCCCGCTCTTGTCGGCCCTCAATGCCCGCGCGCATAGCACCGCGACCCGACGCGTCTTCCGTGCGGTCGACTGTGTCTCGCGCGCTCGGCGTCGAGCGCAACGGTGACGAACTGCGCGATGCCATCGCAGCCCTCCTGTCACTGGTGTCGAACCAAGACGCAGCCTCTGATCCGGCCGCGGTCGGACTGATGATGGCCGTCAGTGCGGTGCAGCGCCAGGAAAGCCGCGGCGCGCATTACCGGAAGGACTTTGCGCAGAAAGCTGCCGTCGCACGGCGGTCGTTTATCAGCCTCGATGAGGCGATCGATTTCGCACGCAAACTGACTGACGAATTCCCAATGCAACTGGCCCGGAGTGCCTGACGATGAACCTTTCGCCACTGCCAGCCGTCATGCTCGAACCGCTGGTGCGGACCGCATTGCTCGAAGATCTCGGCCGGGCCGGCGATGTCACCACGGATGCGATCGTTCCCGCGGACCAGCAGGGGCGGATGGTGTTTTCCGCGCGCCAGCCGGGCGTGGTGGCCGGGCTCGATCTTGCAGTGCTGGCCTTCCGCTTGATCGATCCCACAATCGAGATGGAAATAAAACAGCCTGACGGTAACGCCATCCGGGCCGGCGATATCATTGCCGAGGTGAGTGGTTCTGCGCGTAGCCTGTTGATTGCCGAGCGAACCGCTCTCAATTTTCTCTGTCATTTGAGCGGTATCGCCACTGCGACCCATTCAGTCGTCACAGCAGTGCAGGGACACAAGGCAAAAGTCGTCTGTACCCGCAAGACGACGCCCGGACTGAGAGTCCTCGAGAAATACGCGGTGCGGGCCGGTGGCGGCTCCAACCACCGGTTCGGTCTCGACGATGCCGTGCTCATCAAGGACAACCATATCGCCATTGCGGGCGATATCCGCACGGCCATAGAACGTGCTCGGGCTTACGCCGGCCACATGGTGAAGATCGAGGTCGAGGTCGACACCCTTGATCAGCTTGAGATCGCGCTTGCCACTGGCGTGGATGCGGTACTTCTGGACAACATGTCGACGGATGACCTGCGCCGCGCGGTGGCGATGGTCGGCGGACGCACCATCACTGAGGCTTCCGGCCGCGTGACGCCGACAACAGCCCCCTCTATTGCGGCAACTGGCGTCGATCTTATCTCCATCGGCTGGCTGACCCATAGCGCGCCGGTACTCGACATCGGGCTGGACGTGCTGGCACACTGATGAGCGATGTCTTTTCGACAGACCGGTTTCCGCTCCTCAGACCACGCCCCATGCCTGAAACCGCTTGCGGCCCGTTATCTCGCGCAGATTGAGTTCGCCGACCAGGTTCAGCACGCCTTGCCGCGTAAGTTTGAGCTCCGACTGGATCATCGTCGTCGAGACCAGCGGCCGCGCCAGCACCAGTTCAATCAGGCGGGGCAGATTGGAACTCGACCGGCGATTTTTCAAACGCCGCTCCATCTGCTCGCGCGCCAGCATCAGGCGATCATGTTCCTTGAGACCGGCGAGCGCCGATTGATGAATGGCATCGAGAAACGCCAGCAATCGTGTGGCCCTGTCGCGTGAACGGCGGCGCTCGATCGGGATGTTTCGCAGCCCGACGTTAAGGCAAGCGAGATGGTTGGTGGTGATAGCCGTCTGACGCAAAAGCGCCGCGACGAACAACGGACCGAGCCAGGACGCGTGCTGCAGGACTTCAATCTCACTCCAGGCGTCGCTGAGAATGGCCGCGCGCAGCACGGCCGGCAGGCCTTCGGTTTGCGCGGCGACTGTGTTCCATTCGGACAGTCTTTCTCCCTCGTTCCAGTCGCGATCATAGACCAGGGAATCGCGCTCCGACGCCGAGGGCGATTCCCTGGTCTTTGTCTCAAGCCCATCAAGGACCGCCCGTGACCGCTCCAGCACGGCATCGATCGTGGCAAATTCTCCTGCGAGGGGGCCTGTGGATTCATCGTCATCAAAACCGTCAAACGCCTCTTGGCCGACAGTGCCCTGCCCTCCCCGGACAGCTGCGTCGTCCGGCTCCTCCACTATGGCCCCACTTCCGGCGAGTTGGCGCATTCCATCCCTGCTGAGCGCCCAGTCCGCTTTGTTGGCGAGTATCTTGCGGCGGGTGCGCAGCATTGAATGCGCGCGCGTAAGCTCATGCGTGGGCGCACGGATATCCATCCGAGCATCATGCAGGACAAGATCCTCGATGTGGACCAATTCACCTTGAACCCACAACGCCGCGACCGCGTCATGAAAGTGCATGCGGCCAATCCAGCCCTCGCAGACCGGGGAACGGGCAAGACGCTCGTCGAGCCGCGTCAAAGCCTCGCCGGCCCGCGAAACCGGAACCAGAAGCTTCTCAAGAGACAAAGGGGTGAAATCGTAAGCCATTGAAACCACAATAGCTCAGCCTCGTTAGTCAAGCTATATGGTTTTTACGTTGACTTGCTGCGGGACCGCATTGATCGCTTGTTTGGTGACCGAAACATGCGGTTTTGACCATCTCAGGGTCAGGCGTATGACGAGCGCGGAACGCAATGCAAATCATAGCCACAGAACGTTACGAAACATTGTACGACGCTTTCGGCGTACGGCAAGCCCCTTCTTACCCACCGGCTGGCGAATGTCATTTCGCGCAAAGCGGGCCACCTTTATGCGGAGATACTGCTGCGCGAAGTTCGCGCACCACAGCCGTGACCCATAAGGCATTCAACAGCTCCGTGCGGACATATCCCCGTCTTCGCAAAAAAGAACACATGCCCCGAGCGCTCTCTGTGCCGCTCCGAGGCCTCGACATCGTGAACCTCATCGTCGTTTTGATCTTGTATATCAGAATCTTGTATATCAGATTCGGCGCCTGCCCGCGCGGCTACAGCCGTCAGCGCCCAGCCGAGAACTAAGTAACGGAGGGGCGTGCAATTGAATAGCGCCGGCTCTCACCCGCATTCCGGTCACGACATTTGGATTCCGGCGAGTCTTCCTTCATCACCAAACGTGTATTAAAATGCCCCAACGAGAGAGTTTACGGCAGTAAACCCGCAGCATTGAATCGGCGTTAACCTTTTGTTAACCCTAAACTCCTTGCTCCCATATCCGAATCGGGACAAAATGCGCTTTCTTTGCGGATGATTTGAAAATTCGCATTTTGGAAAAGGCGCTCATGAATATCGCACCCGGCTTCAACAACGCGCTGTCAGACTTCGACCAGCTCATCCTCAAACAGGGTAGCGAGTTGTCGAAGCGATTGCAAAAGCACCGGCTGGACAGCTTTCCACCCAATGCGCAAAAGACCTTGCGGCCTTTCCAGCTTGCCGAAGTTGCAAGCTATCTGGGCATCAGTTCCGGTCACCTCAAAAACCTCTCGCTGGAGGGCAAGGGGCCTCAACCTGCCGTCACGCCGACCGGCCGCCGCTCCTATACGGCAGAGCAGATGCAGGAAATGCGTCACTGGCTCGACAAGAACGGGCGCTCCGAGGTGAAGAACTACGTACCGCACCGGCGCGGCGAAGAGCATTTGCAGATCGTGGCCGTGGTGAATTTCAAGGGCGGCTCGGGCAAGACAACGACGACCGCGCATCTTTGCCAGCATCTCGCCCTCACCGGGCATCGGGTGTTGGCCATAGATCTCGATCCGCAGGCTTCGCTATCGGCACTCCACGGTTTCCGGCCGGAAATTGACCAGGATGAGAGCCTCTATGAGGCGCTCCGCTACGACGACGGGCGCAAACCGCTTTCGGCGCTCATCAAGTCTACCAATTTCCCGGGACTGGACATCGTCCCCGCAGCACTCGACCTGCAGGAGTTCGAATACGACACGCCGCTGGTTCTTGCCGAAAAGGGCACGCGGGACATAGGCCGGGTCTTTTTCACTCGCCTCGATACTGCACTTGCCGAAGTGCAGGACCGCTATGACGTGATCGTCCTCGATTGCCCGCCGCAGCTCGGCTACCTGACGCTGACAGCGCTCTCCTCGGCAACGGCAGTCCTTATCACCGTGCATCCGCAAATGCTCGACGTCATGTCCATGTGCCAATTTCTGCTGATGCTCGGAGAGATTCTTAATCCCATTAAGCGCGGCGGCGGCAACATGAACCTCGATTGGTTCCGCTATCTCGTCACGCGCTTTGAGCCTGGCGACGGTCCTCAGGCACAAATGGTGCATTTCATGCGCGCGCTGTTTGGCGACTACGTCTTGAAGAACGAAATGGTGAAAAGCACCGCCATCTCGGATGCCGGCATCACCAAGCAGACGCTTTACGAGGTTGAGCGGAACCAGTTAACCCGATCAACCTATGACCGGGCAATGGAAGCCTTGCACTCCGTCAATGGCGAAATCACCGACCTGATCCATCAGGCTTGGGGGAGGGTATGACGATGTTTCCCGGTAAAAACCTGACAGGAGGGCTTCAAGATGTCACGTAAAGGTCTTCTGGCAGGCCTCCTCGAAGAGGACGAGTTTACGGCAGTAAACCCTGACGCCCCAACCGCTCCTATCCCGTCGCCTCGCAGCGGCAGGGGCGCCTTCGGCATGATGAGCCGGGCGGCCGATGAAATGGCGACCAAGGTAGAAGCTGCGCAAGAGATCGAGCGGAAGCTGCTCGCCGGGGAAAGCGTCATCGAGCTCGACCCAGATCAAATGGACAGCTCTTTCGTGCTCGATCGCATGGAACAGGATGATGCACGCCTGGACGAGTTGGTCGAAGCGATCAAAGAGCGAGGGCAGGACTCACCGATCCTCGTGCGGCCGCATCCAACGTCAGAGAACCGCTATCAGATCGTCTTTGGCCATCGCCGCGTCAAGGCGGCCAGGCTGCTGGGAAGGCCGGTTCGGGCGGTGGTCAAGCCCCTCACCGATCGCGAGCATGTCGTAGCCCAGGGCCAGGAAAACAGCGCACGCGCCGATCTCTCCTTCATCGAGCGTGCGATATTTGCCGCAAAACTCGCCGAAAGCGGCTTCGACAACCAGATCATCATGAACGCGCTGTCGGTAAACAAGACCGTCGTGTCGAAGATGGCCTCGGTGACCAAGCAGATACCGGTGGCAATCATTGAGGCCGTTGGTGCAGCGCGCGGCATTGGCCGCGACCGTTGGTACGACCTCTCGCTCAAATTCCGCATTCAAGGAAACGCCGGGAGGGCCATGGCTTATGTCGCACGGCCTGAATTCGGCGAATCGGATTCGGATGAGCGGTTCAACAGCCTTTTCGATTTTCTTCCGTCAGAAGAGCCAAAGGATGGAGCCCCCATCCATCAGGACAAGACCCAGGCAAGCACCACGTCATGGGTGCCAGCCGACAAATCCCTCAGCGTAACGATGAAAACCACCGGAAAGGCGTTCACGCTCGCCTTGAAGGACAAGGATGGCACGCGCTTTGGCGATTGGATTTCGCAGAACCTGGACGGGCTGTATCAGGCCTTCAGGCAAACCGAAAAGACCAAAACAGGAGACTAAACCGCAAAAGAAAAAGGCCCCCGAACGTTGCCGTCACGGAAGCCCTTCTCAAGTCTGTAGCAAGCTGAGAATCGCAAATCCGCGAATCACTGTCAAGAGTCATTGGCGTCGTTTTGGCGAGCAGATTTCTTTTGCCTGAAAAAAGGTGAGAGAAAAATGGGAGTAGTCCTCTCGTCGACGCCCTTTGGGCGGCGAGCGCTGTCGTTTGCCATGGTGGCAGGACAGGTAACAGCCAATGAATGTCCGCCAGAAACCACCATCAACAAATGGCAGGCGTTCCGAACCATATGCGAGGCCAAAGCAGCGATCGGCGTCACAGACCGTTCGCTCGTCGTTCTCAATGCACTGTTGTCGTTTCACCCCGAAACCGACCTTTGCGCCGGCAACGACCTCATCGTTTTTCCGTCAAACGCACAATTGGCGTTGCGTGCCCACGGAATGGCGCCAGCGACGTTGCGAAGACATCTGGCAGTGCTTGTCGAATGCGGACTTCTTGTGCGTCGCGACAGCCCGAATGGTAAACGTTACGCCCGAAAAGGGCAGGGCGGCTCGATCGAGCAGGCCTTCGGCTTCGACCTCATACCGCTGGTCGCCCGAACAGCAGAATTCGCGCGTCTTGCAAACGATATCCGGGCCGAAAGGCGTGCCCTCCAGCTTTGCCGCGAAAGGATCACGCTCTACCGCCGCGACATCGCAAAAATGCTCTCATTCGGCCGCGACGATAACGTTGCCGCAGATTGGAACCGACTTCAAATCGAATATCAGGCAATAATCGCTCGGCTGCCCAGAACAGCCACGCTTCTCGAGCTGGAACCATGCGAAGAAGGCCTTGCTGCTTTGGCCGCGAAACTGCGCAACATTCTGGAAACACACGTAAAATCGAAAAAACCAAGCGCCAATGAGTCTCATTTTGAGCGGCACATACACTATTCAAATCCGAATCCAGATGAAGTTGAATCTCACCAAAACACGCATGTTGAAGCAATCACCGAGCCTACGACGACGCCCAAAAACAAAATCGTAACCGACTTTTCGCTCGACCTCGTGCTGAAGGCGTGCCCCGATATCACCGGCTATGCCAGGAACGGTATTTCTCGTTGGGGCGATCTCATCGAAACGGCAAACCTTGTCCGCTCCGCTCTTGGCGTAACGCTCGATGCATGGAACCACGCCAATCAAGCGATGGGGCCTGTCGATACAGCGATCCTCACGGCAGCGATGCTGCAACGCGCAGGAAAAATATCAAACCCTGGCGGCTATCTGCGAAGCCTGACTGAAAAAGCAAGGAGCGGGAATTTTACTGTCGGTCCTGCCTTGATGGCCCTGCTCAGAAGGCAAAACGGCATCAACGAAACAATCGCCGCCTAAACGGAAGATAGGGATATGCATCGAGACAATCCGCTCATTTTCAAACAGCATAGCAGAAGCGATCATCGGCACTATTGTGCACCTAGGGCTGATAGATCTCAGCCCACCCAAGGCCGACGTCGCAATGAGCTTGCAGAGAACCGTTCGCCGCGCTCCTGCTCAGACAAATCACCGCGAACGCCGGCAGCAAGCGCTGCACGCTTAACCAACCGGGCAACTTCCTGGTCGTTAAGGCGGTCGTCCCCGACAGCTTTGCCCTTGCCGGTAACACGCCGAAACAGCGGTCCAGAAGCAATCCGGGCAAATTTGAGCCAAGTCTCGAGCGCCAACACAGGACAGGACTGGTCGGAAGAACCGCGACCGATCTCAACCTCGCGCGAGCCGGTCTTGCCACGCAACGTGACGAGAACGCTCTTGTCGCGAACCTCGATCCAGCCGAGACCGTCTTTCGTCTGGTCTTGGCCAACGTCGAGCCCCACGAGTTCGGAGCGCCGCAGACCACCTGCAAATCCGACCAAAAGCATCGCTCGATCTCTTAAGCCGCGCAAAGTGCCATGATCAAGCGTCGCCAGCATAGCCAGAATATCCCCCGGACGAATGGCTACCTTCTTAACTTGTGGGGTGGCTCCGTTTTTGCGAATTCCAGCCATCACCAAGGCGATATGCCCGTCCTTCCTGTCAAACGGCTGGCCACGCTGCGCAAAATTCCAGGTCAGAGACGACAGACGACGCTCGATCGTCAGGACAGAATCGGGTTTCCTGTCTCCAAAATCAGCGCCAGATGCGCAGGCTGCAACGTAGAGGCCGACAATCTGTGGATCGGAGGGCAATATCTCGAAATTCCGGCGGCGTGCCCACCCACAAAAATGCTTCCAATCAGCAGCATAGGCCCGGCGTGTATTGGCCGAAATGACCGGTTCTGTATCACAGCGAGCGCCATCGGTAAGCTTCTTGCCAAGCGACGGGGAGAAAGGGGAGGCGTCAGCAGAAATCAGCGCACCGTCCGACAACGGCGACGACATACTCCCAGCATCATTATTCAACGCTTTGGAGATCTGCCACGCGTTTTTCTCGGTATTCTGATCGACGGGAGAGGTCATTGCCCCAGGGAATCACACAAAGACCGATAATGCAATTATCGTTCGTTTTAGGATGTCGACACCCTGTGCGGTTTGATGTGAAAGAGATGGCATAAACTGCACGGGCGCTGTAAGCTGACCGGCATGGATTCGTGCACCGCTCGACCCGATTTGGCCACTGTGCCAACCGCACCTCTCCCCGCCTGGGCTTTGCCGCGTGGTCGCGAGACTGGCGAGGCCGATGCCGCCTTCGCCGCCGGCATTGCTTTGAAAGCGCTTGACGATCTTTTGCGCGCCGATCCCGCCTGGGCCGGCTGTTTTCGCGCCCGCCAGGCGCTTGCCTGCGCTGCCGCCGCAGTTCGCCTCATGGGCCGGGGCGAAGATGAAGCAGCGCTCCGCGATGCCGTGTTGCTGACCGCGCCCGGCAGTGATCCTGGCCCCGCCGGCAATCTTTTGCGTGGCTTCCAGAAACTCGCCGCGAAAAAACCTGTTCTGTCGGTGACGGTTGCGGCTGAGCTCGCTGCGCTGTTCGGGATAGCCTGGGACAATCGCCTGGCCGCTGCCCTCGATCACGCTGCCGGCGTGCAGCAAAAATCTGGGCGCGCTGTGCCCTTTGCCGTCGCCGAGTTTGTGATCGCCATGCACGCCGAGCGCCCCGATGCCGAAGTTTTGGCCTGGGCGCTCGCCGATGTTCTTCTGGCCGAAAAGCTGAAGTGGCAAAAGACCGTGCCGCTGTTGATGACGGCCCGGTTTGGGCCCGCCTTTCGAACGCCCGGCGGCACCGGTCGGGTGCGACCAGGCGAATCTTCTTTCCAGCGCGCTGTCTGCACGGCTTTGGTCGAGGCCATAACTGCGGCCCTGCGGTCGGCGGAAAACATCGCACGCCGCGCCGAGTTTCTTGTCGCTGCGGCGCCGAAGCTGCGCACCAAAGGGGCCGACGCCGTGGTCAGAAGATTGTTGGACGAGGACGCTGTGCCGGCCTCGGCGCCCGGCACTAACCTGTCGCGCTGGGCGGCAATGCGGCTGTTCGAACGGCTGGAAAGCTTCGGGGCGGTGCGGGAGCTGTCCGGCCGCTCGTCGTTCCGGATTTTTGGGTTGTGACGATGCGCGGAGCCACGAAAACAGCGCGCGCTCAAAAAACGACGGTCGGAGGCGAAACGTCGGGACACAACGTGTCGTTCGATCGCGAACTGGAAAATCTGCCACCGGCGTTGCGCTGGCGCGAATGGATGCTGCGGGTCGAGGTCGTTTTGTTCGCTGCCGCCGAGCCCGTCGACCGTGAGACGCTAGCGCGGGTGGTCGGGAAAGATTGCAGCATCGACCTGCTCATTGATGATTTGCGCGAGGAGCTCAGTTCCCGGCCCTATGAGTTGGTCGCGGTCGCTGGCGGCTGGCAGCACCGCAGCCGCAGCAAATTTGCCGAGACCATTCGCGCGGCAGCAACGCCGACCCGCTCAGCCACAGAAACCCTCTCCGACGGCGAGGCCATCTTGCTGATGGCAATTGCGTATTACCAGCCGGTGACGCGGGGCGAGCTGTCGAAAATCTTCGGGAAAGAAATCTCGCGCGACACAGTCGCCGGCCTGCGCGATGCCGGCTTCATCGCCTCCGGACCGCGCAGCCCGACACCCGGCGCACCCTACACCTACGTCACGACAAAACACTTCCTGTCCGCATTCGGCCTGGAAACGCTGCGCGATCTGCCGGAGCTCGAAATGCTTCAGGATGCCGGCCTGCTAGGGGAGGGAGGTGGCGGGACGGAACACGGGATGTTTCCCGCGAACCCTGCTGATTCGGCGGATAGGCTTGGGGAAGATCTCTGGCCTTAACGTTTGCTCAACACGGCTTACTTCAAGGCTTCTTCAAATAGCCGATCGGTCCCTCAGCAGAGCCAGCAACGCCGGATTGATATAAAGGCTTTCCCGGCCGACTTTCATCTGCTCAAGCAGCCCTTGCTCTGCCATGGCCTGGAGATAGGTGGACGCCGCTTGTCGCTTGGCGATGCCGGCCGCGACCAGATCGCTGATGCGGCAATAGGGATTCACAAATATCACCTCGGCCAGCTCGCGCGAATAGATCTTCGGCAACTCGTTCCTCATTTTCTCGGCAGTTTGGTCGAGGAGATTACGGATCGCGCCAATGCGCGCGGTAGACCAGATAGCTGTCTCCCGAACCGCTTCGAGCATGTACAGTATCCAACTCTCCCAGGCCCCATCGGTCGTGACGGCGAGAAGTCCGTCATAGTAGGCACGCTTATTGGCAATGATGTAGCGGCTCAGATAGAGCACCGGGATTTCCAGCAATCCCTTATCGACGAGGTAGAGAAGGTTGAGGACGCGACCGGTTCGACCGTTGCCGTCGACGAACGGATGGATGGCCTCGAACTGGTAGTGCATCACGGCCAGCCGGATGAGCGGATCAACGTCTTCGGCGTCGTGAATGAAGCGTTCCCAGTTGGCCAGTTTATCGCGCAGCAGCTTCTGCCCTTCCGGCGGCGTATAAATAACGGTGCCGGTGGCCTCATTCATCAGAGCCATTCCCGGTGTCGCCCGAATATCCAGGTCTACACCTTTGATCGTGCTGCAGACGGCGATTGCCGTCGACGTCGATACAGGGCGGCGGCGCAGCATGTCAAAACCTTCGCTCAACGCTGTGCGATAGCGGAGCGCTTCCTTGGTCGCAGGATCGGCTTGTGCGCCGGCTTCGTTAGCGAATCGGAACAGTTTGTCAGTCGTCGTGACGATGTTCTCGATCTCGGAACTGGCTTGGGCTTCCCGCAGTGGAATGGAGTTGATCAGAACAGCCTGGTTTGGAAAGAGCTGTCCAGAGACCTTGAGTTCAGCCAAGGCTGCGCGCGCGGCAATGCAGGCTTTCAGAACAGCCTTCGTCTCGATATCCGTAGCAGGAGGCAACGGCGGTAGGTCGTTGTAGGGAATGTCTGGCCGAAACATCATGTCGATTAACCCCGCCTCAATCGACGCATTGCCAGCACATGTCGTCGTCATCGACACGTCGTCATGTCTATGGGCCGCCATTTTGATCGATCTGTGATCCTGCTGTGCGTACACCGGTATCTGACCTACAATCTGAGCTTGCGCGATCTGGAAGAGATGATGGCCGAACGCAGCCTGAACGTCGATCACTCTACCGTGCATCGCTGGGTCGTCCACTTCTCACCTCGACTGCTGGAGTGTTTCAATCGGCGCAAGCGTGTGGTCACTGGCAAGTGGCATATGGACGAAACTTATATCAAGGTTCGCGGCCAATGGACGTACCTCTATCGCGCCATCGACAGCGTTGGTGCCACGGTCGAATTCTTCTTCAGCGAAAACCGTGACCTGCCGGCTGCAAGACGCTTCCTCCGGAAGGCGTTGGAGCGCCACGGTCGACCGGATCGCACTGTTATCGACGGTAGCCAGACAAATCACGAGGCGATTATTTCCTGCGACGCTGAAAACCGTTTGCTGGATCGATCGCGACGCTCACCAAAACCAATCCGCATCCGCATCCGCATCCGCAAGAGCAAGTACCTCAATAATCGGCTCGAGCAGGACCATCGACGCGTCAAGCGCCGCATCCGCCCCATGCTCGGCTTCAAGTCGATGGCAAGCGCCGAGGTCATTCTTTCCGGCATCGAGATGGTTCACATGATGCGCAAACGGCAGGCGAGGTTTGCCTACAATCCATGTCCGTCAATTGCCGATCAGTTCGAGATCCTTGCCGCCTGATCATCGGCTCAAAAGCGTCGCGTTGTGACCGAAAGTACGATTTGCGACAGAACCCTCGCTCTGCCGGTTCAGCTGTTGATGTTCGCCGAATTTTCGAACAGTCTCATGGTGCGAAGGATTGACCTGGCAAAGCTGCGCGGGATGTCACATGGAAAGGTGCTGGCGGTTGGGTCTCGCATTCCCAGCATGAGAAACTGTCAGGGAATTTCATGAATCATGATTTTCTGAGATGTAAGACGACTATAATGTCAGTTCTTGGTAGCCACCATAAATACCGAGACGTTCTGTGCAACCTTTCGCAAGGGAATGAGTGACGGTGCCTGTTTCCCCCAGTTGTACATGACATTGTCGGGATTGGTCGCTAGATCACAGGTGAAACGAAACGGACCTCCGTAAACGTCACCAACCGGGGTTAGCCGGGTATCCTTCATCCATGCCCTATAGGCCTCAAATCTCTCGACCCAATAGGGACTAGGCTCATCAGACAGGTATAAATCGATAGCGTGTATCCAAAGCCCTCCCGGTTTCAGTATACGCAAACCGTCGTTCAGAAAAGTAGCCAGATTTGGTGTCTCAACATGTTCCACGACAGAGACGGAAAAAACGACATCAAAAAAATCATCCTGGAGCCGGCTGGAAAACTCACCTAGGAAGACTTGGACGTTCTGGACTCCCGGAACCTTTATCTCGTCAGCTGGTCCACCGTCTGCACCTTGGAACTTTTCGACATTGAAACACGTATTGTCGGGAGCAAGCTTGGGAAGTATTCGCGAGGCACCGCCCCCAATTTCAGCAATGAGTTTGCCCTGACTGCCTTTGATAAAATCATAGACAGCCAAGTCCTGGATATTTTTCAGCTGAAATCGGCCTTTTTCAGAAAGATGACGGTCAATACCCCTATCCCATGCGCTCCATAGAAAGGTTTTCCGTATCAGATCAAACATTTTCCCCTCCAAAAAAGTCCCGAACTATTAACAGCGAAGATCGTGAAACCAACTTCTGTCTGCAGTTGCACCAAATCGTCTACTGTATTTTGTGCGACAGCTTTAGGTTAGGAGCAACAGAATATTGAATTCTCGGTTCGTGGAACCGCGCAACGTCACTTCGCCAAGGGCCGTTTTTCTATCACTCGATCGCATTCCAGGCTTGGGCGAGATCGGCGGTTGGGAATTGCGTAGTGATGCGCACGTCTACTCGGTAAGGCTGCCTAAAAAGGCAAACGCGCCTTCGGTTTGGAGCGCTGCGGCTACCTTGTCCTTCAAGATGGAGGAACTCGGCACTTTAGAAGTCGTGTCATTTGATATCCGCATTGGCTTCTATTGGAACAATGCCCCCACTGCGAGATTGAGAGATCAGTTGCCTGTAACGGAAACTAATGCTGCGAAATTCCGCAGTCCGCCGGATCGGCATTAACCTTGAACCGTATCCTCCCACCGTGAACCTACTGCTCGCGATAGCGCGCCACGGCTTCCGCGGCGTCATTGGCGGACGCAATACCCCAGACTGCTCAAAACGCTCTGAAAGCCGTGTCGCGCGGCGTCGTAGCTGTGACGCAATAAGGCATGGTAGTACGAAACTTGAGCTTCTGAATGCATTTTTTAGCATGAATATCGTCTATCTCGGTTGCCTTTGTCGAGCATTTCGATAAGTGCTGCTCTCTGAATAAACGTCGATCGGATATAGTTCTATGACAGATAAGACAGCGCTCATCACCGGGGTTACAGGTCAGGACGGTGCATATCTGGCCAGACTCTTGCTAGACAAAGGGTACATTGTTCACGGTGTAAAGCGGCGCTCCTCATCGTTCAACACCGAGCGTATTGACGGCATCTATGTCGATCCGCACGAAACGGGTACGCGTTTTTTCCTGCATTATGGCGACCTCACCGATTCCACCAACCTGATCCGGCTGGTGCAGGAGACGCGCCCGACCGAAATCTACAACCTCGCCGCGCAAAGCCACGTGCAGGTGAGCTTCGAAACGCCCGAGTATACCGGTAATGCGGATGCGTTGGGTACGCTTCGGCTTCTGGAAGCCATCCGCATTCTTGGCATGGAAAAGACCGTCCGCTTCTATCAGGCATCAACTTCCGAGCTCTACGGCAAGGTGCAGGAAGTGCCGCAGTCGGAAACCACGCCCTTCTATCCGCGGTCTCCCTACGCCGCAGCCAAGCTTTACGCATACTGGATCGCGGTCAACTACCGCGAGGCCTACGGGATATTTGCCTCGAACGGCATCCTGTTCAACCATGAAGGCCCAACGCGCGGCGAAACCTTCGTGACGCGCAAGATCACCCGCGCCGTTGCCGGCATTCAGAACGGGCTTCAGGAAACACTCTATCTGGGAAATCTCGACGCCAAGCGCGATTGGGGACATGCCCGCGACTACGTGGAAGGCATGTGGCGTGTCCTGCAGCATGACGAGCCGGATGATTTCGTTCTCGCCACCGGTGAAACGCATGCGGTGCGCGAATTCGTCGAACTTGCATTTGCCGAAGTCGGCCGCACGATCGAATGGAATGGTACGGGCGTGGACGAGGTCGGTCGCGACAAGGCGTCCGGGCAGGTCGTGGTGCGTATCGATCCACGCTATTTCAGACCGACCGAAGTTGACCTCCTGATCGGTGATCCGTCCAAGGCGAAAGCGAAGCTCGGCTGGCAGCACACGACCAGCTTCCGGCAGCTCGTTTCAGAAATGGTCGCATCCGACATCGCACTGATAAAGCGTGAATCTTGGCGCAACGACCGCTCGGCATGATATGAAGTAAATCATAGCGGTTCTCTACTCCCTGAAAAACAAGCGCGTCTTCGTCGCGGGCCATCGCGGCATGGTCGGATCGGCAATCGTGCGCAGGCTGAAGGACGAGGATTGCGAGATCCT
>NZ_FPBI01000013.1:0-215929 GCF_900116595.1 Mesorhizobium sp. YR577 | reverse complement strand
GGCAGTCCAAGTCCAAGGCCGAGCGATTTGGTGGTGAAAAACGGCTGGTAAAGTTCCTTGATCGCTTCGGCCGGGATGCCGTCACCGGAATCGACGACACTGATCCGAAGCATGGCATCGCGCCGTTCGCTTTTGATGAGCAGAAGGCGATCCTTGGCAGGTTTTCCATTCATCGCCTCACAGGCGTTCATGATCAGGTTGAGAAGAACCTGTTGAATCTGGACGGGGTCGGCGTCGATTTCCGGAAGATCGGCAGCAAGCCGCTGGGAAACGGGGACACTTTTCAGGATGAGATCGCTGTGGCAGATCGCCAGACTGACAGTGATGAGATCGTTGACCTGGATGCGGGTTCTGATGGCGCTGTCTTTCTTGAGCAGCGAACGCAAATGCTGGATGACGTGGCCGGCCCGTTTGTCGTCGTCGACGATATCCTGAAGGATCTGCCCGATCTCGATCGCATCGACCGGGTCTCGCGCGATCAGCCGCACGGCTGCCTGCGCGTTGCTCAATATGGCGGTCAGCGGCTGGTTGAGTTCGTGTGCAAGCGCGCCCGACAACGCGCCCACCACCGATACCCTCGTCAGATGCGCCAGTTCCTGACGGTGCCGAACCGCTTCAGACTCTGCTTGCCTCAGCTCTGTAAGATCGCGCCCGACCCCTTGAATTTCGACAGCCCCGCCATCGGCGTCGAGGATCACCCTGTCGGTCCAATGCTGCCATCCTACTGTGCCGTCCGGCCTCTGCACCTCATGCTCATATGACACGGTACGAGCGTGAGCAATGATCGACTTCACATGGCGCAGAACTGCAGCACGAGCGGGCTCCGGAATCAGGTCGACCCATTTTGCGCCAACGAGGTCCCTGCGACTCCGGTTGAAGTATCTGCAATAGGCATCATTGACGAAGGTCAGCGTCGTATCCGGCCGATATCGACAGATCAGCTCCGACTGTGTCTCTACGACATTGCGGTAGCGTTCCTCGCTCTCACGCAGTTCCTCTTCGGCACGCTTGCGGTCGCTGACATTTCTCACGATCCCGGTGAAACGACGCTCGCCATCGCTAACATATTCGGCGAACGAGAGCTCAAGTGGAATGATGCTTCCATCCTTGTGAAGCCCCGGCAGTTCTACCCCTTCCCACGATATGTGCCGCTCGCCATTCCCGAGATATCGATCCACGCTGACCTGGTGAACACGCCGCAAATAGTCGGGCATCAGCATAGTCAGATCGTTACCGAGCATCTCGGAAACGGCGTGACCGAATATTTTTTCGGCTGCCGGATTGGCGAATAGAATGACGCTCTTGCGGTCGATCGTGATTATAGCGTCTGAGGCCGTCTCGGCCAGGACACGGTACCGCTCCTCAGACTCCCGGATTGCATCTTCGCTCCGCTTGCGCTCGGTTATGTCCATGACAACGCCGAGGATATGGTCACGCGGTCCCTTGTCCTTGTAACCGCCTTTGGCCAGAGCCCGGCTCAAAATCCAACGCTCGCTGCCGTCCGACAGGTCGATTGGATATTCGGCGATGCATGGCAACCCCGATGCCAGGGCGTCGGCCATTCGTTTCAGGGCGAGTGGACGATCGGGCGCTCTCAAGCGGCCTATGAACTCATCGCGCGTCAACGAGGCGCGGTCGTCCAGCATGAGCAGTTCCTTGCAGCGATCCGAAGTCCAGACCGTGTCTGATTTCGCATTCCAGTTCCACAATCCGATGTCGGCGCTGGCGACGGCCAGTTCCATACGTTCCTTGCTCTCGGCTGCCAGTTGGCTGGCCAGCTTGCGGCTGCGGATTTCACCGAGGATGAGCAAGGCTGATTGCAGAAGCAGTACCGCCGTAAACGCCAATATGTAGGTCTTGTACTGGCCCCAGACCGAGGGCTCCCTGAACCGGATCTCGGTGCCCTGCGGCAGGTTCGCGGCATTCAACTGCCAGCGCGACATCTGGCGCCAGTCGACAACGAATTTATGCGTTTCGGCTTCGCGTATGGCGCCGCCGGTCGGTTGCTCCCCCGCCAGAATCTTCTGAACCAGCGAGCCAACGGCAAGGCCGACCGCATCGAAGGTATCCATATAGCCGCCGACAATGCCTTGCCCGATGTAGGTGTCGTACACCGAATAGACCGGGGCATCCGCAGCCGAAGCAATCTTGCCTGCGACCTCGCGGGGCACGAACGTCCGGCCGGTACCGTCCTCGAACATCGAGAGGTGAATGATGATCGAATCCGGTGGCAAGGCCGAAACTCTTTCAAGGACGCTCTCCAACGGCAATCCCGCAAGAAAGGTAAGCGACAAACGAGGCTCGAAAGATGCGAGTTTGGTTCGCGCAATTGCTTCCCAGGATTTGTCAAACGAGGCCGATCCTGTAATCACGTAGCCTTGCCGGGCCTTCGGCTGCAGATGCAGCGCCAGTTCGAGCGTTTCGACCGGATCGAGCTTGCTGACGATGCCGAAACTATCGGGCGGGAGAACGAGTGCATTGGCGCGTTCTTCCCGTATGCCGGCGAAGACCAGCTTGGCATTCGGGAAAAGCTTCGCCTTGCGTTGAAGCACAAATTCCAGAGCCGTCGGACCGAGCGCAACGATTACGTCGACGGGGCGGCCCGAGTATTTCGCGTCCAGAAGCGAGGCCATCGCCTCCAGATGGGCTGGTCCAGGAAATCGAGCCGCGTCGAGATATTCCTCATACAAATCCGGGCCGCTGTCCTCATTCGGATGCAGGATGGCTCGAAATCCGCGGCGGATGGCTTCGGTTGCGGGCAACCCCGTATCGCTTGAATAGAGCACGACGACTTCGGATTTCGGCTCGGTACTCACGGCGACCGAACTGGAAATTAGCCAGCAAATGACCGACAATACGCACCCCAAAATACGGGATGTGTGCCATTGAGGGTTCATTGTGGTTCACGTCTAACGGATCGACACATGGCTTACCCCAAAATTCGGGCATTCAAGCAGCCTGAAACTCATCGGCCACTCA
This sequence comes from Mesorhizobium sp. YR577, assembly GCF_900116595.1. NCBI lineage: Bacteria > Pseudomonadati > Pseudomonadota > Alphaproteobacteria > Hyphomicrobiales > Phyllobacteriaceae > Mesorhizobium > Mesorhizobium sp. YR577. The sequence goes on along the minus strand of NZ_FPBI01000013.1, from coordinate 212,950 downwards.
AGATCTACATCGCAAAATTCGACGCCAGTGCTAGGTAAAAAATCGAGAATAGACTAAAATTTCCATAAACAAAACCGCCTGTTTTACCTCAATATCTTAGATAACTGGCCGACCTGAATTGCCATCCCACCAAATACAACTTTCGGTTACTGGAGATTTGCAGCGAGGAATGAGCTGATTGCGGCTGATATTCCGTCACGATCAAACGACCGGAAAATGGTGAGGATGATGCGCAGAGCCACGACTGGCGTTCGCGCCCTCTGTATCGCTCTGGCACTGACAGCCTGTGCCGGCCGTCCCGAAGGTGTGCTCAAGCCCGTTGCGACCGGCAGTCTTTCGCCGGCTGCATCCACCGTCACGATGCTGGTCGCTACCAGCAGAAAGCCTTCGGGCGATCCTGGTACACTTTTTTCCGGTGAACGCAGCCCGATGCTCTCACTGACCGACATCGCCATTTCGATACCACCTGGACGTGCATCTGGCACAGTGCAGTGGCCCAAGAAATTGCCAGCCGATCCAGCCAAGGACTTCGCCGTGATCCGGGCTCGTAGCCTTTCGATACCGGAAGCGCGCACCTGGCTTCACGCTTACGACAATGACGGCCATGTGCTGGTCTTTGTGCATGGATTCAACAATCGGTACGAAGACTCCGTTTTCCGCTTCGGGCAGATCGTCCACGATTCCGGCGCCAAGGTCGCGCCGATCCTCTTCACCTGGCCATCGCGCGCCAACGTATTCGACTACAATTACGATAAGGAAAGCACCAATTTTTCGCGAACAGCACTCGAACGCTCGCTAAAAGCGCTGGTCGACGATCCGTCGGTAAAGGATGTGACCGTCATGGCGCACTCCATGGGTACCTGGCTGGCCATGGAGTCTCTGAGACAACTGGCTATCCGCGACGGGCGCATACCCGCCAAGATCCACAATGTCATCCTCGCCTCGCCCGATCTCGATGTCGACGTCTTCGCGCGACAATGGACGGAACTTGGACCTGAAAAACCAAAGTTCACAATCTTCGTTTCACAAGATGACCGGGCACTCGCGGTGTCGCGCATGATCTCCGGCGATGTCGCCCGAGTAGGCCAGATCGACCCTTCCAAGGAACCCTACCGCAGCAAGCTGGAGCAGGCAGGCATCACGGTGATCGACCTCACCAAGGTCAAGACCGAGGATAGCCTGCACCATGGCAAATTCGCGGAGAGCCCCGAGATCGTGCAACTCATCGGCTCCCGGCTGATCGGCGGCCAGAAACTTACCGATTCGAATGTCACCCTGGGTGAGAGCATCGGCGCAGTCGTTGCCGGAACCGTCGATACGGTTGGCAAGGTCGCGGCAACGACCGTGAGTACGCCGATCACAATGATGGAAGGTCGCAGCCGGCCTGCCGCGTCGGAGGAAATCGGGATGATCCTCAAAGGGGATCCCGAAGATCAACCGTAATCATCACCTGCTATTTGCAGACCAATCTCAAATCAAATCCGCGCCTCGCTGAACGTGTCATCGATCCTGACTGAATTGGCGAGCAGGTCCGGCGCCTTCGCGACAAGGCATTGGAATAGAACCTCGGCAATGCCTGCCGCCACCACGCGATCCAGCACTTCAGCGCTGCCGGGCAAGCCTCCACCCGTGGGCAAGAGAATGCGCAGGTCGGCGTGTTTGGCTAATGCCGAGTTTGGCGTTCCCGTAACTGCCACGAGCCTTGCGCCGTTCTGCTTCGCAGTCTGCGAAGCCCACATCGTCGATTTGGTGCCGCCGGAATACGACACCGACAGCGCGACATCGTCAGGTCCCATCAGAGAGGCCAGTGTAACCTGCGTATGATACTCGTCGGCAAAATTGACGGAAAGTCCGAGGCGCACGAGGCGCATGTAAATCGCGCTGCATGTAGCCGCTGATTCACCGGCGCCAAACAAATTGATCGTCCGCGCCTTTACGAGCCACCCCACCAGTGTGTCGATATCTCCGTTGTCGGCGAGGCTTCGTGCCATCGCCTCAGCGCGCATCGAAATCGCTGACATCACCCGCCTTGCAATGTCGCCGGAACTTTCGGCATCGCCATCCTCACGGGGACGGCTTGACTGGCGGGCCTCCTGCATCAGCAGCGCCTTGCGCATCTCCTTGAGCCCGGGATAGCCGAGCTTGCGCGACAGGCGATCGATGCTGGAACGGCTGGCGCCTGACCGTTCCGAAAGATCGGACGACGTCATGATGCCGAGCTCGTAGGCAGGGATGGCCAGCAGGTGATCGACAATGCGCTGCTCGGCGGGAAACAGGTTCACCGCTTCCGCACGTTCCCTGAAGGGCAGTCCTTCCTCGAAGGACATCGGCTTTTCAGCGCTCAAGAACCAACCTCCAACAAAGAAACAAGATGTCCCGTGAGAATCTTGAAAATGTCTCTTGCGGGACGTTTTGTATCATACTAGGTTGCGCCGACGGTATCAAGGCCGTGCCTATCGACAACAAAAGACCATCGGTTCGTTCTGGAGGAAATTCACCATGAGACACTTTGCGTCAAGGGTTTTGACCGCTTGCCTGCTCGCAACCACGCTTGGAGTTATGCCGCAGGCCGCTTCTGCGAAAGATTTGAAATCGGTCGGCGTCACCGTCGTCGATCTTGGCAACCCGTTTTTCGGAGCTATAGCACAGAGCATCGAAGCCCAGGTCAAGGAAATCGCCGGACCTGACGCGAAGACCTTGGTTGTTTCGGGTGACTACGACCTTGGAAAGCAGTCGACGCAATTCGACAACTTCATCCAGGCCGGCGTCGACCTCATCGTCGTATCGGCTGTGGACTCCAAGGCGATCGGCGCGGCGATCAAGCGCGCGGAAGCTGCAGGCATTGTCGTCGTCGCGGTCGACAACACAGCCGACGGCGCGCAGGCAACCATCACCACTGACAACGTGACTGCCGGCAAGCAGGCTTGCCAGTACATTGCAACCAAGCTTGGCGGAAAAGGCAATGTCCTCATCGTCAACGGTCCGCCGGTGTCGGGCGTCATCGACCGCGTCACGGGCTGCAAGGCAGTGTTGGCCGCCAGCCCGGATATCAAGATTCTCTCCGACAACCAGAACGGTATCGGCACCCGCGAAGGCGGCCTCAACATCACGACCGGCCTGCTTACCGCCAATGACGACGTCAATGCGATCTTCACGATCAACGATCCGTCCGCCATCGGGGCCGATCTCGCTGCCAAGCAACTCAACCGCACGGGCATCATCATCACCACGGTCGATGGCTCCCCCGATATCGAATCGGCTTTGAAGGGCAACACGCTCATCGAAGCCTCCTCGGCGCAACTTCCCTCAGCCCTTGCTGCCGCCGCAGTGAAGGCAGGTGTCTCCCTTCTCAAGGGCGAGACGCTTGCCGAACCCTCCATTCTCGTCGCCCCGGAACTGATCACGCGCGAGAATGTCGGGGACTACAAGGGCTGGAACAGCGGCAAGTAGCCAACACCCTCCCAAGCAGTGCCAGCCGGGTTTCCCGGCTGGCACCCCCGTGTTTTCTCAGACGGGCGTCCCGTCTCCTACAAGGATATCATCATGCCGATTGCCTCCCTCGACCGCCTCCTGCAACATGCCTCCGACAACAAATACGCGGTCGGTGCATTCGTCTCGATGAACATCGAAATCATCCAGGCGGCCATCGCTGCCGCTGAAAGGAAAAATTCTCCGGTCGTTATCCGCATCCACCCGGACTCGCGCCAGATAACCAGCTTCGAGACGCTGACAAGCGTCGCCAAGCAACTTGCAGCCAATGCTTCGGTGCCGGTCGGGCTGAGCCTCGATCACGGCAACACGCTTGCCGACACGGTCGATGCCATTCGCGCTGGCTGCACCAGCGTCATGCTGGACGCAGGTGAGGAGCCGCTTGAAGATAATATCCGCCTCGTCAAGCAGGTCGTCGAGGTCGCCAAGCCGCTCGGCATCCTCGTCGAGGCGGCAATCGGCCATATGGAGCACGGTGCCGTGCAGACCGACGACGATCTTGCCAGTGTCGAAGAGGCCGTGCGCCTCGTGCGCGAAAGCGGTGCAACGATCCTCGCTCCTGCAATCGGCAACGTGCACGGCTCGGCGCATGGCGAGACCAAGGCGAAATCCAACCTCGCCATCGACCGCATCCGCGAACTGCGCGAGGCGACCGGGGTGCCGATCTGCATGCACGGCGGCTCGGGGACGCCCCGCGACCAGATGCGGGCTGCGACGAAGGCAGGCGTGGCGCTGGTCATCCTGTTCTCGGACATCATCACCGCCTACAACAGGGAATTGAAGCGTGTGCTCGACGAGAACTCGATCGGCATCGCCATCATCGACGCGCTGGTGCCCGCACAACATGCAGCGCAGGGCGTCATCGAGGAAAAAATGGACGATCTTGGTTCGGCTGGTCAGGCCGGCACCTTTAACGAATGGCTGAGGGCATCGGCAGGCTGATGAGCGCATCGGACGGCCTACTTGTCGGCATCGATATCGGCACGACCAATCTGAAAGTCGTGGCGGCGCGGCCTGGCGGCCGCGTCGAAGCTGTAGTGCGGCGTTCGATGGTCATCGACCGGCCCGCACCGGGTGCGGCGGAATTCAACCTCGATGCGCTTGACCGCGACATCGTCTCGGCGCTGTCGGAACTGGTGAAGCTGCTCACCGATCGCGGCATCGCGACCGGCTCGATCGCCGGTATCGGCATAGCCAGCATCGGCGAGAGTTTCGTCGGCCTCGACGGGCAGGATCGGCGGGTTACACCCTGCCCTACGTGGTATGACCGGCGCACGGCCAATCGCCGCCGCGATTGGGGACTGAGCGAGCATGACTGGTTCGACATTACCGGCATGGTCGACGACGACATATACACGGCCTACCGGATCGCGTGGTGGCGCGACGCTGGAGCTAAGTGGTTCACAAAAGTCCAGACATGGTTGATGGTCGCCGATTATGTGACCTTCAGGCTCTGCGGCAGAAAGGTCACCAGCCCGTCGCTCGGCGCCCGCAGCGGCATGGCCGACCGCCGCAGTGGTGCGTGGTCTGAGAAAATTCTCGATCATGTCGGCTTGAAAGCCGATGCACTTGGCACGCTCTTGCCATCGGCAACTGTGGCTGGTGGGCTTCTCGATGAAATCGCGTCGGCAACGGGCCTCATCGCCGGTACGCCGGTGGTCAATGCCGGGCATGATCATCCCTGCGCCGGCCTGGGTTGCGGATTGGTAAATCCAGGCCGAATGATCGATTCGACAGGCACTTCGGAAGCGCTGAAGACCGTCGTCACTCGCCCGTTGACCTACGATGAAGTCGGCAACGGACGATATGATTGCTATCCGCATGTCGTTCCCGACCGGTCCCTGCTCTCGGGCCACATTCCTTCATCGGGCGGCCTGATCGATTGGCTGGTGAAGATCCTGTCCGGGCCAAATCCTTCGGCTGAAACTGCAGACCTTTTGTGGCGCGACGCGGCTTCGGTTGCACCGGGCGCCGGCGGCATCAAGATCGGTCCGTTTCTGGAAGGCACCGGCGCACCGTGGAACGATCGCGGTAGGCGAGCCGACATTTCGTTCCTTGGTACCCAATCGACCTCTGGCGCCATCCTGCGGGCCGGAGTGGAGGGACTGGCGGGCTGGCTGCGCATCAATCTGGAGCAGTTCGAGGCGATTACCGGGACGCGGCCGGACGTGCTGACGCTGACCGGCGGCGGCGCGCGTAACATGCTGGCCAACGGCATCAAGGCGGCAGTGCTGGAGCGGCGCTTTGTCGTGCCCGATATCGAAGAAGCGGCAGGCGTCGGCGCCGGCCTGGTCGCCGGGCTGGCAACCGGTGTGTTTGCCGACGCGACGCAGGCTGCCGAGCTAGCGGATGTGACCTGGCGCGATGTCGAGATCGATCCACAGCTGGTCGAAGCCTATCGCAAAGTCCGCGCATCCATCACAGCGCATCTCGTGCCGTCACAGTGCGAGGCAAGCCGTGACTGAGGTCGGTTCCTTGCTGGAAATGCGCAACATCGCCAAGACCTTTGGTCCGATCAAGGCGCTGCGTGGCGTGGACCTCAAGGTCCGGCCGGGCGAGATTCATGCGTTGATGGGCGAAAACGGCGCCGGCAAATCGACGCTGATGAAGATCCTGTCCGGCGCTTTGCGGGCCGATACCGGCGGACAGCTGATCTTCGAGGGCAAACCGGTCACTATCGCCGGCCCGACAGACGCGCGTCGACTGGGCATCGCCGTCATCTATCAGGAGCTCTCCCTCGCGCCCAATCTGACCGTCTCGGAAAATGTAGGCCTGGGACGAGAGGCGCGTCAGGCCGGGCTGATCGATCGCAGCGCCATGCGGCGTGAATGTGCAGCCGTCCTGAAACGGCTGGGCGCGCCATTCGGTCCGGACACGAAAGTCTCGGAACTCTCCATCGCCCAAAGGCAGCTCGTCGAGATAGCGCGTGCCCTATCGGTGGACGCGAAAATCCTCGTCATGGACGAGCCGACGACCGCCCTCTCCTCGCGCGAGACGGACAAGCTCTTCGCGCTGGTGCGCCAGCTGCGCGACGAGGGACTGGCCATCATCTACATCTCGCACCGCATGGCCGAGGTCTATGAACTGGCAGACCGATGCTCGGTGCTGCGCGACGGCCGTTATGTCGGCACTCTGAAGCGGGACGAACTTTCGTCCAAGGCGCTGGTCGGCATGATGGTCGGGCGTGAGCTGTCGGACTTCTACAAGAAGGAACACGGAAGCAGCCAGAGCCCGGGCACGCTGATCCTTGCGGTTGAGAATATCTCGGATGGTGTTCGCGTGCAGCGCTGTTCGTTCGAGGTGCGTGCCGGCGAAGTGGTAGGCCTTGCCGGTTTGGTTGGATCGGGCCGCACAGAGCTTGCCCGCCTGATCTATGGTGCGGAGAAGCCGCGCACCGGCACGATCTCAGTTTCCGGCAGCAAGGTTGCGATCACCGGCCCGGCCGATGCGATTGCCGCCGGCATTGTCTATTTGACAGAAGACCGGAAGGGTCAGGGCCTCTTTCTGGATATGAGCATAGACGACAACGTCAATATCGGCGTTATGGCGCGGGACGCAGCGCCGCTCGGCCTCAGACGTTTCAGCATTGCCCGAGAGCGTGTTTCCCGCTCCATGGCGAGGCTCTCGATCAAGGCCAATTCGCCGCGCACCCATGTCGGCAGCCTTTCGGGTGGCAACCAGCAGAAGGTGCTGCTGGCACGCCTCCTCGAAACCTCGCCGAAAGTGCTCATCCTCGACGAGCCAACGCGCGGCATCGACATCGGCGCGAAATCCGACATCTACAAACTGATCGATCAACTCGCGGCCAACGGCGCTGCCGTACTGATGATTTCGAGCGAGTTGCCCGAGATTATCGGCCTTGCCGACCGGGTGCTGGTCATGCGGGACGGCCAAATCGCCGGAGCGCTCCAGGGTGCGGACATAACACAGGAAGCGATCATAGAAATCGCGACCGGAGATGACAGGGTGGATGGACAGGCATGAGCCAGAACAACAATTCTCTTGGGGTCGCGGCTTCGTTGCAGCCTGTCTCGAGCAAAGCGGAGACAACACGCGCTTTGGTTCGCGCGCTCGGCATGCTGCCGGTGCTGCTGGTGCTCTGCCTCGCCTTCGCCATAGCCAGCGACCGTTTCGCCTCGGTCGGCAATCTCATGATTGTGCTCCAGCAGGCGTCGATCAATCTTGTACTTGCCTGCGGCATGACATTCGTCATCCTGACTGCCGGCATTGACTTGTCGATCGGTTCGATTTTGGCAGCATCTGCAATGGCAGCGCTGATCGTCTCGCTCGATCCTACCTATTCCAGCCTCGCCATTCCGGCGGCACTGCTTTGCGGACTCGGCTTCGGTCTCTTGAACGGCATGCTGATAGCGGCTGTGCGCCTGCCTCCCTTCATCGTGACGCTGGGTGCGCTGACGGCCATTCGAGGCGCAGCGCGCTTGATGGGAAAGGATACGACGGTCTTCAATCCCGATCTCAGCTACGCGGTGATCGGCAATGGAAACCTGCTCGGCATCCCTTGGCTGGTCATCATCGCGCTCGCGGTCGTCATTATTTCCTGGTTCGTGTTGAGACGCACCGTGCTCGGCGTTTATATCTATGCTATCGGCGGCAACCCCGATGCCGCTCGGTTGACGGGCATCAAGGTCGACTCCGTCCTCGTCTTCGTCTACGCGGTGTCTGGCCTGCTTGCCGGCCTCGGCGGTGTCCTGGCCTCGGCGCGGCTCTACGCGGCGAACGGCCTTCAGCTTGGTCAAGCCTACGAACTGGATGCGATCGCAGCCGTCATCCTTGGCGGCACTTCTTTTGTCGGCGGCATCGGCTCGGTGTGGGGCACACTGGTCGGCGCCCTGATCATAGCCGTCCTGTCGAACGGGCTGATCCTGACCGGCGTGCCGGATGTCTGGCAGTACATCATCAAGGGACTGATCATCATCGGTGCCGTGGCGCTCGACCGCTTCAGGCTCGAAGGCGGCGCACGAACCTGACGGGGTACGGCCTCGCGCAGCAAGATACCCCCGACACGATGCGTGACCTGTCTCCCGTTCGCCTAATGCTGTCAGGCGGCGGCGATCGCTTCGATTTCGATCAGCCAGGCGGGGTCGTAGGGGCCGGCGATGACGGTCGAAAGCGCGACCATCCGGTCGCCCATGATCTCGAATCGAACCTCGGCGTTTTCATCGCGATACTCGTAGCTCGCCAGGAACACCGTCACCTTGACGAGATCGTCGAGGCTCATCCCTGCCGCTGCGAGCTGCCGTTCGACGTTCCGCCAGGCAAGTCGGGCCTGCGCCTTGAAGTCGCTCGGGCGGGCACCGTCGGCCTCAACAGGAATCTGCCCGCTGATATAGAGCGTGCGGCTGACATTTCTGATCTCAATGCCTTGCGAATAGCGCCGATGCGTCGTCCGCGGTGCATCGGGCGCATCGATCTCGTGTCTGGAAAAATCCTGTTTCATCGGTCCTCGATGTCTCTCATGCAGCACGCGCCCGAATGTGGCAGGCAGCCAGCCTCTGCGCGCCCACCGACACCAGCGGTGGCTGCGTCTCGTGGCATATGCTCTCGGCCAATGGGCAACGGGTCACGAACTTGCAGCCCTTTGGCGGGTTGGCCGGGCTGGGCAGATCGCCTTTAAGCACGATGCGGCGGCGCTGGCGCTGCAAGACGGGGTCAGGCAGCGGCACCGCCGAAAGCAAAGCCTCAGTATATGGATGCACCGGATTTGCGAAGACCGCGGTGGTCGGGCCAGTCTCCACCAGATGGCCGAGATACATCACAGCCACCTTGTCCGCGAAATGCCGCACGACCGACAGGTCATGGCTGATGAAAAGATAAGACAGCCCGAGCCTTTGTTGCAGTTCGAGCAGCAGGTTGAGTATCTGCGAGCGTATAGAAACATCGAGTGCCGAGACCGGCTCGTCCAGTATGAGCAGCTTCGGATTGAGTGCGAGCGCGCGGGCAATCACAATGCGCTGACGCTGGCCGCCGGAAAAGGCATTGGGCTTGCGATCTGCATGCTGCGGATGCAGCCCAATCATCTTCAACAGTTCGGCTACACGCTCCTTCCGCTCGGCTGCCGATCCGACATGCTGGATATGCAACGGCTCGGCGATGCTCTCACCGATGGTGAGCTTGGGGTTCAGCGCGGAAACGGGATCCTGGAAGACAATCTGCACGTCGCGCGACAGCGAACGCCGCGTTGCCGCGAGCCCATGCACGATCGGCTTACCTTCGAATGTGATGCTGCCAGCAGATGGCGTGATCATGCCGAGCACGGCCGCGCCCAGAGTGGACTTGCCGCATCCGGATTCGCCTACCAGCGCGACGCTTTCGCCCCGGCGGATGTCCAGATCGACGCCATCGACTGCCTTGACCCAACCGGCAGGCCGGCCAAGCAACCCGCCCCGAATGGGAAAATGAACCTTGAGATCTCTCACGGAAAGCAGGATGTCGCTCATGCGATCTCTCCCACACGGTCCGCGTGCCAGCAGGCGGCATTGCCCTGGTCGCTCCGTGCCGCAAGCGGCGGCTGGCTTTCGAGGCAGGGCTTGTCGGCCAGTGGGCAACGCGGATTGAAGCGGCAACCGACAGGCCATTGGCCTATGTCGGGGACCAGGCCCTCGATGGTGGGCAGGATGCTTTTGGGTTCGTCGTCGAGCCGCGGGATGGTCGACAGGAGAAGCCGGGTATAGGGATGCTCCTGCCTGGCAAACAGCGCGTCCACCGGCGCCTCCTCGACCACGCGACCGGCATACATTACCGCCACGCGGTCGGCCATGTCAGCCACCACGCCCATGTCGTGGGTGATCAGCAGGATCGCCGTGCCGGTCTCGTCACGCAGGCGCTTCATCAGTTCCAGTATCTGTGCTTGAATGGTCACGTCGAGTGCGGTTGTCGGTTCATCTGCGATGAGCAATCTCGGCTGGCAAATCAGGGCCATGGCGATCATCGCACGCTGGCACATCCCCCCGGAAAGCTCGAAGGGATATTGTCCGAAGCGGATTTCCGGTTCCGGAATGCCAACTTCCTCCAGCATCGCGATTGCCGCCATACGAGCTGCCTTGCCGTTCAGGCCGCGATGAACCACGAGGCTCTCTTCTATCTGATGCCCGATCTTCATCAGGGGATTGAGCGAGGCGACCGGCTCCTGAAAGATCATGGCAAACTCGTTGCCGCGCATGCGCCGCCGCTCGCGTTCGCGCAGCGTCAGCATGTCCTTGCCGCCGAGATTGATCGAGCCACTCGCGACGCGCGCGACTTTCGGCAAGAGCCCCATGACTGAAAACGCTGTCATCGACTTGCCGCAACCGGACTCGCCGACGAGCGAGAGGATTTCGCCCTGGCTGACATGGAAACTGACGCCATCGACCACCGGGTTTCCGCCGATGGTCACGCGCAGGTCGTTTACCCTAAGAAGAGGTGCCGTCATGCGCCCTCCGCCCGCACAGCCGCCCAAGGATGGTTCGGGTGGGCCATGCCGACATTCTCCTTTCCATCACGCAGCACTGCCGAAGGCACGGCGAACTTCACGGGGTAAAGCGTGTCGGCTACGATTTCCACCGGAAACTCCTCGCCGAGCCGAGCAGCAACGTCGGGCCGAGCATTGTCATTCACCTTGATCTGAACGCCGCTGGCATCGATGCGCGGGGCGTGCATGGCTTCTTCCAGCGACATGCCGAAGGCGGCGACGTAGGAGAGTATCTGCGTCACCGCCGGCATGATTTGCCGTCCCCCAGCCGCGCCCAGAGCGAGTTTCGGCCGCCCGTCCTTGAGGACGACGATGGGGCACATATTGGCAAGCGGCTTCACGCCCGGCGCGATCGAGTTCGGCTGGCCCCGCCTTGGATCGAACCACATCATCCCGTTGTTCATCAGAAGGTCGAGCGACGGCAACACCACCTTCGAGCCGAAGCGTGACAAAAGCGTGTTGGTCAGCGAGACCATATTCCCGTTTCGGTCGACCACGCTGACATGGGTGGTGCAGCTCTCGCCGCTGGCATGGCCGAGCGTCTTCAGCCTGCGTTCGGAAGCACGGCGAATGGCCAGCGCAAAGGCAAGTGCGGCGCGACCCGACAATGGCCCCTCGGCAGGGAGTGTCGCATCGAGCTCGCGGAGCGCCTCGAGCATGGTCGGTCCGCCCGAAAGCCCTGGCATGGCGTTGACTTCCAGCCCGCGATACTCAGCCTTGATCGGTGCACGCCATTCCGGCTCGTAAGCGGCAAGTTCCTTGCCGTCTATCTCGCAACCGCCGGCGTTGAGTTCTGCGACCAATGTCCGAGCGATTTCACCCTCGTAGAAATCCCGCGCACCAGCCGCAGCCAGACGTTCCAGCATCGCTGCCTTGCGTGGCATGGGAATGGTGCGCACCTCACCTAGCTCCTGCACGCGCGGTGCTCGACCGTCCTTGAGGAAAAGTGCCGCCGACGCCGGAAAACGCCCCAACCCCTCGGCGTCCATGGCCAGGCACAGAACCGTGTACCAGTCCAGCACAAGACCATTTCGTGCATGTTCGATGGCCGGCTGAAGAGCCTCCGTGAAGCTGATCTTGCCGAAGCGCTGCAACGCTTCGGCAAGACCGGCAACCGCACCAGGAATGCAGATCGAACCATAGCCTATAAGGTTACGGTCCTCCCGTACCTGTGGCCAGTCGAACCAGTCGCCGTCGCGTCCCGGAACGATCGGATAGTCGGCAGGATCGATGTTGCGGGATGCGCGTACATTGAAATCGAGCGTGTCGACTGCGCCCGTGGCACCATCCGCATGCAACAGGAAGCCGCCGCCGCCGATGCCCGACAGCCATGGTTCCACCACGCTGAGGGTCAGCGCGGTGGTTACGGCAGCGTCCATCGCATTTCCACCGCGAGCAAGTACCGCCGCTCCAGCCTCAGCCGCCAGCCAGTTCTGGCAGGCAACCAGCCCCGAAGTGGTGCGCAGTTCGCGCTTGCGGACGTTCCAATGCTCACCCATGATCGCGTCCGAACCTCCGCGTTCCGATAGCCTGTGGGATGGCGCTTTCCACGGCGAAGCGGCCACGGTTTGCGGAAGCAACGTGGTGCTTTGCTATCTCCGCACCGGTCGCCACCCAGGCCGACTGTTCTGCGACTATTGCCTCGAGCAGCTCTTCCAGAAGTGCGATGCGCTGTGCTCGACCCGAGATCCAGTCATGCACGGTCAGCGTGAACAGACCGCCGAAGCGATGCAGCGTGCGCCATTCGCTGAGCCAGTCCTGCAGCACCGCCCGGCCCGACTGATAAGGCCACTTGTCACGGCCCCCGCCTTCGAATTTGAAGAAGATGGCGTCGTCGATTGCCCATTGCACCGGAATCTCGAGGACGCCATCGATCTCATAAGGATGGTCGAAACCGGACAGCGAGGAATCATAGGCCAGCCCGAGCCGCCTCACCTCGCGCAGCATATGCGGCGTCATCTCCCAGGCAGGCGAGCGGAAGCCTACCGGCCTGGCGCCCGTCTGCCGCACGAACAGTTCCATGCTCGCCTCAAGCGCACCGGTGAACTCGTCGTCGGAGACTTCTGAGACGATCTCGTGGAAGTAGCCGTGCAAGCCTATCTCATGGCCACCCTCGAGAATGGCCGGCAGGATTTCCGGATTTGCCTCGACGGCAAACGCGGGCACGTAGAAGCTTGCCTTCACGCCATAGCGGGCGAAGAGATCTAGCAATCTGTAGAGCCCGGTGCGCGGGCCGAAACGGCGGATTTCCAGTGTGCCGAGCCGGTCGGGCACGCTGTCGCGCTGCGCCCACATATAGGGTACCTGCGCATCGACATCGACCGACAGCAGCGTTGCCGAGGTCTTTCCGCCCGGCCATTCATAAGCGGGCAATGGGATTCGGGTTTGCGTCATTGTCGTCCCCTCACAAGGCCTTCTTCTTGGCCTGAAAGACGGCCTGCGATCCGATGGAATTGCCGCCATCCACCGTCAGCGTAGCACCGGTGACATATCCGGCTGCGTCCGAACTGAAGTAGAGGACTGCCGACGCCACGTCTTGCCTGGAAGACGGGCGGCCAAGCGGGATTGAACCCAAGACCGCATCGACATGCTCGTCCGGCAGGCTGCTGACTTCGCTGCCGGCAATGAAGCCGGGTTCAACCGCATTGACGCGAATACCGAATTCGGCGAGTTCGATGGCAAAACCCTTGGTCAGCCTGTCTAGCGCGGTTTTCGAGGTGCAGTAGGGCACCACCGTCGTGCGCATCTTGCGAGCGGCACCCGAGGAGATGTTGACGATCGAGCCGACCTTGCCGGCATCGATCATCTGTTTTGCAAAGAGCTTAGAAAGCAGGAATGGCGCGCGCAGGTTCACGCCCATGATGGCATCCCAGTCTTCGATCGAAATGTCGAGCAGGAAGCCGGATGGGTAGATACCGGCATTGTTGATGAGGATGTCCGGTGCGCCCCACACGTCAGCCACGTGGCCGGCGAAGGACGTCATCGAGGCAGCATCCGTCAAATCCGCAGCAAGGGCGAGATGCCCTGCACCGGGAAGCCCGTCGCGTATCGCCTTGAGGCGGTTCTCATCGCGGTCGGTCAGGCAGAGCGCGGCGCCCTCGGCTGCGAAGGCCGCCGCGATCCAGCCGCCGATGATGCCTGCAGCGCCGGTGACCACTACCTTCTTGCCGTTGAACTCAGTGCCGAAATTCACGAAATGTCTCCTAACGCGAGCGCGGATCGAGGCGGTCACGCATGTGATCGCCGATGAGGTTGATGGCTAGGACGAGCAGGAACAGGGCAACGCCGGGGAATGTGGCGATCCACCAGGCTGTGCCGACATAGTTACGGCCGGTCGAAAGCATCGCGCCCCAGCTCGATGTCGGTGGCTGCACGCCAAGACCGAGGAAGGACAGGCCCGCCTCAAACAGCACCATCAGGCCGAATTCCAGCGTGGCCACCACGATCAACCCTCCAGCGATGTTGGGCAGGATGTGCCGCGAGAGCAGTCTGAACCACCCCGCACCCATGAAACGGGAAAGCCGAACATAGGGCATGTTGGCGATCGATAATGTCTGCCCATAGGCAACGCGGGCATAACGCGGCCAGCGCGTCAGCGCGAGTACGATGACCACATTGGTCAGGCTCGGGCCCAATACCGCAACTGTGATGATGGCAAGCAGGATCGCCGGCACAGAAAGCACGATGTCGACCAGCCGCATAAGCACGGTTTCGACCCAACCGCGATAGAAGGCAGCGATCATGCCGAGCGTGCTTCCGAAAACGCCCGATAGCGCAACCGAGGCGAAAGCCACGAGCAGCGACACGCGCGCGCCATAGATGATGCGGCTCAGAACGTCGCGGCCGAGCTCGTCGGTGCCGAGATAATAGACAATGCCGCGGCTGGAGAAGCCTGGCGCCTTGAGCCGCGCGAGCAGGTTTTGAGCATTAGGATCGACCGGCGAAACGAGCGGCGCGAAGATCGCCATAAGCACCAACCCGGCCAGGATCGCCAGGAAAGGCACCGCGGTCCATGGAAGGCGCCTCGCCTTTACGGGCCGCACCACGGCAGCGGATGAGGAAACCATCAGGCGTTTCCTTCCAGCCGAATGCGCGGGTCGATGATGCTGTAGAGTAGGTCGGCGATCAAGTTGAGCACGATCGCGGTGACGGCGCCGAGCAGAACGACGCCTTGTACAAGCATGAAGTCGCGCGCGTTGATCGCCTGCACGGTCAATTGGCCAAGCCCCGGCCACGCGAAAACGGTCTCGACGATGACCGCCCCTGCCAACAGATTGGCAATCTCAAGGGCTGCCACAGTCACGACCGGGATCGCTGCATTGCGCAGCAGGTGGCGCGCGACGATGCGGTGCATCGGCAAGCCCTTGGCATGACCGGTGCGGACATAGTCCTTCTCGAGCTCGTCAAGCACAGCGGTACGTGCAACCCTGGCGAAGGTCGCCATCGACAGCAGGCCCAGGGCTATCGACGGCATGATGAGGCTCGACCAGCTTCTTGCCCCTGATGGTGGCAGCCAGCCGAGCCAGACCGCGAAGACGATGATCATGAGAATCGCGCTCCAGAAGGTCGGCATCGACTGGCCCGCGAGCACGAAACCCATCATGGCCTTGGCTTCCGGCTTGCCGCGCCGAATGGCCATGGCCACGCCAAGTGGAATGCCGACGCCAAAGGCCACCAGCAGCGCGCCTCCGGCAAGCATCAACGTGTAGGGAAGCCGGCTCAGGATCAACGTCCACACAGGCACGTTCTGGACGTAGGAACGGCCGAAGTCGAACATAATCAGGCCGAAGAGATAATCGAAATACTGAACCGCCAGCGACCTGTCGAAGCCCAGCGAGGTGCGCATCGCTTCGATGTCGGCCTGGGTGGCGTTTTGCGGAACGAGCAGCAGGACGGGGTCTCCCGCTAGCCGTTGCAGAAAGAAGATCAGTGTGATCACGCCCAGCACGGCAACGAAGGCCTGCAGGGCGCGCTTGAGAAAGAATGCCGACAACGCTTGTTGTTCCCCTTGTTATCGTTGAGGCCGGCTGGCGGCCCTACGTTGCGGTCAGTCCTGCCACTTCATGCGATTCAGGAAGAGGCTCTCGTTGGCAGTGGGCTGCCACTCAAGGTTCTTGGCTGCGCCATAGATGATCGCGGCCTGGTAGAGCGGCACCAGCGGCACGTCCTCGGCAACGTGTGTGCTAACCTTGCGATAGGCCTCCAGCCGCACCTTTTCGTCCAGCGTATTGCGTGCCTCGTCCAGCAGCTTGTCGATCTCCGGGCTGGAACCAGAAGCCCAGGAACTTGACGAATGGAGCAAAGGAACGAGCACGCCATCAACGTCCTGGCAGGCGCAGGACCAGCGACCGAAGGAGATGGCAGCCTGGCTCGTCGGCGCACTCTGTGCACGCTTGAGATAGGTGGCCATATCGGTCATCTCGATGTCGACTTTGAGCCCGGCGTCGGTGAGCATCTGGGCTACAGCCTGCACGATGCGCTGATCGAAAGCCGGTGCGGTGGCGAAGCCAACCTGCTTACCGGCGGCGCCGGCTTCGGTGATCAGTTTCTTGGCGTCTTCTGGATTGTAGTCGTAGTTCTTGATGCCTTCGACATAACCGAAATGCGCGGGCATCGCCATTTGCGTTGCCGGCTTGTCGACGCCTCCGAGCAGGCCGTCGACGATCGTCTGCTTGTCGATCGCTTCCGCCACGGCCTGGCGCACGCGCTTGTCGTCGAATGGCGGCAGATTGGGGTTGAGTTTCACATAGCCGATCCGTTCGGTAAGGACGGACAGCGTCTTGGCGCTAGTGGAACTTTCAAGCTGGGCGGCAAGATCGGTATCAAGCCCCACAGCGAGATCGGTGGTGCCGGCCTGAAGGTTGGCGACGCGCGTGGCTGCATCGGGAACGGCCCGGAATTCCACAGTCGGAAACACGCCCTTCTCGCCCCAATAATCATCATTGCGTTCAAGCGCGACCGCAACACCCTTCTGCCAGCTCACGAACTTGTAGGGGCCCGAGCCGATAGGGGCGGCGTTGAAGGCATCGTCGCCTTTCGCCTCGACCACCTGTTGCGGCACGATCGAAAGCTTCACGAGCTGCGCAAGCAGCACCGGATAGGCGCCATCCGTCTTGATCGTCACCTCGTGATCGCCGGTCGCCTCGGCCGAGACGATCTTGTTGAACTGGCCGAGTTGCGGGCTGGCAAAGGCCGGTTTGATGATACGGTTGACGCTGAAAGCGACATCCTTGGCAGTCAGTGGCGTGCCATCGTGGAATTTCACATCGTCGCGGATCTTGAAGGTCACTTCTGTATCGGAGCGATAGCTCCATTCAGTAGCAATCTGCGGCACGATCTTGCCCGCGTCGTCGCGCGTCAGAAGATTGTCGAAGATGTTGCGGTAGACGTAGTAGCTGTCCGGATTCCACTGCTTCTGGGGATCGAGCGAGGAAGGCTCGTTGGTCAGGTCGACTACGAACTGATCCTTCGCCTGCGCCGGCTGAAGCGCCAGCGGAGAGCAGGCCAGGACTATGCCTGCCAGAAGCGAGCGGAACGGATGGCTGACTGTTTTCATCCTCGCAAGGTCCTTGACTTGTCGGTTGCGGATTTGTGTTGAGAGCCACTGGACTTGCCCTTGCCGGCAGAGCGGCGGGCGGACTTGCCGCCCACCATGGCCTCGGACTCCAGGAAGCGGTCAAGCAGATAGGTTTCCAGGGCGGTGTTGGCAGTGGCGAGATGCTCAAGTGCATCGGCCTTGCGCCCTTCGACGATCGCCTCCACCAGCCGCGAGCGGTTGGCGGGGATAAGCCTGACGCGCCCGCTGACTTCGAAGAAATTGACGAGACGCACTGCACGGTCCCACAGATCGGAAAGCCAGCCGTGGACAATCGGCATTGCGAGCCTGCCCGCGAGCAATTCGAGGATATCTCGCTCACAGCGACGGATAGTCGGGACAATGTCGGTACCCAGCGCCTGGCGCTGGGTAAGCGCGATATGCATCTCGGCAAACCCCTTTAGCCGCTGCCGATCGCTGTCATCGAGCATCGCCGAGCAGATAAGCGGCTCCAGCTGGCGCCGCGCGGCGCTGAGCTCACGGATTTCACCGGCCGAGACTGGCGTGACCGACCACCCGCTGCGCGCGCTGGAGGAGACAAGGCCGCTCGCCTTGAGTTTCGCCAGCGCCGAGCGTACCGCGCCACGCCCCAATGCGAATTCTTCGGCAAGCGCTGCCTCCGACAGGCGTTCGCCAGGCGCCAGCACGCAGGTCACAATTGCGTTGCGCAATGCGGCTTCCGCAATCTCCGCTTTTCCGGTCACGGGCAATGGAGATGCGTATGTATCGTTATCCAGCATGCGAAACTAACCTCTTAGTTTTTTATTTTGATATCTCTGGATGAAAAGGAAAGGGTTCATTTTCTCTCTTTCCTTCCACCAGGAGAAATTTATCTCACCATCGGATGCCCAGCGGAATGAACAGCAAGGCAAATGCCG
This sequence comes from Mesorhizobium sp. YR577, assembly GCF_900116595.1. Classification (NCBI taxonomy): domain Bacteria; kingdom Pseudomonadati; phylum Pseudomonadota; class Alphaproteobacteria; order Hyphomicrobiales; family Phyllobacteriaceae; genus Mesorhizobium; species Mesorhizobium sp. YR577. Next base: position 194,520 of record NZ_FPBI01000013.1, on the reverse strand, counting down.
GAATTGCGGCGATCCTGGCATTTCTTTCGCGGGGACGGAAAGGTCGGAATGGCTTTTCAATGTGGCTGCAAGTTTTAGAAAAACGGGCTGTTGCACTGTCATGAAGCCCATGTCAGGATTGAGACTTGATATTGCAATACAAGCATCTGAGATGTCAGATTGCAAGGTCAAACTTGAGCACATGCTCACTCCGGAAGGTGGTCAACTTTTAAAGTCGGGGGAACCGACGCGTCTGTTGGAAGAAAGATAAACCGATGCGCCTGAAGAATCTTGTACTTGCCGCGATGCTCGCGGCTTCATCGCTCACAGCATCACCATCCCTGGCCGCGGCCAAGGATCTGCTGGTGGTGGATTTCATTGCCGAGCCGAGTTCGCTCGACCCGCACGTGCAGTGGAACACCGATAGTTTCAATGTCTACCGCAATATCTTCGATAATCTGCTGACGCGCGACGATCAGGGCCAGATCGCGCCGCAGATCGCGACCGAGTGGAAATACCTGTCTGACACCGAGGTCGAGTTCAAGATCCGCGATGGCGTGAAATTCCATGACGGCAAGCCTCTTACGGCCGAGGACGTCGCGTTCAGCATCAAGCGTATTACCGACCCGGCCTTCGCAAGCCCCCAGCTCGGCCAGTTCAACCAGATCGCCGAAGCGGTGGCGAAAGATCCCACCACGGTGGTGGTGACGACCAAGGGGCCTTACCCTGTTCTGCTCGCACAGCTGACCAAGTTGTCGATCGTGCCCAAGCACGTGGTGGAATCCGTCAGCAAGGACGAGTTCAATCTCAAGCCGGTTGGCAGCGGTCCTTACAAGTTCGAAAACTGGAACCGTGGCGTCGAAGTGGTGGTGGCCCGCAACGACGACTACTGGGGTCAGAAGGGCGCATTCCCGAAAGTGGCCTTCCGCGCTGTGCCGGACGGCTCGACGCGCATCGCCAACCTGCAGTCCGGTACCACCGACCTTGCCAGCAACTTCAACAACGACCTCGCTGCACAGCTGGAATCTTCCGGCCAGGGCAAGGTGTTGCCGGTCAAGGGCGAACGCATCGCCTATTTCTCGCTCAACGTGAACAAGCCGCCGCTCAACGACAAGCGGGTCCGCCTTGCCATCGCACACGCCATCGACAAGCAGGGTATCACCGAAGGCATTCTCGGCGGTTTCGACACACCGTTAGACGAACTGACTTCGCCGGTTTCTTTCGGTTTCGTCGAAGGCATCAAGGCGCCTGAATACAACCCCGAAAAGGCCAAGGAAATCCTGGCCGAGGTGGGCGAAGCGGCCAAGGCCGAGATCACGCTCCTGACCACCCCGGTCTATGACCAGCGCGTGGTTCAGGCGATACAGCAGATGCTGACGGATGTCGGCCTCAATGTGAAGATCGAGTCCACGGACATGGGCAACTGGATGCAGCGTATGCAATCCGGCCCCGACACCATCCCCTCTTCTTCATTCGGCCGTTGGAGCTGCGGCTGCCAGGATGCCGACGGCATTCTCTATCCGCTTCTGCATTCGTCCAGCAATTGGGCAAACATCAAGGACGAGCGGATCGACAAGGCGCTGGATGAGGCGCGTTCCACAATCGACCAAGCCAAGCGATTGGAACTCTACAAGACGGTCCATCAGATCGTCGCCGACGAGAACTACGTCATCCCGCTTTACCAGGCTTCCGTGATCTACGGCGCGGCAAAGGAAGTCGAGTTCTCACCCTTGCCGAACGAAAACCTGTTCCTGAACCGTATCGGCTGGTCGGGCAACTAAAGCATTCACAACACTTGCGAACCGGGCGCTTCAGCGCCCGGTTTTGCCGTTTGAGGAGGAGCGCAGATTTATGAAGGGCCAGTCCGTGATTACCGTCATTGAAAACACCAATGTCGTCGATGTCAGCTCAGCTACCATCCTTCCCGACCGTCATGTCGTTCTGGAAGACGGGTTGATCAAGGCAATCGACGAGGGCAAGGCGCCGGCCAGCCTGGAGGCCCAACGCATTCCGGCCAATGGCGGCTTCGTCATTCCTGGACTGATCGACGCCCACGTTCACGTGACCGCTTACACGGCCAATCTCGGCGAGTTACCGCAGCAATCGCCGATGTACGTTGCCGCCCGCTCCGCGCAGGTGCTCCGCAGCATGATGAAGCGCGGCTTCACCACCGTGCGCGATGTCGGCGGGGCGGACTTCGGCATAGCTCGGGCGGTCGAGGAAGGGTTGTTCGCGGGGCCTCGCATCCTCTATGGCGGCAAGGCGCTGTCCCCTAGCGGCGGCCATGGCGACCATCGCGCGATGGGTGTCGACCGCGTCGACGAGGCCTATGCGCAGGTGAGCCTTGGTCGCCGCTGCGACGGCCTGGACGAAGTCCGCCGCGCTGCTCGCGACGAGATCCGCCGCGGCGCCCATCACATCAAGATCATGGCGAATGGTGGCATTTCCTCGCCCACCGACCGCATCAACTCAGATCAGTTCTCGGAAGACGAAATCGCGGCCATAGTCAACGAAGCAGCCATGGCCGACCTCTACGTCGTCTCGCACACCTACACGGCCCGTTCGGTGGCACGCGCAGTGCGCAACGGCGTGCGCTCTATCGAGCATGGCAACCTGCTCGATGAAGAGACTGTCGCACTGATGAAAGAAGCCGGCAGCTTTCTGACGCCGACACTGTCCTGCTTTCGCGCTCTTGCGGAGGTCGGGGCCGAAAGCGGCTTCCCGAAGGACCGGATGGACAAGATCAAGCTTGTGCTGGATTCAGGCATTCGCGCGGTGGAACTCGCCTACCGCGCCGGCGTGCCCATGGCCTACGGCACGGACCTCATCGGCCCCATGCACGACCGTCAGCTTCACGAATTCCAACTGCGCTCGGATGTCGTGCCACCAGCCGACCTCCTCCGGTCTGCAACAAGCACGGCGGCAGAGTTGGTCCGGCGGGAGAGCGAGATCGGCCATGTACGCCCGGGTTATCGCGCAGACCTCAACCTTCTTTCCGCCAATCCACTAGACAAGGGCGTCCTAGAGAACTTCGCCTCGTATCTGCGCCATACCATCAAGGGTGGCGTGGTCCAGGATTGATGCGGCCGACCGTCAGCTCCGGTGGAAAGCGATCTTGCATTCCGCCGCCACCTGCCGGTCCCATTCCGCCTTGTCGAGCTCTGCGAGTGGCAGGATCGTTGTGGCGCGCCGCGTAAAGGGAAAACGCCGCGCATCCGTCGAGGCATAACCGCCGCTGTCCACCACGAACACGCCCTGTTCAGCGAGTGGGGTGAACGACGTGCGGAAGTGGTTGCTCGACTTCACGTGGATGATCGCCTTGCTTTCCAGATTGATGCCCTGGCTGCGGAAGGCCTGCGTATCGTAGGCCTGGATGCGTTCGGTGACGACCGCGATATGCCCCGCCTCGCCCACGCGCAGCACAGCGCCCAAGCCGCCCTCAAGCAACTCACCATGCAGATTTGCACCTTCATTACGGTAGTGAACGTCCTCGACACGCTCCACCACGACGTCGGCGACGAAAGGCTTGCCGTCCCGCATCGCCCCCATTGGCACGCGACCGCGATTGCCAACGCCGATCGATTTGGCAGTCAAGACGGCGTCGCCGTCGACCATGAAACCAGCGGCAAACGGCAGCGCTTGCGCGGCGAGCGCGGCAAAAATGTCGGCGACATTGGCAACCCCGCCCGAGCCGGGATTGTCGCCGGCATCGCCGATGACGACGCGTCCCTGGGCAGCGCGCGCAAAAATCTCCGCCGCCGCTTCCTCGAAGGACGGCGCGGGCTGGGTGACCGCCTCTCGCCGCTGCCAGACCGCTTCCGCCATGTCCCGATAGGCCTGCCGCATGGCATCCTCGTCTGTTCCAGTCACCAGAACCGAACTGCCGACCTCGTCTGAATCGACATAGGGAAAACCACCCATGACGACGACGTCGGCAAGGCCCGGCCGCTGTTCGACTTCGTTCGCCAGCGACACCAGTTCAGAAAAAGGAAAGGCGTCGCTGGTCTGGGCGCTCATAGGGGCCGCGACCGGCAACCGGAAACGCCGCGTGCGCCAGGGCGTGGGATCAAGCGTGAGCTGCATGAGCTTCTTGCCGCGTGCATGGGTGTCGGCGTGCGGATAGAGCTTCCCGCCAATCACGACATCGACCACGTGAGGCAATTCCGGCTCGACATTGGCGTGGAAATCCAGCGGCACGGCAATGCGGACATTCGGCCCCACCACCGCCCGCACCTTCCGGGCCAGGTCGGTTTCCGGCGCAGCCACACCCTCGACCACCAGCGCACCGTGCAGAAGTAATGCCACCACGTCGACCGGGCCGCTGGTGGCGATTTCCTCGAGCGAGGCTATGATCTCCTTCACCAGCCGATGGTAGCCCGCGTTGTCCAGCGTCCCGCCTGGCAGGCAACCGGTACAGACGCCATAGGCAATGTCGTACCCTGCCTCATCGAGCGCCTGCGTGACGCCGCCGAGCCAATTGCTGGTGGAACCGAATTCGCGGCGCACATCCTCACCACGGAAATACTGAGCCGACAGGAAGCCTTCGTAAGATGCCTTGACGGGCGTGAATGCATTGGCTTCGTGGAAAAGCTGAATGACGGCGGCGCGGGGCATGGCGGAGCTCTTTCTTGCAATACTCAGATTTCGCGGCTGTCCTGCCAGCGCAGATAGGGCAGGATAAGGCGTGCTGTGCGGCTGACAAAGGGATGGTACGGCACAGGCTTGAGCGGTGTCGGACGCAGTGCCAGCTGTTCATCAGGAACGTCGCAGACCGCATCCGCAAGCACTTCGGCCATGGCACAGGCAAGCGCAAGCCCTCGCCCGTTGCAGCCGATCCATGTAGTGAGACCATCTGGCGTGCGGTGCAGGTGTGGCAGACGGTCGACCGTCATCGCAATGCGTCCACCCCAGAAGTCCGTCATGGTTGCCGCGGCGAGATCCTGCCTGAATGCGATCAGCTTCCGATAGATGAGACGCGGCAGGCGTTTGCCGGCAGCAAACTGCAGGGCGAGTGCTCCGCCGGAAACGATACGGCCCTCGCGGTCCTTGCGCATGTAACGCAAATCCTGCCGCGTATCGGAAAAGGCCTCGTCGCCGGGAAGCACCGTCTCGGCCAGCTTGCCCAGCGGCGCGGTCGCCGCCTGGTAGGAGGTGACCGGCACGATGGTCTGCGCGAGACCCGGCCAAAGGTTACCGGTATAGGCGGCGGTGGCGAGCGCTACCCGCGGTGCGCGCACCCGTCCGTCGGGTGTTGTGACGCTCCAGAGCCCGCCCTCGCGGGAAAGGGCAAGGGCCGGGCTGCGTTCGTAAACTGCAACGCGTTCTGTGGAAGCAGCGCGAGCAAGACCAAGCGCGAAGGCATAGGGATTGATGTGTCCACCGCTGCGATGCTCCCAGCCGCCGAAATAGGCTTGCGAGCCTATGCGCGCAGCCATGGCTTCCTTGTTGAGCGGACCCGCGAGGGCGCCGACCACCGCCCATTGCTCGGCCATTTTGCGTGCGCGCAGCTCACGCCCCGGCGAATGCGCCGGCTGCAACCATCCGGTTCGGCGTGCATCGCATTCGATGCCATGTTTTTCGATCAGCCCGAAGAGGCGGTCGGCCGCTCCCGCTAGCAGATCCAGGAACGGTTGCCCCAGCGTCTTGCGGATCGCATCGGGTCCGTGGCGGGTTAGTGCCGCGATCACCTGTCCGTTGGCGCGGCCAGATGCGCCGGCGCCAATCGTGGCGGCTTCGAGCACCACGACGCCGCGGCCACGCCGGCTGAGCTCCAGCGCTGTCGTGAGCCCGGCAATGCCGCCGCCGATGACAACAACGTCGGCATCCCGCACACCTTCGAGCTTGGGGGCAGAAAAGCGCTCGGCCGAGAGACGCTGCCAGAGCGGTGATGCCGGGTCTCTCGGCCAGGAGTTCATGATGCCTGCGCTTCCTCGATCAGAACGCCCGTAGCTTTATGGATAGCGGCCAGAGCCTCCCCCGGAACCGGACGGTCGAAAGCAATCGTAATCCGGCCCGGAGCACCCTCGGACACCGGCAAGGCAGGCCAGTTTCCGCCCATGAATGGCTCAAGTGCAGCACCTTGCGGGACCACAGCTGCCGTTATGCTCCGCGCTCTATTGGCATGCTGCAAGGCATGCGGCGACCACAGCAGTTCCGGCGTATGGTGCTGGCAGTACAGGCACTGGAGACCCGGTGTCAGATCAGGCGAGAGACGAATGACCGAGAAGCCAAGCTCTCCCTCAGGAACGGCCCGGGAAAAACGCCGTACCGGATCGGCTGCAAGGCCGCGCTGGGAGAGTTGCGTTGCCGTTTGCTCGATGTCGCTCGTGCCGAGAGCAATACCCTTGAGCCCCGGACCCGACTTGAGAAGCCTGCCCCATGCATCGCTGGCCGGCGTCTGCGAAACGATGCCCATCAGCTCGATATAGACTTGCGGCAGAACAATGCAGGTATTGGCCGTGCCGGAAGCCGCGCTGTGGCGGGTAATCGGCGTTGCCGTAAAACCCGCGTTAAGACAGGCTTTACGCGCCGCTTCCAAATCCGGGACGAGCACGACGAAATGATCGACGCCAAGCAGCATGCGGACCTTAACCCTTCAGGCTCGCGACGGTGCGAACGAAATCATCTCTCGCGTCAGCCTTCGCCTGCTCGTCCGCTCGTGCACGCGGGAACCCTTCCGGCAACTGGCCCAGCGTTTCTGCGAAAATATCGCGGCGGTATCTTTGGCGCCGCGCAAGCGGAAGCGTCAGGAGATACGCGTTGAGCGTATCCATTGCGCCAGCATCGAAGACGTCGTCCCAAGCCGCCCTCTCCGGACCAAAATCAACCACCCGCTCCTCGGTTGTCCATGCCGCACGCAAAGCCAGGGTGGCTGCTTCATCGACGGCATCCGCGACGATCACCACACCGTAGTTCTGCCGCGCGCCATCGATCGTCACGAAGCCGTTGAGCACGTCCGACAGGACCGAGGCGGGATCGCGCTCTCGCGGATTGCCCCAGCCGCCAGCGCCCGGTGTGCGGAAAGTGACGATGTCACCTGCGCCGACGTCCAGCACGTCGATCTTGCCAAGCCAACGTTCACCAGGGCTTCCTTCGTTGACCACAAGGCTGCCGGGCAGGCCCGGCCGTCCGCCGTTCCGCCCCCACGGGCGGAAAAGCAGACGCTCCATGCCGCGGCCGAGAACATTGGTCCCATCCTTCAGGATGCGGAATGACAGTTCCATTCCGCATCCGCCACGCCATCTGCCGGCACCGCCCGAATCCGGACGCAGGCCATAGCGCAGAATCTCAATGTCGAGTTCGGCTTCCACGGTCTCGACCGGATTGTTGGCAAGATTGGAAATGCCGGAGTCGCGGCCGTCGATTCCGTCCACGCCTTGCCGTGCACCGGTTCCGCCGATCATCGGCTCGACCACCTGAACGTTGCGGCCGCCCCTGTCGTTTGGCTCGGCGACGACCACCGGAATGACCGTACCGGAAGACGCAGCCGGCATAGCCGCAGGCAAAGCCAGACCCAGAGCACCATTGAGAACGTCGTTGACGCGAATGGCAGCAGCATGCCGCACCCCTGTTGCGGCCGGCTCGTCCGGATTGACGATCGTCCCGGCCGGTGCGGTGATGCTGACGGGACGCAGAAGTCCGGCATTGAGTGGCGCCGTGGGATCCAGCGTATGGATCATCGCTAGAATCCGCAGCGTCAGCCAGGCATGCGGGCGCCCGCGCGACGGTATGTTCATCGCGGCGGCGACCTGCGGGTCCGATCCGGTGAAGTCGAGATGGATCGTTCCGTCCCCTATCGTCAGGGCGAGCGAGAGCCGCACCGGCAAGGCACTGACGGCATCATCGTCGAGGTAATCCACGAAGCGGTATGTTCCGGCAGGTATCCGGCCCAACACGTCGCGCGCTTTCTTCTCGGCATAGGCGGTCAATTCCGCCTGGGCGTCCAGCAAGGTCTGCGCGCCATGCTGTGCGATTATCTGCCTGATGCGACGGCTGCCCGTATCGAGCGCGGCAAGCATCGCACGTATGTCACCCATATTCGCGTCGGGAGTCCGGCTGTTCGCGTTGAGAAAGAGGGCAACATCCCCATTCAACTCGCCCCCACGCATGAGCTTGACCGGAGGGATGCGTAACCCCTCCTGATAAATCTCATGGTTGGTGGGCGAGATCGACGACGGCACGCGGCCGCCAATGTCGGAGCAATGCACGAAGCACCAGCCATAGGCGACGATGCGGTCATCGTGAAAATAGGGCGCGATCAGCTGCAGATCGGGAAGGTGGGTGGCCAGGCCATGCGAATAATAGGGATCGTTTGTCAGTATGACGTCGCCCGGCTCGAGGTCGCCAACGGCCTCGATGGTGGGTGCACATTCCAGACCGACAAAACCGGAAACACCTATGGAACGCGGATAGGCGAAGAACCGACCATCCAACCCGGCAAGGGCACATGCGAAGTCAGCAGTCTCCTTGACATAGAGCGTGCGGCCCGTGCGTTGCAGGGTGACGCACATCTCCTCGGTGACGGCGGCAACCTTGTTGTTCAGTATCTCGAGCGTGACTGGATCGAGCTTCATCGACGTGCCTTCTCAAGATGCAGGTTGCCGAGAGCATCCACGCGGCCCGACCAGCCTGGCAGCACGACCACCGTGGTATCCTCCTGCTCCACCACGGCCGGACCCGAGAAACGCAGATCTGCCTGAAGCGCGGCGCGGTCGAGGACCGACGCTTCGATCCATGCACCTTTGTGAAAAATAGAACGGGCGCCCTTCACGGAAGCGGATGAGCCGGACACTGCAATGGGCCGATCGGGCATTTGTGGTGTGATGCCGATCGCTGCAAGCCTCACGGTGCCGAGTTCGATCGCGGCAGCGGCATCGCGAAAGCCGTATATACGCTCATGTTCTTCGTGGAATGCATCTGCAAGCCGGGTGGCATCAAGATCGGCACCAGGCAAACCGACCCGAAGTTCGTAAGCCTGTCCGGCGTAGCGCATATCGGCTGAATGTTCGAAACTGCGGGCCTGGCCTGCCCCTTCCGCGTCGAGCCAATCCGTTCCGTCACGGGTCAGGGATTGAAATGTCTCTGCCAGGCGTAGCGATGCGACCCCTTCGAGCGGTAGCCGCAGGCTGCGGACGAAATCCCGCCTGAGATCCGCGGCGGCTGCCCCCTGCGCACAGAATGTTCCTGCGGCCAGGGGGATGACGATGTGGGAGAGGCCGATCTCTTCCGCCAGCAAGCTTGCATGCGTGGGTCCTGCACCGCCGAACGGCATCAGGACAAAATCGCGCGGGTCCAGGCCTCGCTGCGCCAGAACCTTGTAGATGGAACTCGCCATCCCGGTCGTCGCCAAAGCGAGCGCGCCTTCCGCGGTCCTGGATGCGATCTCGGAAGCCGAACCGTCAAAGCCGAGTCGGCGTCCTGTCTCGGTGAGTGCCGCCTGTGCCGCATCGGAATCGAGAGACATTCGGCCGCCGAGAAAACCGGCAGGATTGATATAACCGAGTGCAACATAGCAGTCCGTTACAGTCGGCTCGGTACCGCCAAGCCCATAGGAAACCGGGCCGGGCTTTGCCCCGGCACTGCGTGGGCCGACCTTGATGATGCCGTGCGGATCGGCCCAGATGACCGATCCCCCACCGGCACCGATGGCGCTGACATCCACGACGGGAAGCACAAGCGGCAATCCCCCGACATATGTCTGGGTGGCGAGAGCCGGCGAGCCGGCCTTGGCAACAGCGATGTCGGACGACGTGCCACCCATGTCGAATGTGATGATGTCGGTCAAACCGACCTTCTGTGCGAGCCGGACAGCCGCCATCACCCCCGAGGCTGGACCCGAAAGGATAGTCTCGACGGGCCGCTCCATAGCCGAGGCAACATTGAGCGAGCCGCCATTGGATGCCGTCACGACTATCGGCGCCGTTATGCCCTCGGAGGCGAGACCATGGCGCAGATTTTCGAGATAGCGCTTGATGAGGGGCTGGACATAGGCATTCAGGCAGGCGACTAGCGTACGTTCATACTCACGGATCTCCGGCCAGATCGCAGCGGCAGACGAGACCGGCACGCCGGCTGCGAGAGAAAGCCGCGCTGCGATATCCGCCTCGGCTTGCGGCGCGGTATAGCCGTTGATCACAACAAGGGCTGCCGCCTCGACGTCGAGTGCCGAAAGCTGCGCCGCCACCTTTTCGATTTCCGCTTCGCTCGGCTCAAGCGTCATCTGCCCTTTCGCAGAGAACCGAGCCGCGATTTCGATTACCCGCGACCGCGGCACAAGCGGAACTTCCTTCGATGCGTGGAGATCGAAGGATGAAGGCATGCGTGAGCGCGCAATCTCCAGCACGTCGCGATAGCCTTGCGTGACAACAAGGCCGATACGCGCGCCCTTGCGCTGTATGATTGCGTTCAAGCCGATCGTGGTGCCGTGCATAAGGGCGGAAATGTCCTGGGGCTTCAGGCCAGCCTGACCCAGAAGTGCCTTCAATCCGACGATGAAGGCCCGAGACGGATCGTCCGGTGTCGATGGTTCCTTGTAGAAGACAAGCCGTCCGTTCCGCGGATCGGACAGCACGAAATCGGTGAACGTGCCGCCGACGTCGATCCCTATCCGCACAGCTGTCGACGATATGGGTGTGACCGACTCGGCCAACGGAGCACGCGTCGAGTTCAACGGAGAGCTCCGACCGGACAACTGGCTTGCATTGTGAATCTTGCCTGCGAAGGGTTTTAGGGTGATTGTAGCGCTACAATAGTTCTGACTTTCTAGAAGTCAACGCGCCGGAAAGATAGCCTCGCCTTTGCAAAAGACGGCCTGATTCTGGAAGAAATGCTCGCAATTGACGGAGAGAAGAGAACATGGCTTCTAGCGACGGCTTCCGGCGGATGGTGACGATGCGCGAGGTGGCGGAGGCGGCGGATGTATCGCCGATGACGGTATCCAATACCTTCCGCTATCCGGACCGTGTGCAGGAAGACACTCGCCAGCGCGTTGAGGACGTCGCGAGACAGCTCGGCTATGTGCCCAACATGTCAGCCGGGCATCTGGCGGCGGGAACGAGCCGCCTGATCGGCAGCACGATCCCTTCGGTAAAGAACTCCAGTTTCTATCAATATATCAGCGGTCTGGAGGAAGCGGCTGATGCTGCAGGAAAGAAGCTCGTCTTCATGCTGGTGGAATCGCCGGAGCAGGAATTCGAAGCGGTGCACGCCCTCATCGGACTGCGCGTATCCGGCCTGATCCTGATCGGCAATGAACACACGCAAGCCACGGTCGACCTGCTGCGACGGTCGGGTATCCCTCTGGTCGAGACCTGGCTGCTGCACGATCCGATCGACAAGGCAATCGGCTACGATATCGCCGCTGCGGTCCGGGCTGCTTGCCGGCATCATATAAAGGCCGGGCGACGGCGGATCGGTCTCGTCAGCCACGACGACCCGGCCTCGCGGCGGTTTCGCGAACGCCCGCCTGTCTTTCGTGCGGAAATGCACGCGGCGGGATTGCGCGACGACCTTATCGTGGATGTGGCCGAACCGCATGGATTTGAGGCCGGAAGCGAAGCACTGGATAGTCTTCTAAGTCTTGACAGCGAACTGGACGCAGTGATCTGCCCGACGGACATCGTCGCAGCCGGTATCATATTCGAATGCAATCGCCGCAGTATCGCAGTACCTCAGAAAATCGGCATAATCGGTTGGGGTGATTACGAAATTGCCTCGGCAATTGCGCCGAAACTGACGACGGTAAAGCCCAACCCAAAGGAAATCGGTTCAGGCGCCGTCGAGTTGCTTTTCCGGCAGGATGCTCAGTTGCCAGGACAGAGTGTGGACACCGGTTTTGACCTGATCGAGCGGGAGACCGCGTTATAGGAACTCACCGCGATATCGGGATCAACGGCAACTCGGTATCGTTGGCGTTGAACCCTAATACTCAAAACGCGACGCCGAGCTTTGCCTTGAAGCCGTGTTCTTGTGCACCTGAGCCGTATTGACCGGTGTAGGAGGCACTGATGCTGGCGTTGTCGGAAAGCTTGAGGTCGAGCCCTGCTTCGATAAGGGCGGCATTCCGGGCGATGGGAGTGCCGGCCACGGTGAAGGCATTGCTACCGGCAAAGGCCGCTGTGGAAAGCGGGGTAACGTCGCCGAAGGCGTGCCGCCACCCGAGCATGCCCTTTGCCGTTACTTCGACCGAACCGAGGCTGAAGGCCGATGCGGCATGCACACCCAGCGTGGTGAAAGTGACATCCGTGGTCTGGCTGGCGCCGGTCAGCGCTGCGGCAGCACCCTGCTCGGCAAAGCCTCGGCTGTTGAGGTTGACATAGGCGAGGTTGGCGAAAGGTTCGAAGCTGAACGCTCCAGTCTCGATGCCATAACCGAGCTCGCCGAAGAGCTGCGTCGTGCCGGCGCGGTAGTCGCCCTTGAGCTGATCGCTAAAGCCGGCAAACGCGACATCGCGACGGGTCTCGATGTCGTGCCGGCTACGGGCAAGGCCGGTGCGCAAGGCGAGCGCGCCCCACTGTGTGCCGCCATAGACGCCAATATGGTAGTTGTCGCTGTCGCCGGAAGAAGCACGGTCCTTGACGTCGAAGCTGGTGCGGCTGTAGCCGGCGAGCAAGCCAAGCCGCCAGTCACCCAGCATCGCATCGCCGCCGACGAGCAGGCCGCCGGTCGAGTGGTCGAGCCGGGCGGCATTGCCGTCGCTGCCGGCATGGCCCCAGGCGCCGAAGGCATTGCCCCAGACGGCAAGGCCGTGGCCGGAGGATGCGGGTGCCAAGTGCTGGCCGTCCGGCCCATAGGCCAGAACCGGGACTGGTGCTGCACCGACGCTTTCGAAGGCCGCGCGGATGCGGTCGTTGGCGGCATTGCGGATATGGACGGTATCCTCGATCAGCGCGGTCTTGGCCGAGGCATGAACCTCGCCCGAGAGACCGTCGAAGGCGGCACGCGCCTGCCCCGCGTCGAGCACGAGCAAGGCGTTGTAAAGCGCCAGCGATGCACCGCTCTGCTGCAAGCTGTCGAGCGCACCGGCGGTTGCAAGCTGGTTGCGGGTATCGGCAACCGTTCCGAACAGCGGCGGCCCCCCCGGCTCTTCCGGTTCCTCAGGCTCTTCCGGGCTTGTGCTCTTGATCTTGACGGTCAGATCCACCGTCTTGGCCTTGCGGTCGAGCGTCAGGTCGAGGAAGGCGGACTGGGTGAGCGGCGCGGCGAATGTTCCGCTGACGCCGTCATCGGCATTCAGGATCCGATATGTCTGGCCGTTCTGGTAGCTGACCTTAGGGTCAAGCGCCATCACCGAGACATTGCTGCCGGCAACTGTTGCCTTGCCGCTCACGTCGATACGGTCGGAGGTGCCCGTGCCGGCAATCTCGACCTGATAGGTCGAGCCGGCAGCCAGAGTGAGATCGCCATTGACCTTCAAAGTGCCGATCGAATTGCCCGGCGCGATAATGCCGCCGCTCTGGACAAGCATCGTTCCCAATGTGCCTGAGCCACCGAGGTAGCCGCCGGCGTCGACGGTGATCTGAGACGAAGAGGCGACCGAACCGTTGACGATCAGCCGACCCTCGGAGACGATGGTGTCGCCGGTATAGCTGCTGGTACCCAAAAGGGTCAGCGTGCCGGCGCCGACCTTGACGAGGGAGCCGCCTGTCAGGCCGCACCCGCACATGGGATCCTCATCAGCTATCTCGCCGGCGAACTCAGTCGAGGCGCCGCTGCCGCCGACGATGAGACGGTTTTCGCCAAGGAAGAACGTGCCGGTGCTGGTACCGGCGATCGAGCCGGCGGTGACGACGCCATCGCCATCGGCGCCATACGTGCTGCTGAAGTCGAAGAAGCCGCCATTCGCGATGAGAGCCGCGTTGCCGGCTGTAGCATGATCGCCGAAGTAGACGCCGTATGAAGCGTCCGTCGCGGTGATGGTCGCGTTGCCGGCGCTGCTCGCGCCGACGAAAACGACCATGCCATTGTTGGTGATGGCCACATTTCCAGCGCTGCTCGTGTCGTAGAAGCCAAGCGCACCATTGTTGGCGATGATCGCATTGCCAGCACTGCTCGTGTCGATAAAGAAGACGCCTCCATCGTTAGTGATGACCGCGTTTCCGGCGCTGCTCGTGCGCCCGAAGAAGACCACGTCACTGTTGACGATGGCCGCATTACCGGCGCTGCTGGTGTCGTAGAACATGATCCAGCCATTGTTTGTGATGGTGGCCGTACTCGCCGACGTGTGATTGTGGAAGGAGATCCCGTCGTCATTCTTAATTGTCGTAACACCGGTGAAGTCAGCGTTGACGATATCGATGATGCCATTATTGACGATCGAGCCGAGGATTGTTGTCTTCAGGCCACCCGGACCGCTCAGCGAACCGCCGACCGTCGTGCCCAGAACTAGCGTGCCATCCGAGACCGTCGTGCCACCCTGATAGCTGTTGATGCCTGTGAGGATGAGGGCTCCTTCGCCGACGACATCGAGGCCGCCGACGCCGTCGATACCAGCGTCGAGCGTCAGATTCGTCCAGTAGGCGGGGGCAAAGCTGCCGCCCGAAGCGCCGAGCGAGATGGCCCGGTCCGTTTCGATGTCGGCGAGCGTCCCCAGCGTGCCGCCATTGAGGATTAGCCGGCCGGTGGCTGCGCCGAGATTAGCGTCATCGGATATCGCGATCTTGCCCTGCGAAATGGTCGTGCCGCCGGAATAGCCGTTGGTGCCCGAAAGCTCCATCGTGCCCTCACCGGTCTTGGTCAGCGTGCCCGACCCGGAAATCATATTGGCAACCGTGAAAGTGTCCGAACGGTCGAAGACAAGCTGGCTGTTGTTGACGATGTCGCCCGAACCAAGCTCACCCGTCGTTCCGCCATCGCCGACCTGCAGCACCCCAGCCTTGATTGTCGTGGTGCCGCCATAGGTGTTGGCGCCGGTCAGGATCAGCGCGCCAGAGCCGGTCTTGGTGAGTGTGCCGCCGGCTCCGGCAGTGTCACTGACCACGCCGCTCAACGTCAGGTCAGCGTCAGTATCGACCGTAAGGTGCCCATTGACGGCACGTTGCAGAATTATGTCGTTGTCAAGCGTTACCGCCTTGTTCGCGCCCAAGGTTGCGTTTGGCCCAAGGGCTGTCAGTGTGCTGCCCGAAAGCGCCTTGTCGTTGCCGACAATCAGTGTTGCATTCCGCAAAAGCGTGGCGCCGCCATAGGTGTTCGCGCCGTTGAGAACCAGTGTCCCGCCTTCGATGCCAACGTGCCCGCCACTGATCGTGCCGTTCATGGTCAAGGTTCCGGTGCCCTGTTTCGTCAGGACACCAATGCTGCCGCTGTTCACATTGCCGTCGAAACTGGTGTTGATGCTTTGGTCGACGGTGAGGATGCCGTTGCCCAAGTTTACCGTTCCACTGCTGGTTCCTTGCAGAGAGGAGACGGCCTGCGAGTAGTTGCCCATGGCGAAAGTGCCATTGACGGCTAGCCCGCCACTGCCGGCTGCATTGTTCTGCCCCAGCAGCACCGTTCCGGCGGTGACGGTCGTACCGCCGGTATAAGTGTTGGCGCCCGACAGCGTCAGGGTGCCAGCGCCATCCTTTGTGAGCGTGCCGGACCCTGAAATCGTATTGGTAACGGTGAAATCGTCCGAGCGGTTGTAGACAAGCGCGCTGTTGTTGACGATATCACCCGAGCCAAGCTGGCCGGTCGTTCCACCATCGCCGACCTGCAGGACGCCTGCCGAGATTGTTGTTGTTCCGTCGAAACCCGTGAGGTTCCGGGTGATGATGATCCCATCGAGCGCTGCCGATGAGATGCCCGTCCAATAAGTGCCGGAATCAAAATTTGAGAAGGCAGTCGGAACCAATACATACTCGGTCGACGAGGACAGCCCCAGGCTGAAGAATGAGTTTAAGTTACCGCCGCTGTCGTCATCGGCGACCAATACATTGGACAGGGGGGCGGCAGGGTCAAAGCTGCCGGAATAAAGCACCAAGAATGGGTCACTAAGCGATTGGGCGCCCATTCGAAAATCAGTCGCACCATCGCCCAACGTCTTGAAGAAGAGTGTATTATATCGGATAGCGGATCCTGTGGTACCCGGGCGGTTGAATACTGCGCCGCCGGTCGTATCGCCCTCAAAGCGGATGTTTGTCTGCGCAAGGGTTGGGACAGAAAACAGACCGGAAAATGCAACGGTGCAGAAAAGCATCCGCATGCGGCGCCTGCTGACTGACGCATCGCAAATTATGGGCCGGTTCAGCCCTCCGGCCAGTTGGGGACGCTGCCCCGAAAGTCCCGCATTCCCTGCTATCCGCCGCCGCGGACGGCTCTCCCCGTCAGATACCATCGATAAAATCCCCTAAGCCCGCTTCAACCCATACAACTGATTTGGCGTCCGGCACAGCGGAAAAACAACCTTTCCGCGATTACTGCACATTGCCGGGAATTGAACCGTTTGTGGCTCAGGCTAATCTTGCGTTACTCGCGAAACTCGCGGTCAGTCGAGACAAACCGCACCGCCTCATCACGATCAGGCAATAGGCTGCGCGTAATAGACCCCGATTCGCTTGCCACCGATCTGCTCCACGGTGATATCGAGATCGTAGATTTCGGCCAGGACGTCCGGGCGGATCATTGCCTCGGGCGAAACCCTGATGGATCACCTTGCCGTCGCGCATGGCGACAAATGTGGTCGGAGTAGCAGGAGGCGAAATTGATGTCGTGCAATACCAGAACGACGGTCTTGCCAAGCTCGTCCACGGCGCGGCGCAGAAGCTTCATCATCGAAACCGCATGCTTCATGTCGAGATTGTTGAGCGGCTCGTCCAGCAGCATGAAGTCCGTGTCCTGGCACAGCACCATTGCCACGAAAGCGCGCTGGCGCTGGCCACCGGACAATTCGTCCAGGAAACGGTCGGCCAAGGTTTCGAGCCCGCGATAGGTGATCGCACGCTCGACGTGGTCGCGGTCCTCGACTGTTGGCCGGCCCTTAGAATGCGGATAGCGGCCGATGGTTGCAAGTTCACGCACGGTAAGCCGCGACGAAACGGAATTGTCCTGGTGCAGTATCGAAAGTGTACGTCCCAGCACGTCGCCTGCAGTGCCCTTCACATCCCAATCCGCCCACGACGATCCGGCCTCGATCCATTGGCAGAAGCCGGCTCACCATCGACAGCAGCGTCGATTTTCCAGCACCGTTCGGGCCGATGATCGAGGTGATGCCGCGCCTGGGCAGGTTCAGCGCGACATCGTCGACGACGACCGACTGGCCATATGCTTTGACTACATTCTCGATCTCGATCATCGCTTGGTCCTCAAAAGCAGAAGAATGAAAGTGATCCCACCCAGGAATTCTATGATGACACTGAGCGCGGTATTGAAGGCGAACAGGCGCTCCAGGACGGTCTGTCCGGCAACCAGGCATATGATCGCCAGGAGAATCGCCATGGGAAGGACAATGCTGTGCCTGGATGTGCCGGCAAGCTGATAGGCGAGATTGGCGACAAGTAGCCCGAAGAAGGTAACGGGGCCAGCCGTCTGGTTTGACAGGGCCCGTGATATACACGCGTCCCAGATCGTTATTGCGACGGCTGCGCTGGCCTTGATGACCGTTGAGAAGGCCAACGATGATAAATTCGAGCCATGGTACCGAAAAGCCGAGGCGTTTTGGGACTCGCGCTTGGAGTAATTATCGCGCAACGGCTCAGCGCAGGCCTCTCACCTTGATCAGAATATCTTCGGAAAGCGCCGAGACAAGCGCCCGGTCGGCACCCTTGCTCGGAATGAGGACGAACTCCACATCTTCCAACTGCGGCAGATGGCCGGAAGATATCTCCTTCAGGCCCGAGGGAGACATGCTCTGCGGCTGCACCAACACCCCCATGCCGGCGCGAGCGGCGGCGGTCAGCCCGCTGAGGCTTCCGCATGTGCAGACGATGCGCCACGGCATGTGATGCCGTTCCAGCACCTCCAGGGCGATGCTCCGCGTGACGCTCGGCGGCGGAAAGGCGATCAACGGCAAGGTCGCAAGCGACAGGACACGGTCTGGATCGCGGGCGAGCCAGACAAGCGGCTCCCGATAGACGAGCCGGCCGCGGGTGTCGCCGAGCCGGCGTTTCGCCAGGACAAGGTCGAGTTCGCCATTGTCCTGCATCTGGTAGAGCGCACCGCTGAGCCCGACAGTCAGCTCAAGGTCAACAGAAGGGTGAGACTGGATGAAGTCTTCCAGCACCGCCGGCAGGCGGCTGGTCACGAAGTCTTCCGACACGCCGAGCCTTAAGGTGCCGCGCAATTTTGTTGCGGTAAAGAGCGCCTGCACCTGGCCTTCTATCGACAGTATGGTCCTGGCGTGACCAAGCAGGGCCTCACCGTCAGGCGTCAGCACCACCTTGTGCGTATCCCGTGCCAGCAGCTGCCTGCCAATCGCCGTTTCCAGCTTGCGGATGTGCTGGCTGACGGTGGACTGCCCGAGTCCCAGCCTCTCTGCTGCGAACGTGAAGCTTCCCATCTGCTGAACGGTTACGAAGCTGCGAAGTTGGGCCAGGTCGAGCATAGATATCTCAAATCGCGATAACTGTTATTTCTTGTATCTCATTTCGTAATGATGGAAAAGAAGGTCATCCTTAGCTTTTGGAAGATCTCATGCGCCGCTTTCTGCCGGATACCTTTCTGATCCTGCTCTTGTGCACCGTCGGACTTGCCTCGGTTGTACCGGCAAGCGGGACGTTCGCGGCGTGGTTTGCGATCGCGACCAACCTGGCCATAGCGCTTCTTTTCTTCCTTCATGGTGCCAGGCTTTCGCGCGACGTGGTCGTTGCCGGCCTGCTGCACTGGCGCCTGCATCTCGTCATCCTCCTGACGACGTTCGGCCTGTTCCCTTTGCTAGGCCTGGCGCTAGGCTATCTGCCCTCCTCGATCCTGCCGCAGCCGCTTTACTTTGGCATTCTTTTCCTTTGCGTCCTGCCATCGACGGTGCAATCCTCGATCGCATTTACTTCGATGGCCGGCGGCAATGTCCCGGCAGCCATCTGCTCGGCATCCGCTTCCAACATCTTCGGCATGTTCCTGACCCCATTGCTCGTCGGGCTGCTTTTTTCCATGGGCGGACGCGGCGGGTTCTCATGGGATGCGGTGAGCCAGATCCTGGTGCAACTGCTCCTGCCCTTCGCGCTCGGCCAGATCCTCGAACCGAAGATCGGCAACTGGATACGCTCAAAAAAGAAGCTGCTGATGCCCGTCGATCGTGGCTCGATCCTGATGGTCGTCTATCTTGCCTTCAGCACGGCAGTGGTCGAGGGGCTGTGGCACATGTTCTCGCTGCGTGACATCGCCGTGGTGGTTGTCGCCGACATGGTGCTGCTCGGCCTGGTGCTTCTGTTCACGACCTATGGCAGCAGGCTCCTCGGCTTCAACAAGGCGGACCAGATCACGATCACCTTCTGTGGCTCGAAAAAGAGCCTCGCGAGCGGCGTGCCGATGGCCAATGTCATCTTTGCTGGCCAGGGCGTCGGCGCGATCGTTCTGCCGCTGATGCTTTTCCACCAGATACAGCTCATGACGTGCGCCATGATCGCCCAGAAATACGCCAAGGCAGCCCATCGATCTGCCCTGCCGCAAGCCGAGCCAGCGGTCTCAACGGTTTAGAGACCGATCACCGAGTCTCAGCGGTAACTGAGAAAAGCGGCTGGCCGGTCATCTTCTGGGGCCGTTCTATTCCCATAAGTGCGAGAATGGTCGGCGCGACGTCGGCAAGAATGCCTTCGTTCAAGCGCAGCACGTCGCTCCGCCCGAACAGAATGACGGGAACCGGATTGAGCGTGTGGGCTGTGTGGGGCGCACCGTTCTCCGGATCGATCATCGTTTCGCAATTGCCGTGGTCTGCGATGACCAGCAGGAATCCGCCCGCACGCTCGACACTCTGGCAAATCACACCCAGAGCGGCGTCGACGGTCTCCACCGCCGTTATGGCCGCTTCGAGGCTGCCGGTGTGCCCAACCATGTCTGGATTGGCGAAGTTCACGACAATGAAGTCGTATTCGCCGCCATCTATCGCTGCCACTACCTTGTCCGTGAGTTCCGGCGCGGACATCGATGGTTGCAGATCGTAGGTAGCTACCTTGGGCGACGGCACCATCAGGCGTTTTTCACCGGCATGGGGTGTTTCGCGCCCACCGTTGAGAAAATAGGTGACATGCGGATACTTTTCCGTCTCCGCCAGATGAAGCTGACTTCTGCCTGTCTTGGCGATCGTCTCGCTCAATCCGTCGTCGAGCGATTGAGGCAGAAAAAGCGTCTTCATCACCGCATTGAGTTCAGTTCCATAGGACGCCATGCCGATTGCCATCGCGATCCCGGGCTGGTTGTTCTTGCCCTGGAAGCCGCACGAGTCTGGGATGAGAAGCGCTGACAGGATTTCCCGAACCCGGTCGGACCGAAAATTGGCGCACAGGATAGCGTCCCCTTCGCCAAGACCGGCATAGTCGCCGATGACGCTCGGCAGTATGAACTCGTCTGTTTCGCCGCGCTGAGCAGCTATCTCGACTGCCTGCTGGGGGGAGGAAGCAGCAACGCCCTCACCGTCTACAATTGCCGCATATGCAAGTGAAATTCGCTCCCAGCGATTGTCGCGGTCCATGGCGTAGAATCGGCCGCTGACGGTCGCAATCGACGCGTCAGCCGGAAGAGCCTCGGCGAGTTGCCGAAGGAAGTCCCCAGCCTGTCCCGGCTGCGTGTCGCGTCCGTCCGTCCAGGCGTGTATGACCGAACGTATCCCAAGACTGGAAAGCGCTCGGGCGAGTGCCGCGATGTGATCCTGATGCGAGTGAACGCCGCCCGGGGAAACCAGCCCAAGGATATGGCAAGCGCCGCCCGTCCGAGCCAAAACTTCCGGCAGGCCGGTTTCAGCAATGAGTTTGCGCAAGGTGCCGTCCGCTACTGCAGCGTCAATGCGAGGCAGATCCTGCATGACGATACGCCCGGCACCAATGTTCAGGTGGCCGACCTCGGAATTGCCCATTTGCGCTTCCGGCAAGCCGACGGCTGGACCATGCGTCGTCAGGAAGGAATGTGGATGACGTGACCACAAACCATCGAAATTTGGGGTCCTCGCTTGCAAGACGGCGTTGCCGTGCACTTCCTCGCGCCAGCCCCATCCATCCATGATCATGAGAACAGTCGGTTTTTTGTTGGTCAATGTCTGTCTCTGCTGCTTGAAGCTTTCAATCCCTCCAAGCGCAATAACCACCGCAACTGTGGTTGTCATCCACAAAAGGGCGGTTCGCGCCGTTAGTGGCAAAGCTGCATATGCTGTTCCAATATCTGGATCGGCTCATTGGCGAGCGCGAGACCTTCGCTTCCACCTCATCTGCAATCGTAATTTTCGCTACCTAAACGATGGGCATTTTAAGGCAAGGCATCCGCTCACCAGCGAGCCTTCCGCGCATTCGCGGCCTCAATCCGAAACCATCGAGGTGACACCGCTGTTCGATGTGAGATCAGTCCCGCTCGCCCGACGGAAGATGCACACCTGCTGCATCTTCGCGACGGATCCTTGCAAAGCCGAAAGTGGCGATAAAAGGCAAGGCGGCGGCCAAGGCAAAGACGATTGAGAAGTGCTCATGCGTCAGCTTGGCACCGCCGATGAGTGCAAGCGCTGCCGCGCACCATGCCACCGCCATGCCCATGGCAAGCTGGTGGATTATGCCGCCAAGGCTGGATGCGGCACCGAGACGTTCCTGGCCGACCTCGGCGTAGGTGATGATGTTCAGCGTGTTGTACTGGATTGTCTGCACCGCACCGATCGCGATGATGTGACAGCAAAGCAGCCACAGCGGCATGTGACTGCCCTGAAAAGCGAGGCCCAGAATCAGAAGCGCTCCGAGCAGCGCGCTTCCCGCCAACGTTCCGCGAAAGCCAAGGTGCCGCACAAGACGGCCGTTGAAAGGCTTCGCAGCCAGAGAACCCAGAATTGCCATGGCGACAATCGTTCCCGATGTGCCCGGACCGTATCCCAGGACGAAATGCAGATAGAGCGGCAACAGGAAGGGAACTGCATTGAATCCCATCCGGCTGAGCCCGCCCACAACGCTGCCTGCCCGAAAGCTACGGCTTGAAAACAAGGTGATGTCCAGAAGCGCGTTTGCCGCCTTTCGTCTGGCATGCAGCCAATAGCCGATTAAAAGGACAATTGCGGCAACGGCCGGCACGACCACAAATCCACGCGAGGTGGCTGGCGCGTCAAGCATCTCGATTGCGATCTGCATAAGCATGACGCCGGGCGAAAGAATCAGGAAACCGCGCAGATCGAAACGCGCGCGCCGCGCGACCGCAACATCCGCCGGCACGATGATGAGCGCGGCCACCAAGCCGCCGACGACGATCGGTATGTTGACCACAAAAAGCCAGCGCCAATCCAAATGCGCGCTGATTAAGCCGCCGACCAGAGGACCGAGCAACGGACCAAACAATACGGGCGCGGTCATCAGGCCCATTGCAGCAATCAATTCATGGCGTTCGAAGCTGCGCAGCATGATCAGGCGGCCAACGGGCGTCATCATCGCGCCGCCCATGCCCTGCACGACGCGAAATGCGATCAGCGCCTCAAAACCCGGCGCAAGCGCGCATCCTACGGAACCCGCAGCATAAGTTGCGAGCGCCACAAGGAATATACGCCGCGTGCCAAAGCGGTTCGCCAGCCATCCGCTCGTCGGCATGAACAGCACCACGCCCAGCACATAGGCGGTAACCAGAAGCGAGAGCCGCAGGGGCTCTACACCAAGATCGTTCGCGATGACCGGAACGGAAATGATCAGCGCCGAGGTGTCGAACTGTTCGATGAAGAAGGCCAGCGCGACGATCAGAGGAACAATCCAGCGGCGGGAGTTCGCAGGTGCCGCTTTGGCGAGCGGATATGTCATTTTAAGCCTAATAAATAGGCAGTCTTATAAAAAGACCGCAATTTGTGCAAAAGTCGATTGACTGGATAGGAGATTCCATTAAACAATACAACTATCGTTTTTTATCTCATTTAGTGAGACGACTTTGGATAATTCAGACGCATCTCGCACCCTCGGACGGGCGCTCAGCGTGCTGCACGTCATCGCTGCAGACTCCCCCGAGCCAAAGAAGCTTGCCGAGGTGACGCAGTGCGTGGGCCTGCCCCGTGCCACCGTGTACCGGCTTTTGAACTGGCTCGCGGCCGAGGGTTTGATCGAGGCCACGGCCGCCGGTTATGTGATCGGCTCGACATGTTGGTCTCTCGGGCTGGCGGCAGAGCGACGCTTCAACATCGTCGATGTCGTGCGTCCGTCTCTGCAGCGCATCGCCGATGAGACGCATGACGTTGGGCTGTTCTCGGTGCGCATTGGTGCGTTAACGCGTTGCACCGCGCGGGTGGAGGGTGACTATCCGGTACTGCCGACCTCGGTAAGGCAAGGCTCCGTCCGGCCGCTGGGCGTAGGCGCACATTCCCTCGCCCAGCTCGCAGCCCTCGATGACGAGGAGATTTCGGCCGTTCTGGCTCAGACTATTACCGAGCGAGCGAGCGACTACCCCACCAACACCGACGGCTATCTCCTGGCGAAGGTCGCAGAGACCCGCCGGCAGGGCTTTGCCATTGCCGAAGGCGATATTGTTGCAGGCTGGGGAGGCCTTGCGCTTCCAGTGCGCGATCGATGGTCGAAAGTCATCGGGGCAATCAGTTTTGTAGCAGTTTCCGAGCGCCTTCTCCCTGCCAGACGCGGTTTTTTGCTGGAGCTGCTCGACGAGGAGCGGCGCCGGATCGAGACCGCGCTCGGCAAATCCGACCAACCAGCGCCGCCCTCGGCCATCTCAAATGAACACAAAGAGGTCGAACTCGATGTCGGCCCGTGAACCGCTTGGCGCGGCCGACGCCCTGATGCCCGGAGTATCCCGCTCCGTTTGAATAACACCCATTCTCTACCGCTTCACCTGCCTCCCCGGATGAAGCGGACGCAAGGATAAATGACATGATGGTTTCACCGCAGGCGAGCTTTTCGCCACCGCCAAATTCCGTACCTATTGCCGAAACACGCGAAGCCATCGTGCGCTTCGAAGGCGTGGAGAAGGCATTCAACTCCACCAACGGTCCTGTCATCGCCGTCCGCGACCTCAACCTTTCCGTCTATCGCGGCGAAATCCTCACGGTGGTCGGTCCGTCCGGCTGCGGCAAATCCACGATCCTGAACATGACCGCAGGGCTTTTCGCGCCGACGAACGGAACTGTGCGCTATGCCGGGGATAAGGTCGACGGCCCGAACCGCAAAACGGGCTACATGACGCAGAAGGATCACCTGCTGCCCTGGCGCACGGTCGAGGACAATATTTCCGTGCCGCTGGAAATACGCGGGTGGGACAGGAAGAAACGCGCCAACCGCATTGCCGAGCTTACCCAGCTCGTCGGCCTTGCAGGATTCGAGAAGGCCTATCCTTCCCAGCTCTCGGGAGGAATGCGCAAACGCACCGCGCTCGCGCGGCTGCTGGCCTACGACCCCGAAACACTGCTGCTCGACGAACCATTTGCAGCACTCGATCCGCAATTGCGCGCCAAGATGCAGTCCGAACTCGTGCGCCTGTGCCGGACCATGGCGAAGACCGTGATCTTCGTCACCCACGATCTCGACGAGGCTGTCGCGCTTGGCGACCGCTGCGCGGTCTTCACCCCCCGCCCCGGAACCATCCGGGAGATCGTGGATGTGCCGCTGCCAAGCGATCGTAACATTCTGCGCCTGCGCAACAACGAGACCTTCACGAAGCTCGCCGCCCGCTTGTGGGACATTATCGTTCCCGAAGAAGGAGAAGGCCTGTGAACCGTAATCTGCGACTTTTTGGGCTGCGCCTTCTCATCGTGCTGGTCACATGCGTGTTGTGGGAACTGAGCTCCGGCACCTTGTTCAACCCGTTCTTCATCTCCAGCCCAACAGAGGTCTGGGGCAATTTCTGGGGCTGGCTGTCCAGCGGTGCGCTGCTTCTTCATGCCGGCATTACAGCCACTGAGGCGTTTACGGGCTTTCTGCTGGGGTCGCTGGCTGGCATCGTGGTCGGCATCTCGCTCGCACGCGCACCGCTGCTTGCGGAGGTGCTCGATCCCTTCATCATGGCTTTCTACAGCCTGCCGAAAGTCGCGCTGGCGCCGCTATTCATCCTGTGGTTCGGGATCGGGATGGAGATGAAGCTCATCCTGGTGGCGACGACCGTCTTCTTCCTTGTCTTCATCAACACCTTCACCGGCGTGCGGCAGGTGGAGAAGGAATTGATCTCGATCCTCAGCCTGATGGGCGCAGGCGAAAGGCACATCCTCTCCAAAGTGGTGATCCCTTCCGCCGTCACCTGGGTGTTCGCCGGCCTGCGCATTTCGGTTCCCTACGCCCTCATCGGAGCAATCGTTGGCGAGATGATGGCCTCGAACCGCGGCCTGGGCTACCTGCTCGCCGACTCGGCAGGACAGTTCAACACCGGCGGTGTTTTCGCGGCGCTAGGGGCGATCGTGATCCTCGCTTTCATTCTCAACTACGTCGTCAGTATTGTCGAAAAGCTCGCTATGCCTTGGCAGTCGAGTAGCGAGCTGCGGGAGGTGGCGGTCTGACAAGACTGCCAATCGGCCAAGAAGAATGGGCAAAGCCCACATGTCTCCACGCAGTCAATTCTCCAGAAGCGGAACAAAAAATGAATCGCAGAAAATTCCTCGTTGGCACCTCGGGGCTTCTCGCCACGACCGTGCTTCCCCTTCCGTCATTCGCGCAGGCGGCGACGAAAATCAAGATCGTCCAGTCGACCTATGGCTTCCTTTTCGTGCCGGCGATGGTCGCGCAGGAAATGAGCTTTTTTGCCCAGAACGGCCTGGATGCGGAATTTACCGTCAACCTGGGCGGCACCGAAGCGCTTGCCGCCGCTCTTTCGGGCGATGTCGACATCGCAGTTGAAGCTTCGTCAAGCGCCATGCGTTCTCGCGAACGCGGCACGGAGGCGAAAATCTTCGGCTGCTCCTGCACCCGCTACGCATCCAATGTCGTGATCTCGAAGGCGCTTGCCGAAAAGAAGGGTATCGACGAGAAGAGTTCAGTCGAACATAAGATCGAAGCGCTCCGCGGCGCGCGTATAGCAGTCATCGGCTTGGGCAGCGGCACTCATCAGCTGCTGCTGTATCTGCTGGGCCGTGGCGGCCTCAACCCAGACAGGGATCTCGAGATTCTCGGCATCGGACAGGTCAGCGGCGTTCTCGCCTCATTCGAACAGGGCAGGATCGACGGCTTCGTCGCCTCCAGCCCCAACAGCGACCTCGCCGTGCTCAACTACAACGGCATGATGCTGTTCAACATGTCCGAGGGATCCATCCCCGAACTGAACGACTATCCTTACATCAGCTACATCACGCGCGAGAGCTGGCTGAAGGAGAATCCGGAAACAGCGGCCAAATTCCGCAAGGCCATCGATGCATCGCTTGTTGCGATACACGATCCTCAGCAGGCTGATAAGATACGCGACGTCATACATGCCAAATATCACGAGAAGACCGACAAGGCGCTTTTCGACACTGTTTGGTCTGCAATGTCCCAGGCTTGGCCGCAAGACAGCCGGATCACGCGCGAGATGGGCGAGAAGGCGCTGGGCTTCCTCAACAAGGTCAGCCCCGAGCCTTTCCCGACCACGCTGCTGGACTCCGCGTTCCACTATGCATGAACTGGAGTGCTGGCGGGTTTGATCCCGCCAGTATCCCCTCAACACCGAGACTGAGACTGGATCCAAGAGAATGTCGTCCGAGACGATTAGCCGAGAAGATTTTGCCGTGCTCATTGCCCGGGCCGGGCTGAAACTTGATGAAAGCCAGTTCGAGGCAATGCGCCAGTCCTATAAACACGTTCGCGCGTTAACAGATCTGCTGCGTGTCCCGCGCACCCGCAGCGTGGAGGGCGCTCATGTCTTTCACGTGCCACGGCCTGACAGCCGGAGCTGAAACGCACAGGACTCGCCTGCGCGGCGGGTTAGCGGCAATATACAATCGAAAGAACAGACTTATGTCGGAAATCTGGGAACTCGGCCTGGCGAAGGCCGCTCGGCTGATCGCGCAAGGCGAGCTTTCGCCTATGGAAGTGGTGGATCACTATCTCGAAAGGGCCAATGCACTCAATCCAGCGGTGCAATGCTATGTTCGGATCGAGGAGGAGACTGCCCGCGCCGATGCCCGCACTGCTGAAGCCGAGATCGTCGCCGGGCGATACAAAGGCGGGCTTCACGGCATACCTTATGCGCTGAAGGACATCATCGACGTCGCGGGGCTGCCGACGACGAATGGATCACGCCTCACGCTTGACGATATAGCACCCACTGACTCTGCTGTGGTCGAAAGACTGCGCGCGGCAGGCGCTATCTTGCTGGGCAAGGCCGAAACCCAGGAATTTGCCATCGGAGGGCCGGATTTCAGCCTCCCGCACGGCCCGGCACGCAATCCATGGAATCTCGACCATTTCACCGGCGGTTCTTCCAGCGGTTCCGGCGCGGCGGTTGCTGCAGCAACCGTGCCCCTGGCGATAGGAACCGATACGGGCGGCTCCATCCGCACACCCTCCGCCTATTGCGGCCTTGCAGGGATGAAGCCGACATATGGCCGCGTCAGCCGCCAGGGCATGACCCAGCAGGCCTATTCTCTCGAAATGGCCGGGCCGATGACCTGGACGGTCGAGGACAATGCGATCGCTCTGGAAGCGCTTGCCGGTTATGATCCGTTCGATCCCTCCTCGGTGGAAGTCGAAGCTCAGAAGTGGTCCGAGGCGCCGGGCAAGGGCGTTCGCGGACTGAAGATCGGATTGGTGCGGAATTTTCACGAAGAGGAGCCGGACGGTTTCTCTGACGAAATCGTAGCCGCGTTCGAGACGGCCGCACAAGTATTGAAGGACGCCGGAGCCCAGATTGTCGATGTGAAGCTCACCCCGCTTCGGCACTACTTCGCCGCACAGCGCGTCATCATGTATGGAGAAGCGGCCGCCGTTCATGAACATGACTTCAAGAACAACCTTCATCTCTACGGTCCTTACGCCATCGAGCGGTTTCTGCCTGGCTTCCTTCTGACGGCGACTGACTATGTCCAGGCGGTCCGGCGGCGGGGAGAATTGACACGCGAGTTGAGTGAGGCATTTCGCGAAGTCGACCTGCTGCTGGTCGTTGGAGCGGTGGGCGCTGCACCTCCCCTCGAAGGGATTGAGCCCGGGACGCTGCTGAACGGCACGCTCTCGGCGAATGCGCCCTTCAACCTCACCGGGTCACCTGCGATGATTGTTCCCACCGGCCTGAACCCATCCGGCCTGCCGCTGGCGGTCCAGATCGTCGGCCGGCATTTCGACGAGTTCACCGTCTACCGTGCGGCGCATGTCATAGAGATCGGTCTGGCCAGCCGGGAACTGCGGCCGCAAACGGCAATGCTCCCCCGTGCGCAGAAAGTTTGACGAGCGCAGTCTCTTATGCGCCACGGCGTTGGTGCATAGAAAGACCCTGGCCGATTCAGACTGGCTCGCTCTCGCGAGGTGAAGTCGTGAGGCCATGACGGTGAGTTCGCCAGTCCCGGCCTTGACCGAGCCACCGCTGATCGCCGCATTGAGATAGAGTAGGCCTCTGTCTGCCGCGCGGGCGGCAAAGGCCTGGGCCTCGGCCGGCGCGACGGTCGCCGAGGAAATGATGCGGCGCCCGGTTTCATGGCGGCGACAGCACCGCTCTCGCCGAAAAGCACGGTTTCCGTCTGGGCAGCGTTCACCACCGCCACCACGATGTCAGCATCTTCGACAGCGGCGGCGGGAGTGGAAAAAGGCATGCCGCCGCTTGCCTCGAGGCTCGCCCGTGCCTATTCGCTGACGTCGCAGCCGGCAACGCTGTAACCGGCGCGGACTAGCGAGCGGGCCATGCCGAGTCCCATGGAACCAAGGCCAATGACGGCGATATGAGTTTGACCGGACATCAGCGGTTCCTTTCGAATCTGCGGATCAGCAGCATTAACAATATTATCAGGCCGAAGACGATCTGCCTGAAGGCTTCCGGCATCTGGAGGACGGAGAGAATGGACGACAGAAGCGTAATGAACAGCGCACCGACCACCGTGCCGGCATAGCTGCCGCGCCCGCCAAGGATCGAGGTGCCGCTGATAACGACCGCCGTGATGACCGGCCGCAGATAGGCATCGCCCATGCCCTGATAGGCCTGGTTGGCATAGCCGGAGAGCAGGATGGCGCCGATGGCGGTGAAGATACCGGCGGCTACGAAGGTGAGCGTGGTGACGAACCGCACGCGGATGCCGGAGAGATAGACGGCCTTTTCCGAACTAAGCGACGGTAAACACGCGGTAAAATCCACCCAAAAATAGTCAAATCCGTATAATTGACCGTAATTTTGGCCGGGCATAGGGTCCGGCTCGTCGGCGCTTGGGGAATAGGCGAGCGGCACCGCAATTTTTGCAACTGATGTGAACTGCAACCGGCAGCATGGCTGTTTTCGGCAACGGCGGAGCCATGCGCGAAGCCTTTTGCCGGTTTATGTTCGCCAGACGGGGAAGACCAAGTGAGTAGCATTCGCCGCAGCCGACAGGACGCCGCCCAAAACGACAGCACGCAGAGACTTCCCACCGCCAGGAAACACAATACCGAAGCCCCGGCAAACTCTCTGCACGGACGCTACCGCGCGATCCTGCTTGCCGGTACGGCCCTGGTCGCGCCTATTGCGCTGGTAGCGATGAACCAACCGGCGCTGGCGCAGTTCATCGGGAGCAACGGCGGGAATGGTGGCAACGGCGGCGGCAATGGCACTTCTGCTGGCGGTGGCGGAGCCGGCGGCAACTATGGAGATGGTAGCGCGGCCGCGCCTGGCGGCGGAGGCGGATCCACCGGCGGTCAAGGGTCCCGCGGGGGCGGCGGCGGCGGCTCAGACAGCGGCGGTGGTGGTGGTGGTGGCTATATAACTGGCGCCGGCGGCGGCGGTGGTGGCGCCGGCGGCGCCGGAATGGTCCTCGGCACCGATCTGAATAACAGCAATGCCATCACCGGCGGCAATGGCGGCAACGGTGGTAGCGGAAGTTACGGTTTTGTCCCCTCCGGCTCCTATGGCGGCGGCGGCGGCGGTGGCGGCGGCGGTTCCGGAATAATCGCCACGACCGGCGCCAACCTCATCAATTCCGGCACGATCACCGGCGGCGATGGTGGCGGTGGTGGGAGCGTGAACGGTATCTATCCGTATACCAACCTGTCGGAGAACGGAGCCGGTGGCAGAGGTGGCAATGGCATCAGCGCCATGGGTTCCGCAGGGTTGGCAATCACCAACACAGGCACGATCAAGGGCGGCGGCGGCGGCACCGATTTCCAGAATTTCCAGCCCTACCGACCACAGCCCGGCGGCTTCGGCATTATCGGCCAGAACCTGACGATCATCAACAGCGGCACGATCGCCGGCGGCGTCCAGGGAGGAGCCGGCGGGTCGAACGGCGCGGTCTCCACCGCCATCATCATCACCGGCGGCGTGAACGGTATCAAGGCGCTCGCCGGCAGCAACATCGGCTCGATCGAGCTTGGCGGCAACACGACGCTGGCAGGCACGTTCAACAACACGATCCAGGTCAATGGCGGCGTCACGATGTCGGTGAGCGGCTCGACCACTGCCGATGATGTGTCCGGCATTACCACGCTGACGAATTATGGCACGACCGCGATAGCTGCAGGGCGCGCACTGAGCGCCCAGACGATCAACAATAGCACTGGCACGATCAGCGTCGGCGCCGGCGCGACGCTGCGCGGCACGGGCAACACGCTTAACAACAATGCGACCATCAATGTCGATGCGGGCGGCAACCTCATCGAGGCCGGTGCAATCAACAACCAGGGCGGCGGCACCATCAATTTCAGCGGCCCGACCGGGACGGCAACGCTGTCCGCCGGTGGCGGCATCAACAACGATGGGCAGATAAAGGTGATGGGCGGCGATGTGTCCGTCACCGGTAACCTGAGCAACCAGAACAACGGCACGCTGACGCTGACCGGCGGCAACATGACCGGCATAGGCACGCTGACCAACAGCGGCACGGCGACGTTGAACGTTGCTTCCGGCTACAATCTCGGCGTTGACACCCTCTCGGTGACGGGCGGCAGCGTCACCGGTACAGGCACAATCACCGCGACAACCGTCTTCAACATCCAAAGCGGCACGATCGCTACAGCGCTAGCGGGCAGCGGCGCTTTCAACAAGATCGGCTCGGGCACCGCAACACTGAGCAGCACCAACACTTATTCCGGAGGCACCAACATCAACGGCGGCACGCTTGCTGTCTCGACCGGCGCCAACCTTGGCTCCGGTGCGCTGAGCTTCAACAGCGGTACGCTGCAGGCAACGTCATCCTTGACCACCAGCCTGGATGCTACCCTCGATACAGGCGGCGGCACGCTTTCCGTATCGACGGGAACCACGCTGACCTATAACGGCCTGCTCAGCGGCGCGGGCGCGCTTAGCGTCGCCGGCGGCGGTAAGGTCTCGCTCGGCGGCGCAAACACCTATCTCGGCGGCACCACGCTGATCGGTGGCACGCTGTCGGTGCTCAACGATTCGAGCCTCGGCGACACGGCAGGTACGCTGACGCTTCAGGGCGGCACGCTGGAGACGCGCAATTCGTCGGTGGCGATGCGCGATGTCGTGCTGAACGGGACGGGCGGCGACTTGGCTCAGGCTGCGGGAGCAACCCTTATCCACTCCGGCCAGTTCACTGGGATCGGCGCGCTTACCGTAAGCGGACCCGGTACGCTGAAACTCACCAACAGCGCCAACAGCTATTCCGGTGGGACAACGCTGGCCGGCGGCACGCTCGAGGTCACCGGCGACGATACACTGGGCAGTGGCGGGCTGACCTTTGTAGGCGGCGCGCTGGCCACCACGGACAGCTTCACCATGAACCGCGCGGTCACGCTGTCGGGCGCGGGAACGATCGCATCCGTCGAAGGCACGACGCTTTCCTATGCCGGTGCGATCAACGGCGTTGGCGGCCTCACCGTCGCCGGCGGCGGTACGCTCGCCCTTCTCGCAACCAACGGCTATCAGGGCGGCACGACGATTTCCGCCGACGCGACCCTGTCGGTGCTGTCCAACGACAACCTGGGTGCGTCAACCGGCAGCCTCAATTTCGACGGCGGGACGCTCAGCGTGGGATCGTCCTTCAACATGAGCCGCAGCGGCACCATCGGTACCGGCGGCGGCACCGTGGCACTCAACGGCACCACTTTGACCTCTCTGGCTGGATTCAGCGGTTCGGGCGCCCTGACTGTGGAAGGTACCGGCACACTGGTGCTGGCCGGTGCCAACACCCATAGCGGCGGCACGACGATCACCGATGCCACGCTGCAGATCGGCAATGGCAGCGCCAGCGGTTCGCTGGCGGGCGCAGTGACCAACGACGGCAAGCTCGTCTTCGACAGAACCGGAACCATCACGCTCGACGGGGCGATCGACGGCAGTGGCAGCCTCGAACAGAACGGGGCGGGCACGGCGATCCTCACCGGGAGCAACAGCTACAGCGGCGGCACCAGGATATCGGACGGAACGCTGCAGATTGGTGACGGTGGCAATTTCGGCTCGCTCTCGGGCGATGTCGACAACGGCGGCACGCTTGTGTTCAATCGCTTCAACAACAGCACTTTCGACGGCGTCGTCAGCGGCACGGGCACGGTTTCCAAGGCAGGTGCCGGTAAATTGACGCTGACCGGCACCAACACCTATTCCGGCCTCACCACCATCAGCGGCGGCACGCTTGAGGTCGGCGATGGCGCCACTTCCGGCAGCCTCGGCAGGGGTGACGTCAGCAACGGCGGTACACTTGCCTTCAACCGTTCCGACATCGTCACCGTCAACAATGAAATCACAGGCATCGGCAAGCTTAACCAAACCGGCACCGGCACAACCATCCTGACTGGCACCAGCACCTATACCGGCGCAACGACCGTTTCCGCCGGCACCCTCCTTGTCAACGGCTCGATCGCCTCGTCTTCCGGCATCACCATCGACGCCGGCGCCACCATCGGCGGCAGCGGCACGCTTGCCTCGACCACAGTCAACGGCACGTTTGCTGCCGGCAACAGCCCCGGCACGCTCACCGTCGACGGCGACCTGGTGCTCAATTCCGGCTCGACCAGCGTCTTCGAACTCGGCACGGATGGTGTTGCTGGTGGCCCTACCAACGATCTTGTCATCGTCGACGGTGACCTGACACTGGGCGGCACGCTGGAAACACCCAACGCGGTGACCGGCTACTATCGCCTTTTTAACGTCGGGGGCGGCATCACCGGCTCGTTCGACGATTTGCCCACCGACGCCATCATCAGCACCGCCGTTGCCAACCAGGTCAACCTGCTGCTGCGTAATGACGGCCAGTTGCTGCAGTTCTGGGATGGCTCCGACCTCACCGGCAACGGCACCGTAGACGGCGGCTCTGGCACATGGAACGCAGCCAACGGCAATTGGACCGGCGCTCCCGGCGAAGCCGGCATCAATGACAGCTGGCGCGGCGAGGTCGGCGTATTCGCCGGCACCGCCGGAACCGTCACGCTCGACGGCACCCTCGCCTTCCAGGGGTTGCAGTTCTCGACGGATGGTTATGCGCTTTCGGGCGGCGTGCTCGAGCTCAAGGGCGACCCCCATGGCAACGTGGACGCCAGCTTCATCAACACCGACGCCGGCGTAACGGCGACAATCGCATCGGAATTCCAGGCCTCGTGGAGAGAGGGTCTCGACAAGCTCGGCCTCGGCACCCTGATACTGACCGGCGACAGCAGCTTCATCGGCAAGACGACCATTTCGAGCGGCATCCTGCAGCTCGGCGATGGCGGCACCACGGGTTCGCTCTATGGCGATATCGTCAACAACAGCGTTCTCAAATTCGATAGGTCCGACGATGACCTGGTTCTCGGCGGCGTCATTTCGGGCACCGGTTCGGTCGAGCAGGCTGGCACCGGCACCACCACGCTGACCGCCGAGAACACCTATAGCGGCGGAACCACGATCAGCTCCGGAACGCTTCAGCTCGGCGATGGCGGCACCAGCGGTTCCATTGCCGGCGACGTCGTTAACAACGGTACGCTCGCCCTGAATCGCATCGACGCTGAACTCGTCTTGGACGGCGTGATTTCTGGAACCGGCGCACTGGTGCAGAAGGGTGCCAATGGCGCCGCCACGCTGACCGGTAACAATACCTACACCGGTGGTACAACGATCGAGGCGACGAGCAGGCTGATCCTCGGCGATGGTGGCACCAGCGGCTCGATCGCCGGCGATGTCGTCAACAACGGCCTTCTGGTGTTCCAGCGCTCCGACGACGTAACCTTCGACGGCGACATTTCCGGCAACGGCGCCTTGACCAAGGTCGGCACAAACAAGCTGACCCTGACCGGAGACAGCAGTTATACCGGGCGAACGGCCGTCGTTGCCGGCACGCTCAGGCTTGAAAGCGACACCGCTGCCGGAGCCAGCGAAATCTACTTGGCGACCAACGATTCCGTTCTCGACTACGACGCCGGCATCGACGTCGCCAACGATGTCACCATCGCCGAGGATGTGGGCAAGCTTCAGGTTAATTCCGGGACCGCGACGCAATCCGGCGTGATCTGGGGCTATCTTGCAGGCATGGAGAAACTTGGCGCCGGCACGCTGGTCGTCAAGGAAGTCTACGTCGACAACGAAACCAAGGTGTCGGAGGGCGCGCTGAAAGCCGGTGCCGACAACGCCCTCAGCGCCGACAGCGACCACATCATTGTCAGCGGTGCCAAGCTGAACCTCGACGGCTACGACCAGACGATCGCCTCGCTGGCGGGAGCCGGCGACGTCAGCCTCGGTTCCGGCACTTTGACCACAGGCGGCAACAACGGTTCGACGATATTTTCCGGCAGGACTACCGGGACCGGCGGACTGACGAAGTACGGAACCGGCATCTTCACGCTCAGCGGCACCAATAGCTATACTGGCGCCACGACCATATACGCCGGCACCCTCAAGGCAGGCGCGACCAACAGCTTTGCGGCCGGCAGTGCCTTCAGCATCGCGGAGAGCGTGAAGCTCGACCTCGGGGGCTACAACCAGACCATCGGATCGCTCACAGGTACGGGCGAAGTCGCCTTGGGTGCCGGCTCGCTCACCACTGGCGGCAACAACACTTCGACCACCTATGCGGGCGTCATCGGCGGCAGCGGCGGCCTGACCAAGTCAGGATCGGGGACCTTCACCCTCTCAGGTTCCAGCACCTATACCGGCGCCACCAAGGTGGATGCTGGCACACTGAAAGCCGGGGCGGAGAACACCTTCGCCGCAGGCAGCGCCTTCAGCATTGCTTCAGGTACAACGCTCGACTTCGACGGCTACGACCAAATCATCGGATCGCTTGCGGGCGCCGGCAAAGTGACGCTCGGTGCCGGCACGCTGAGCGCCGGCAATGCCAGCGACACCAGCTTCTCCGGTGTCATCTCCGGTGGCGGCAGCCTCATCAAGCAGGGAGCCGGCAGCCTCACCTTGACCGGCATAAACACTTACACCGGCACCACCTCCGTCACGGCTGGCCGGTTGCAGGTCGACGGCAGGCTCGCCGGCACTGCCGTCACCGTCGAAAGCAGCGCGACGCTCAGCGGCTCAGGTTCCATCGATGGGGCCGTCACGGTTTCCGATGGCGGCTATCTCGCACCCGGTTCGAACCACGGTCCGTTGACCCTGGGCTCGCTGTTTTTGGCGAACGGTGCCTATCTCGACTACGAGCTTGGCTTGACCAGTGATCGTATCGACGTTGTTGGCGACCTGACACTCGACGGGACCATCAATGTCAGCGGCGATAACGACTTCGGCGCAGGCATCTATCGTCTGTTCAACTATGGCGGCGCACTGACAGACAACGGGCTGGCCATTGGCACCGTCCCCGCAGCCTTCCAAGCTGGCGACCTGACCGTGCAGACCGCGGTCGCTTCGCAAATCAACCTGGTCAACACGGGCGGCACCACCCTGTCGTTCTGGGACGGCGGCTCAGCCGCAAACCTCAACAACGGCACGGTTGATGGCGGCGACGGGGGGTGGAGCGCTACCGGCGGAAACTGGACCAAGCAGGACGGCGCTTTCAATGCGCCGATGACGCCCCAACCCGGCTACGCCATCTTCCAGGGTCAGGCCGGCACCGTGACGGTCGATGGCAGCCTCGGCGAAATTGCTGTCACCGGCATGCAGTTTGCAAGCGACGGCTACAGGGTCGAGGGCGATTCGATCACGCTCGCGGATGCGGCCACAACCATTCGCGTCGGAGACGGCACCACCTCCAGCACCCGCACCGAGGCCACGATCGCATCCGAACTCACAGGCGCCGGCACGCTGGTCAAAGATGACCACGGTACCCTCACACTGACAGGTAACAACAGCTATACCGGCGGCACGGTCATCAAGGGCGGCAAGCTCACGGTTTCTTCCGACGTCAATCTCGGTGCAATTTCCGGCGGCCTTGCCTTTGCCGGCGGCACGCTTCGCAACGCAGCGGCAATGACCACTGCGCGCGACATCGACATGCGCTCCGCAGGCGGCACGCTGGAGACGCAGGCAGATTTCACTGCATCCGGAACTATTTCTGGCCAGGGCAAACTCACGAAGTCCGGCATAGCGACACTGACGCTGACCGGCACCAATACCTATACTGGCAGCACCAGGATCGATGCGGGAACGCTTCAGCTCGGCAATGGCGGCACGACTGGCTCCATTGCCGGCGATGTGGACAATGTCGGCGCACTCGCCTTCAACCGATCGAACCTCCTGACCTTTGCAGGTTCAATCTCGGGCAGCGGCGCGGTCGAGCAGACCGGTTCCGGCAAGACCGTGCTCGCTGGCACCAACAGTTACGCAGGCGGCACGACTATAGCGTCCGGAACGCTTGCCGGCACGGCATCGAGCTTCGGAACCGGAGCCATCCTCAACAATGCTGCACTCGTCATCGACCAGAGCACCGACGCCAGCTTCGCCAACGCCATCAACGGCACCGGCGACTTCGCCAAGACCGGCAGCGGCACGCTGACACTGACCGGCACAAGCCTGCTCGCGGGGGATACCACGGTCAGTGCCGGACGGCTTGCCGTCAATGGCTCGCTGACCAATTCCAGTGTCACGGTGGAATCGGGCGCGAGCCTGGGTGGCACAGGCACCGTCGGCAAGGTTACGGCGCTATCGGGCTCGACGGTTGCGACCGGCAATTCCATCGGTACGCTCAACGTTGCCGGCGACGCACGCTTCGCCACCGGCTCCACCTTCCAGGTCGACGTCGATGACACCGGCAAATCAGACCGGCTCGCCGTCTCGGGCAGGACAACGCTTTCAGGCGGTACCGTGCAGGTTCTTGCGGGAAGCGGCAACTACGGGCCATCCATGCAATACACCATCCTGACGGCCGCCTCGGGAATCTTCGGCCAGTTCGCCTCGGTCACCACCAACCTTGCGTTCCTGACACCGACACTATCCTACATAGCCGACTCGATCGGGCTGAAGCTCGACCGCAACGCCATCTCATTCGCCGACGTCGCGCTTACCCGCAACCAGATCGCTACCGGTGGTGCGGCCGAAAAACTGGGCAACCAGCACGCTCTCTATAAGGCTATCGTTAATCTCGATGAGGATGCGGCCCGCAAGGCCCTCGACGCTCTGTCCGGCGAGGTCCATGCGTCGGTCAATGGCATGCTCGCCGAAGACAGCAATATCCTCGCGAACACAGCAAATGGCCGAATAAGGGCTGCTTTCGGAGATACCGCAATCACCCTCCCGGTCATGGCATATGGTCCGGACGGTCCCGTGCTCGGGAAAGCAACGACAGATCGCCTCGCCGTCTGGGGTCAGGCATACGGTTCGTGGGGCAACACCCACAGCGACGGCAACGCGGCGGCGTTTAACAGCAGCACCGGCGGCTTCCTCGGCGGGGTCGACACAGGCATCGGCGACAATCTCCGCCTCGGTGTCATTGGCGGCTACAGCCACAGTTCCTTCGATGCGGAAGCCCGGGCTTCGTCGGGCAGCATCAGCGCCTATCAATTTGGCGTGTTCGGCGGCGGCCAGTGGGGCAACCTCGGCCTGCGCGGCGGTGCCGCATACAGCTGGAACAACATCGAGACCAGTCGCGCGGTCGCCTTCCCCGGCTTTTCGGACAGTCTCAATGCGCAGTACGATGCCGGCACGACACAGGTCTTCGGTGAAGTCGGTTACCGCCTGCATGCAGGCGGCTCGACATTCGAACCATTCGCCGGTCTCAATTATGTCGCCGTCAGGACCGACGGCTTCAGCGAAAAGGGTGGCAAGGCGGCTTTGACGGGCTCCGACTCGACGAGCGAGACGACTTTCGCAACGCTCGGCGTGCGTGCCAGCGCCGACATAATCATGCAAGACTTCAACGCCACTCTACACGGCATGGTTGGCTGGCGGCACGCCTTCGGCGACTTTACGTCGCTGAGTTCGCTCGCCTTCGCTGGCGGCAGTGCCTTCACTATAGCCGGCGTGCCGATCGCGCGAAACAGCGCGATCGTTGAAGGCGGGCTCGATTTCGCGCTGTCGCCTGCCGCCAAATTCGGTCTTTCCTATGCCGGCCAATTCGGCAACGGGGCCATCGACCAAAGCTTCAAAGCCAATCTCGCAGTAAGCTTCTGAAGACGTGAACCTAGGAGATGCTTCCAGATGCATTCTACTCGCCGTTGATTTCCTCGCATCCCTCTCGCTCACGTTCAAGCGCATGCCAAACCGCATTCGCACAACGTTTCTAGATCCGGCAGAAAGGGCATAAAGGATCGCGACATACGCCGACCAAATTCCATAACGTCTCGTCGGA
Source organism: Mesorhizobium sp. YR577 (assembly GCF_900116595.1). Classification (NCBI taxonomy): domain Bacteria; kingdom Pseudomonadati; phylum Pseudomonadota; class Alphaproteobacteria; order Hyphomicrobiales; family Phyllobacteriaceae; genus Mesorhizobium; species Mesorhizobium sp. YR577. The sequence goes on along the minus strand of NZ_FPBI01000013.1, from coordinate 155,726 downwards.
CCGTCGTTCCGGACGGCACTCCGTCCAACTTTCGAAAGGTACAAACGATCGCGCTGGTCGGCTTGCCCGATCCTCGCTTCATCTGGCGCATAGGTCGTGGCTTGACAGCCAACCGCCATTCAATAGAACGTGGGCGCCACAAGCCAGCATGATGCTTCGGATATGAAGCGAAGAATGGATGGGGGAATTTGAGGATTAATGGCGAAAGAGCTTCGACGCGCGGCCAAACCGCTGACCGAACGCAGTACACAGGCGCCTTCTCTGGAAGGCGGCAGCGCCACTGATGACACGAAGCCTCCACACTATCGCTCGCTGAATCTCGTCACGAGGAGCGCCCATCGCGAGTTGTTGATAGCATTGCAAAACCGCATAGCCGACAAGGAACTGACGGTCGCAATGTCGACCTATCTGCGCTGCCTGTGGGAAAAGGACGGTGTTACCCAGCGTGAACTGGCAAAGGCCGCCCAGCTCGTGGAGGGCACCACCACCGATACGCTGAAGAAAATGGAGAACAGCGGACTTATCGTTCGGGTCCGAAACAAACAGGACGTTCGCAAGATCAATATCTACCTCACCGTCCCGGCTCGCCGCCTCTACGAGCAAGTCAGGGACATCCATATGGAGATCGACGCTATTGCCCTTCGCGGACTGTCAGACGAGGACATCTCCACATTCAGGAAGGTCATCGACAAGATGACCGAGAACCTTGCCGCGGACAACATGTCCATGTGACCCATCCGGTGATCTGGAATCCTGAGATTTACCTGCTTAACGGCCGCCCAGTTGCGCCAGCGGGTGTAGCCAATTCGGCCAGCCGATCGGATCGTTTCAAGCGGTCAAGCATCGCTGCGCGAATATGGCGATCAATGCCGAGGTTCTTTCGGCCCAGCTCCTGTTCGCTGTGATTGCCGAACGTGACGGGTGGCCAGACGCCCTCTTCCAGATCGAGGCATGCTGGCTACTGGCATGCCGCTACTCGCTAGAAAACTGCCGCAGCAGCATCCAGTTGCATGGCGGCATCGGCTTCAGCGCTGAATGCGACGCCCATCTCTATCTGCTGCGCGTGCATCTTTTGGAGAATCTCGGCGCAACCAACACGCAACGTCAGCAGACGATCTTGAAGCGGGCGGGCTTAAGCTAAACTGAGGCTTGTTACGCCTCGAAGGAATACTACCCGTCATTTTCAGCGCCGCTACCTGCGCAATTGGCTTGCCTCAGCCCTTTCGGCACACCGATTTTCGGGAACACTCGCGTTCTCACATTTACGTGCAATCCGACAACCGTGACAACGGACGTGCGAATTCCCATATCAGCCAGATTGCGGACATCACGCGGTCATCGTTTGCGTCTATGATCCGCATATCAAAAATTTGGAGGTGCCGTATGGGACATAGACGCGAACCCACGCTCGATGAGATCTTGAACGAACCAATCATCCGCAAGGTTATGAAAAGTGACGGATACACCCCTGACGATATTCGCCTTTTGATGCGGCAGGCGAGTGTCAAGGCAAGCAGAAATGGCGTGACATATCTGATGCTGCCTTCCGTCACCGATGATGCGGGACTTCAGCATATGCCCGCTTCAAAGACGCTGAATGCCTGTTGTCAACAGCCTTCAGCTTGAGCGTCTTTCAGGAGAACAGATTTCCGTTCAGTGACCGGCGTTTAGACACAAGCGTGTGTGCCCGCTTCAACCAAGCCGGCAACGTCGAGCAAGACATTCATCAATGTCTCGGCGCCGGCCGCACATTGATCGATTGTGCTGCTTTCCAGAGGACTGTGCCGCATCGGCGCCGAGCCTCTTAAGTGTGACAGGTGCGTTCATCAACCTATTCCTCCGTTTGGCTTTCATCTCTGATCAGGCTTTTGCCGACACTTCCCGGCAGGTCATAAGCGTGACCTCGCCGTCGAGGATCGGCTGGGCGATACCGAAGAACCGGGCAACGACATCGGAATTGTTGTGCCGATCCATGGCGCCCTGATCGGCAAACCGTTCATAGGTGGTGAAGACACAAGGGTCGGCGGGATCTTGCGAGATGAAGAAGCCCAAGATGTCGGGCTCGTTGGTGCGCACATGTTAGGCTGGGGCCACCTGAATTCACTTTAGATAACACTCTACAGCAGACCGATAGCAATCGGTTTCTTTGCAAATGGCCGTGCAATCTTAGAACCCACGACCGCACGGCGGACCCTTATCTTTCAGTTGATCCTGCGTCCGGCATCAACGTAAAAACTATGGATCGAGGGTTCGGTCCGTCAGCCGCCGCCGCGCGTGAATGATATGGAGCTCCATTGCCGCCCTCGCCCACACTGCGTCACGCTTGCGGATCGCCTCCACGATGTCCGTATGTTCGGAGACAACCTTGCGTGCGCGGTCGGTCGATCCCGTGCGGGTTATCGACAAGGATATTCCCATGAAATCGCTGAGTACGACGCCGTTGCCTTCGAGTGCGCCGCGAAAGAACTCGTTTCCTGTCGCGTCGAGTATGGCCAGATGGAAGGCGCGGTCGCTTTCTGCGTCAAAGGTGCCATGCCCGATCTGCTGCGCAAAATGTTCGTGCGCCCGCGCAATGTCCGACAAATCCTTCTCGGTTCGGCGTTCAGCCGCCAATGCTGCGGCCTCGCCTTCGATCGAAAGCCGCAATTCCTGGTAGCGGAGGAAGCGCGATACGTCGGTCAGGCTTGCGACATCGGTCAGATTGTCCGACGGACGGCTCAGCACATAGGTGCCACTGCCGCGCCGCGCTTCCACCAAACCGTCGACGCGAAGCCGCGCCAGCGCCTGGCGCACCACTGGCCGCGACACGCCAAAGAGTTCGCTGAGGTCGTTCTCGCCAGGCAGGCGGCTGCCTGGAGCGAACGCGCCGCTCAGGATTTCGTCTAGGATGCGTCCGTAGACCTGGTCGGCGAAACTTGACGGCCTTGCCTCAAAAACCATCGAAATCATCTCAACCTTCTCGCCTCGCCGAATCTACTATCACGGATTTCGTTGGGCCTAAATTCTCCCGCCGGGCAGCATGATCAAACTCTAGCGATGGATCCGCAGCTTCTGCCGGCGCTCAAAACGGGTCTGGAAGTAGGGAACCTCGTGCGCGGTACCAAGTGCGTAGGCGGTGCCGTCGTCGGGGCTGATCTCGCGCACGTTGCGGCGGCTTGGATATTTCAGGATTTCCTCGATAACGATATCGACGCCGAGCCCCGGAGCGTCGGGCACCTTCATATGCCCGTCCACGACTCTCAGTGATGGCGTGATGACATCGTCGCGGCCTTCCCAGTCGAATTCCAGACGTTCCAGCATCAGCGCGTTGGGGATCGTCGCCATCACGTGCAGTGCCGCAAATTCTGCGACCGGGCCCAGCGATCCCGAATGTGGTGCGAGCGTTATGTAATGGCCTTCGGCCATCGCCGCCATCTTGCGCATCTGGGTGATGCCGCCGGCGCGGCCGGTGTCAGGCTGGATGACATCGACGAGACCGCGCTCGATATAGGGCTGGATACCCCAGATGGTGCTAACGCGCTCGCCCGCCGCAAGCGGAACATTGACGGCGTCCCTGACGCGGGCGAGCGCATCGAGATCTTCCGGTGCCACCGGATCCTCATAGAACAGGAGATCCAAGCTCTCCAGTTCCCGGCCAACGGCAATCGCATCCTGCGTCGTCATCCAGGAGGGGCCATGCGCGTCGACCATCAGATCGACCTTGGGCCCGATATGATCGCGGATGGAGGTGACTAGGTCGAGATCGACCGTGCCGCTGAAGCCGACCTTGATGCCGGTGTAGCCGAGCGCCAGCAAGCGATCCGCCTTGCCGGTGTCGTGGGCGTGGCCGTAGACGCGAACCCGGTCGCGGAACTTGCCGCCGAGCAGGTTCCAAACCGGCTGTCCAAGCGCCTTGCCCTTGATGTCCCACAGCGCCATCTCGATGCCGGTCAGTGCACCGCCGCCGACCGTTCCCAGCATGCCATGCCCCATCATGGAAGCCAGCAGCTTGTGCCAAAGGCGATCGATATGCGCCGGGTCCTCGCCAATGAGCAGCGGCGTGAGATCCTTGACCGCCGTCTCGATGACGCGGGGCCATCCGGAACACTCGCCGACGCCGTGGATGCCCTCGTCGGTAAGGATGCGCACGAACAGCCAGTTGCGCGACCCGCCGAAGTTTCCGCCCTCATATTGTCCGGCCGACGCTTCGCTCTTGGTCGGCCCGCCGACCTGCATCAGATAGGTTTCGACGGCTGTGATCTTCATCTACGCGGCTCCATCCATTATGCGCGGTTCTTCCGCCGAGCCGCCATATTGCTGGCTCGCTTCCAGAAGCAGCCTGGAATAGGGGTGCTCAAGCGTACCGGCGCGCAGCCTGTCAGCGTCGAGCTCTTCGACAATCTGACCGGCCTGCATCACGCCCACGCGGTCGCACATGTGCGCGATTACCGCGAGGTCATGGCTGACCAGCAGATAGGTCAGTCCCCGCTTCTCGCGCAGTTCGTTGAGCAGGTTCAGGATTTCCGCCTGAACCGACACGTCGAGAGCAGATGTAGGCTCGTCGAGCAGCAGCACCTGCGGCTCCAGTATGAGCGCCCGCGCAATGGCGACACGCTGCCGCTGACCGCCAGAGAGCTGATGCGGGAAACGGTAGCGCAGTTCGGGATGGAGCCCGACCGATGTCAGCGCCTCGAACACCGCTTCACGCGAACGCGGCAGGCCCTGGTTACGCAGCGGCTCTAGCAACTGCGCGCCGGTGGTCTTACGCGGATGCAGCGAGCCGTAGGGGTCCTGGAACACCATCTGCACCGAACGGTAGAATCCCCGGGGACGGACAGGGCTGAGGACCTTGCCGCCGATCTCGATCTCGCCGCGATAGTCGGGGTTGAGGCCGGAGATGGCGCGCAATACCGTCGACTTTCCGCAGCCGGACTCGCCGACTAGGCCGTAGCTACCGCCGCTCTCGACCGAAAAGCTCACGCGTTTGACCACCGCTTGAGGCGGCGACCCTAGACGCACAACGAGATTGCGGACGTCGATCATGAGGTCGGCTCCGCCGCGTTTATCCAGGACGGGTCCCGCTTCAGGGTCGGCAGGCGCGACACCTTGTGGTCGATGGAAGGTAGGGACGCCAGCAGCCCGCGCGTGTAGGGGTGCCTGGCTTCTCCAAGCTGTGACGCTGCCAGCGTTTCGACGATGCGCCCGGCATACATGATGATGACGCGATCGCAGAAACGGCGGACCAGATTGAGGTCGTGGCTGATCAGGATCAGGCCGAGATCGCGGCGGGTCACCAGTTCGTCGAGCAAGCTCAACACCTCGAGGCGAACGGTCACGTCGAGGGCGGAAGTCGGCTCGTCGGCAATCATGACTTCGGGCTCGGCAATCAGCATCATCGCGATCATGACACGCTGGCCCATGCCGCCGGAGATCTCGTGCGGATAGAGCCTGGCGACGCGTTCCGGGTCGCGGATCTTCACCGCGTTGAGCATTTCGAGAACCCGTACCCGTGCCGCCGTCTTGCCCCCAGCGGCTGGGTAATGCTGGAGGTAGGTTTCGGCGATCTGCTCGCCGACGCGCATGACCGGATTGAGCGAATATTTTGGGTCCTGCAGGATGAGGCCGATGCGGCGGCCGCGCACATGCACCATGTCCCTGTTGCTGGCGCTCAGCAGGTCGATCTCCTGAAACCGCAAGCGGTCAGCAACGACGCGCGCGGTCGGCGGCAGCAGGCGCATGATGGCGCGCCCGACCGTCGACTTGCCTGAGCCTGACTCGCCGACGATGCCAAGCTTTTCGCGGCCAAGCGTGAAGCTTACGCCGCGAACGGCTTTTATCTTGCCGCCACCGAAACCTACTTCGAGGTTGGCGGCCTCGATCAGGGGCGCGGTCATTCGCCACCTCGCGCATCGAGGACATCGAGGACATCGCGAAGAGCGTCGCCGAACAGGTTGAAGGCAAGGCTGACAAGGGCGATGGCAATGCCGGGGGCGGCAATGACCCACGGACTTTCGATCATGAACTCTCGGCCGCTGGACGCCATGGCTCCCCATTCGGGCGAAGGCGGCACGGCACCCAGGCCGAGGAAGCCGAGACCGGCGGCGGTCAAGATGACGCTCGCCATGTTGAGAGTGATGCGCACGATCACCGAAGGCACGCACATCGGCAGGATATGCCGCAAGATGATGGACCAGGCCGATGCACCCTGCAGCCGGACCACGGCGATGAAGTCCGCTTTGCGCAGGCTGAGCGTCTCGGCGCGCGCCAGACGTGCGATCGGGGGCCAGGCGGTCAGCGAAATGGCGATGATCGCATTGGTGATGCCGGGCCCGAGCGCTGCGGCAAAGCCGAGCGCCAGAACCAGGCCGGGGAACGACAGGAAGACGTCGGTGACGCGCATCAGAATCTCGTCCACCCAGCCGCCAAAATAGCCGGCGCAGGTGCCGATCAGCAGGCCGATGGGCGCCACGATCACGGCGACCAGTATGATGATGTAGAGCGTCGTGCGCGCGCCATAGACGATGCGCGAAAAGACATCGCGGCCGAACTCGTCGGTGCCCAGAAGATGTTCCCATGAGGGCGCAGCCAGCCGGTTCGCCATGTTCTGCACGATCGGGTCGTAGCTGGTCAGAAGCGGCGCACAGATGGCGACCACGATCAGCAGCACGATGATGGCCAGGCCCACAAGTCCGAGCGGATGCCCGCAAAAGCGTTGCCAGCTCTTGTAGAGCTGTTGCACGGTAGCCTGGGTGCGGCCGCGCGGGTTCGGCTGCAACAGCCACCCGCGCACGCCGACCTGTCTTTCCAGTACATGCTCGCTCATGACCTTACCGTGTCCGTGGATCGAGGATGCGATAGAGCGCATCGGAGACCAGATTGATGATCAGGAAGAGCACGCCGATCATCAGAACCGAGCCCATCACGATATTGATGTCGTTCATCTGGATGCCGCGCGTGAGATACTGGCCCACCCCCGGCCAGGCGAAGACGGTTTCGATGAGGACCGCCCCGTCGAGCAATCCGCCGAAAGTGAGTGCGATGATGGTGAGCAGCTGCACGCGAATGTTCTTGAACGCGTGGCGCCATATCACCTGCCGCGGCAACAGTCCCTTGGCCTGCGCGGTGATGACATATTCCTGCGAGAGCTGTTCTAGCATGAAGCTGCGGGTCATGCGGCTGATATAGGCAACCGAATAGTAGCCCAGGATCGTTCCGGGCAGGACGATATGGTTGAGCGCATTCCAGAAAACGTCCCAGTTGCGGGTGAGCGCCGCGTCCAGGAGCAGGAAACCCGTCACTGGTGTGACGAGCCCTTCGTAGAAGACATCGACGCGGCCGGAGGCGGCGAACCAGTCGAGCTTGGCATAGAAGAAGAGCAGCGCCATCAAGGCCAGCCAGAAGCTCGGGATGGAATGGCCTGCCAGGCCGATCAGGCGTGCGGCAAGGTCGATTATGGTTCCGCGCTTGACCGCCGCGATGATGCCGAGCGGCACACCCAACCCAACACCAACCAGGAGCGCCACGATCGCGAGTTCGAACGTCGCTGGAAAGACCATCAGAAGGTCGGTGACAACCTTCTGACCGGTGGTTGTGGAGACGCCGAGGTCGCCGCGCAGGGCCTTGCCAACATATGTCAGAAACTGCTCCCAGACCGGTCGATCCAGACCGAGTTCCACGAACACCCGGTCGTAGACTTCCTTGCTGACCTCCGGCCCGGTGATGGCGATCACCGGGTCGTTGGGAAGCAGGCGGCCCATGGCAAAGGTCAGCCCCAGCAGGCCAAGCAGCGTCGTCGCAATGGCGAAGGCGCGGCCGGCGAAGCGCCGCAGCAACTGGGCGCCGCGCGACGGCTCGGCATCGTCGAAGCCGTCATCGGCATTGAGCGGCGCGTCCCGCCCGTCTGTGCTGGCGGCGATCATTCTTTGGTTACGTCGTGCCAGCGGGTCGACCATGTCGTATGACCGGCATAGCCCTTCACGTTCTTCAGCATCACATAGGGGTCAATGCGCTGGAAGAAGATCACCAAGCCCGGGTCCATCTCGCTGTAGATGTCGTCCATCTGCTTGAAGACATCGGCCCGCTTCGTGGCGTCACCTTCGCGCATCGACTCATCCACCAGCTTGTTGAGGTCCTCGTTCTGCTGACCGACGCGCCACAGATAGTAGCTGCCTAGCCGTGCCTCGTCCCGGTTGTCGGGATTGTAGGCGTATTGCGTCGCAACCGCGAACGGATCAGGCAAACGCGCGCCGGAATTGCCGACCAGCACCTCGAACTTGCGTTCGCGGAAGGCCGGGGTGAACTCGCCGGGAATAAGGTTCAGGTCGATACCGGACTTACGGGCGCTGGCCTGGAGCGCTTCTGCGAACGGCCGAAGCGCATCGCTCGACGGGTTGAGCGTCTTCTTCAATCCGTTCGGATAACCCGCCTCAGCCAACAGCTTCTTGGCCAGTTCCGGATCGTAGGTATTGCGGCCAAGCGGATCCGCCGGGGCGCCTATCATGCCCTTAGGCACCATCGACTGCCAAGGGGAGCCGAGATACTTCATGATGTTGTCCTGGATCGCTGTCCAGTCGAAGGCATGCTGGAAGGCGCGGCGCACTTTCGGCTTCTGGAGATCGGGATCCTTCGTGTTCAGGGCGATGTAGTAGAATCCCAGCCCAGGCACCTTGTCGATCACCACGTCAGGGCTCTTGGAAAGTGCCTCAAGATCGCCGCTGGACATGTAGTGCCCAACGTCGACGTCTCCCTTTTCCATCTGCAGACGCAGATTGCCGGATTCGGGAATGTGCATGACTGCAACGCGCTTCATCGCCGGCGCACCGCCCCAGTAGTCCTTGCGAGCGTCGAACATGGCAAGATTGTTCGGGCGCAACTGGCTCAGCACGAATGGCCCGCTGCCGGCGGTGTTGGCGGCAAGCCAGCCGGAGCCGAAATCGCCATTCGCCTCGTGCTCAAGCGCGGTCTTCTTATCGATTATGCCGACAGAGGAACCGGCCAGAGAGGCGAGCACCAGGTCGGTATTCACTTGCGTTGGCAGCTCGATAACGAGCGTGTGAGGATCGCTCACGCGAACCAGCTGGTCGACATTGTCCTTGGTGAAGCCCCACAGCGCCAAGTCGGTGGACCCGACCTGCCCCATCTTGATAATGCGCTGGATGGACCAGGCGGCGTCCTCGGCGGTCACCGGGTTGCCGCTAGAGAAGGTCGCGTCCGGGCGCAACTTCATGGTGATCGTCTTCTTGTCGTCGGAGACGGACCACTCCGTTGCCAGCATCGGCTCCAGTTTGTCGATGCTGGCAGGTTTCGTCTGGACGAGATTGTCATAAGCGTTGGACATCAGCTCGGAGACGGTGCGCGCATTGTTCGCCGCCGGATCCAGCGTGCGGATGCCGCCGAGATTGGTGCCTATCACCAGCATGTTCGGAGGCGACTTGGCGAGTGCATCGGCGCTTGCAAAGGCTGCTGCCGATGCAAGAAGTGCTGCGGCTATCAGACGTCTCATCGTGCATCTTCCTCCCGTTGGGCGCCGAACCAGGACTTGTCGGTCGGCGGATTGTCAAAAGCGTTCACGGATAGCCGAGCGAACCGTCCGGCTTCTGGGGCAGCTTCCGCTGCCAATGAAGGTAGTGGTCTTTCTCGAGGTACTTCTCGTCGATCTCGACACCCCAGCCCGCGCGGTCCGGCCGCAGTTCGAGATAGCCGTCCTTCGGCAGATACGGGTCCTTCACATAGGGCGCTTCCGTCGGCAGCCGGTACTCGAGGATCTTGAAGTTCGGAGTCACTGCGGCAAAGTGCAGGTTCACCGCGGTGGCGAGCGGTCCCATCGGATTGTGAGGGGCGATCGGCACAAAATGCGCTTCGGCGATTGCAGCGATCTTCCGCATTTCGAGCAGGCCGCCCACGACACAGACGTCCGGCTGCGCGATGTCGCAGCCGCGCACCTGAAACAGTTTGAGGAATTCGTAGCGGCTGTAGAGGCTCTCGCCGGTGGCCAGCGGACACTTGATCTTTGACCGGATTGCGCCCCAGGCCTCGAAATTCTCCGGCCTGATCGGCTCCTCGAAGAACAGTGGATCGTAAGGCGCCAGCGCATTGCCGAGCTGGATAGCCTGCCAGGGTTCATAGATTTTGGCATGCGCGTCAAAGGCGAACTCGAAATTCGAGGGCGCCATTTCGCGCAGGCGTCGAAAGTATTCGGCGCTGGTGCGAACCACCTCGCCCCACCGCTCTGCATGAAAGTCGACCCGGTAAGGGCTAAGCTTGAAAGCCGTTAGGCCGTATTTCTCATTCTCTGCATTGACCGTATCGATCGCAATCGCTGGATCCGGTGCCGTGTAGACACCGAGATAGACGCGCACCCGGTCGCGCAGTTCGCCGCCCAGCAGCCGGTAGACCGGTACATCGAGCGCCTTGGCGGAAATGTCCCACAGGCAATGGTCGATGGCCGAAAAGGCGGAAAGGTGCATGGCGCCGCCGGGAAACCGCGCCTGCTGCTGCAGCTTCAGCATCAGGTACTCGATTCGCCGAGGGTCCTCGCCGTTAATCTGCTCGAAGAAGTAATCGAGGATCGGGATGAGCCCCTTGTCAGGCCCGTGATTGTAGCACTCGCCCCAACCTGTGATGCCGGCATCCGTGTCGATCGCGACGACGACGCGAGGGCGATTGGCATCGCGCGCCATGAAGCTGCGCAATCGAACGATTTTCATGCCACACGATCCTCCCAGGTAGCGATTGAAAGCTAGCCATGCCTTCTCAAGTTGTCAATTATGTTTTCATCTTTGCTTGACTGATTTAGAAGATGTTGTTCATATGATTGATAAATCGGCTTCAATTGACCCGCAGGCTGGTACCTGAACGGGTTGAAACATGTTCCTCACCGGTTTGAAGGAGACGCTGCATGAGCATCGAACGGGTTCGGGCATCGCTCGGCGGAATATCCGGCATTCATGTCACCCCCTATCACGCTGACGGCTCGCTGAACGAGGACTTGCTTGCCAAGGTGGTACGACGCCAGACTGACGCGGGCATTCACAACATCGTTTCAGGGGGCAACACCGGCGAGTTCTTCAGCCTTACCTTCGACGAGGTCGTCCGCCTTCAAGCCGTTGCTTTCGCTGCCATGGAAGGGTCGAAGTCGGTTCGCACCGCAGCTGTCGGCCGGTCGTTGCGCGAGGCTCTTGCCACGGCGAAGTTGGCCATCAATGCCGGTGCCGAAGCGTTGATGTCCCACCATCCACTCGATCCTTTTGCGGCGCCGCAGGCGCAGGCTGACTATTTCGTTGCCATTGCCGAAGAAACAGCCGTGCCGGTCGTCGCCTATCTGCGCTCCGACGCCATCCCGGTCAGCGAAGTGGTGCGTATTGCCCTGCACCCGAACATTGCCGGGATCAAATTCGCCACACCCAATCTGATGCATATGGCTGAATGCATCAGGGCCACGAGCGACTGTGCGGCGGTCTGGGTCTGCGGGCTGGCCGAGGGTTGGGCTCCGGCCTTTTACGCCAACGGCGCAAAGGGGTTCACGTCGGGCCTGGTCAATGTCGATCCGGAGCGGTCGCTGGCCATCTGGACCGCGCTGGAAGCCGGCCGTTACGACGAGGCGCGCGGGCTGATTGCGCCGATAGCGCCATTCGAGGCTATGCGCACGAAGTTCAACAACGGCGCGAATGTGACAGTGATCAAGGAGTCTTTGTCGCTGGGCGGATGGGATGTCGGCCCGGTTCGCCTGCCAGGGTTGCCCGAGCTTTCCGCCAAGGATCGCGAGGAGCTCGGACGAATTCTTGCCAGCATCGGCCACCCGGTGCAAACGGCTCGCGCCGCCGAATAGTCAAAAGCAGACCGCCCGCGCCGAGCGCGAGCGGAGCTTTGCTATGGCTAACAGCCTGCGCGCTCTCAGGCAGGCGGCAGAGTCTCCTTCATTGACGGACGCTCCGAGACCTTCCCAAACCAGCGAGCAAGCTGCGGATGGGAACTTCTCCAGTCTTTGTCGGCAAAGCGGAAATCGAGATAGCCCAGCGCACAGGCGGCCGCGATCGCGCCGGCGTGAAAATTACCCGAAACATCCGCAAACCATTTGCCTTCCAGCGCATTGAGCCCCGAATCCACCTTGGCCATCTGGCCTCGATACCAATCCTCCCAAAAGAGAGCCTCAGGCCGCATCACTTTCTCGTACCGGCATAGCAGACAGGCATCGAGGATAGAGTCGGCCAGAGCTTCGAGTGTAAGCACCGCGAAGCGACGCGCATCCTGCGGATAGAGCGAACCCTCCGGAGAAGCGAGCGAGTCGACATAAGTGCAGATCACGCGGCTGTCGAAGACCGGCGTGTCGTCCGCAAGCAGTGCGCACGGCACCTTACCGGATGCGTTGTGCTGGACGATAGTCTGGTCCCGGTCGACCGGTCCCGCCGCTGAAGGTAATTTTTCGATCCGATCCGCCAACCCTCTTTCGTGTGCGCAAACCATGACTTTGCGCACATAGGGCGAAGCAGGCGAGAAGAAGAGTCTGATCGTCACGCGGTATTCCTCCGGTTCTGGTTTCGGGCACGGGCCCGCTTGGGGCGCGGGTCCACTGTCGGGACGCGCAGGAAATCTCCGGGAAATTGCTCAAGCTGCGTGTGCAGGTGTTCGAGAGCGAAGGTTATATGCTCGCGCATGATTGCGGCCGCGCGTTCGCCCTGCCCCTGCGACAGCGCGCGCGCAATGCGATGGTGATCGTCATGCGACCGCCGGATCACGTAAAAATCCCGCCACATGATCACGCGGTCGGAGGCAAGCGGCACATTGTGCAGGCTCTCGACGAACGTCCTGATCCACGGGTTCGCCGCGAGGTTCATGATTGCCGTGTGGAAGCAGACATTCATGCGCCGGTAAGGCACCAGATTTTCCGGCGGCAGTGAGTCCGACGACAAAAGACGATCGCCCTCTTCGACCAGTTCGAAAAGGTTTCGCTCGGCAGCCTCGGACATGTTGGAGGCTGCGAGCCTGCATGCCGTCGCTTCCAATTCGGCCCGGACCTGAAACGCGCCCGCAACATCGGCGAAGGAGAATTCGCGGACGTAAAAACCCCGGTTGCTTTCGTATGAGACAAGCCCGCTTTGCGCGAGCGCGGTAAGCGCCGTCCTGAGCGGCGTGCGCGAAATTCCCAGCATCTCGGCAAGCTTGTCCTGGTGCAGTTTTTCGCCGGGGCGAAGGTCACCGCTGAGGATCGCTTCGCGCATCCGTTCGATGGCCACTTCAGTGCTCGTATGCAGATCCGACAATGGCAAGCCCTCCTCCGATTTGTACAGAATGTATCCAAAATGGCTTCTATCTGCAATTTCTATTTGCAGTTTTCACTGGAATGTGTTCATTGCGTCCGCAACGGAGAGGGAGGAACCTCTGAACATGTCGAAGGTTTGTTTGGTCACCGGCGCTGCCGGCGGCATCGGGAAAGCTGTTGTCTCGCGCCTGGCACAGGACGGTTACGCCGTGCTGGCCGCGGACCTGTCAGAGGCGGCGGCAGAAGCCGCCATCGAAGGTCTCCCCGGCGACGGTCACCGCGCCATTGTGCTGGACGTGACGAGCGAGCTGGCGGTGGCGGCAGCCTTCGCCGAGGCCGAAATGCGCGGCACTCCTGTCGACAAGGTCGTGGCCGCCGCCGGTATCCTGCTCTTTGCGGCAAATGGCGAACGGCCACTACTTACCGACATTACGCTCAAGGACTGGGAACTCACACACGCCGTCAATTCCACCGGCACCTTCCTGCAGCTGCGCGAATTTCTGCGCAGCGCCAGTCGCCGACAGATCGAGAATGGCCGCTTCGTCGGCTTCAGTTCAGTGGCAGCACAGCTCGGCGGCTATCGTTCCAGCGTGGCCTACATCACTTCGAAGAGCGCGGTCCTTGGGCTCATCAAGGCGGGTGCGCGCGAAGCGGCATCGCTGGGCGTGACCGTCAATGCCGTTGCTCCCGGCCTGATCGACGCGCCGATGCTGCGCCAGTCTCTGCCGCCGGAAAACGACGCTACCGCGGCAGCCAATATCCCGCTGCAGCGCATCGGCACGCCGCAGGAGGTTGCCGGCGCCGTTTCGTTCCTGCTCGGCCCCGATGCGAGTTATATCACCGGCGCCGTCATCGACGTCAACGGCGGCTACAGGATGCAATAGGGCACCAAAAGCAGGGGAGGAAACAATGGTAAAGCTTGTCGAAAGGCTCACCCGGCTGCTGGCCTGGCTCGCGGGCCTCGCCGTGCTGCTGATGATGTTCCACGTCATGATCGACGTTCTGGGCAAGTACCTCTTCAGCGCGCCCCTGCCGGGTACTGCCGAAGTCGTTGCCGCCTACTACATGATCGGCGCAGTGTTTCTGCCCCTCGCCTGGGTCGAGTTGTCGGGCGGCTCGATCGTCGTCGAGGTGATCTACGAGAAGGTTCCGGAGCGGGCGCAGAAGGTCATGCTGATCCTCGCCGACATCGTCTCGGCGGTCTATTACAGCGTGCTGGCGTGGTTTTCCTGGGGCGTGGCAAAACACGCCTACAAGGTCAATGAATCCGTTGACGGCATATGGCGCATCACCACCTGGCCCGCCAAATTCCTTTTGCCTTTCGGCTTCTGCCTCGTCGTCGTCGTGCTTGTCATGCGCGTATTCATGGGAGAGCGCAACCGCATGACAACCACCCATTCCGCCGTCGAGATTTGAGGGGAAACCGACATGGAACGTCTTGAGATCGGCTTCGTCGGTATCTTCGCCATCCTCGCCCTGATCGGCATTCGTGTACCGATAGGCGTCGCCATGGGCGCGACCGCTTTCTTCGGCATCTGGGCAATGATGGGTCTCGGGGCGGCCATCGGCATATCGAAGGCGATCCCGTTCAATCTTATCGGCGATTGGAATCTTTCCGCCATTCCGATGTTCCTGTTCATGGGGTTCGTGGCGGTCGAAGCCGGGCTGACGCGTGGCCTGTTCGGCGCGGCGCGCATTTTCCTCGCCCGCATACCTGGCGGTCTCGCTTCCTCGACGGTCTTTGCCTCCGCGCTTTTCGGCGCGGCAAGCGGCTCGAGCGTGGCAACGTCCGCAGCCTTCTCGCGCATCGCCATCCCGGAGATGCTGAACAGCAAATACAATCCCGGCTTGGCAACCGGTTCCGTGGCAGCAGCAGGAACGCTTGCGGCGCTGATACCACCCTCGGTGTTGATGATCGTCTACTGCCTGCTGGTCGACAGTTCGATCAACACGCTTTTCATAGCAGGCGTAGTGCCCGGCATCCTGACCGCCATAGCCTTTATCGTGATGATCACCGTGCGCTGCATGATCAACCCCAGCCTTGCGCCGCGCTATATCGACACGACTTCAGCCGCCGAGAAATGGGCTCTGATCCGCGATGCCTGGCCGTTGCCTGTGGTCACTTTCGTGGTCATGGGCGGCATCTTCACCGGAGCTTTCACCGCAACGGAGTCGGGCGCCGTCGGGGCTTTTCTGGCCTGCGTGATTGCAGCGGTCCGCGGCAAGCTGAATGCTCCAATGCTGAAGCGTGCACTCGTCGATACTGCCTCGGGTACATCGGCTATTTTCATGATTGTTCTGGGAGCGGCCCTCTTTGCCCGCTTTGTGGCGCTAGCCACCATACCGACCTGGGTGATGGGGTTCTTCGACGGCTACGAGACAATGACCATTGTCATCCTTGTTTGCATCATCTTGGTGGTGATGGGCACGTTCATGGAGGAAATCTCCATCATGCTGCTCACCATGCCGGTGCTGGTGCCGCTGCTCAACAGCCACAGCGTCGATCTCACCTGGTTCGGCATCCTGGTCATCAAGCTGATGACGATCGGGCTCATCAGCCCACCTGTGGGCATGAATGTATTCGTCATCAAATCCGCGCTCGGGGACCGGGTGACGCTCAACCAGATATTCGCAGGCGTGACCTGGTTCATCGTCGTCGACCTGTTTGTGCTCGCCGCGCTAATTGCCTTCCCGCAGATCAGCCTTTGGCTTCCCGGAATGATGGGCAGGTAGTCGCTTTGCAACAGGGTCTGCGCACCGATTAGCACTCGCGCAGGTCGTCAACTGCGCGGAAAGCGCAAACATGGGAGAGAGGAATGAAACGACTTTTAGCAACCATCGCAGCCGTGCCGCTGCTGGCGACCACCGCGATGGCCACCGACTATCAGGCGACCAACTGGATGGCGCCCTCGCATATCCTGAACGGCGTAGCCTACGAGCCCTTCGTCAAGGAAATCACCGAAGCAACCGGTGGCGATGTAAAGTTCGAGATCTATTCCTCGGGTTCGCTGGTTCCCGCACCGACAACACTGCAGGCGGTCGGTGACGGCGTTGCACAATTGGGCATCGTCGCCGCCTCCTATACACCTTCGGAACTGCCGCTGTCGGGCCTGATCAACGACCTCGCATTTCTGACAAGGGACGATTACGCCGCCGCTTTCGCGCTGACCGAGATCGGGCTGATGAATCCAGAACTGGTCGCCGAATACGGCAAGCACAACACCGTATTCGTGGGCGGCTATTCGACACCGATCTACAACTTTTTCTGCATGAAGCCGATTTCAGATCCGGCTTCGGTCCGCGGGCTGAAGATCCGCACCGCCGGAACCGCGCAGAACGAATGGATCGCCTTCCTTGGCGCGACCCCTGTTGCCGTGCCAATGACCGATGTCTACACCGGACTGGAACGCGGCTCGCTCGATTGCACCTTGTCTGATCCGACAAACCTCGAATTCGGGTACAAATTCTGGGAAATCGCGAAAGTCGTGAACCGGCTCCCGCAAGGGTCTTCGCTTGGCGCGACCTATGTCTACAACAAGGACTTCTGGGCAGGCCTCGCTCCGAAAGACCGACGCGCGATCCTCGACCTGACCGGCCTTGCGCTGGCGCGGGCGCAGGTGGCCTATCATCAAGGCGTGGAATCGGCCCTGAAGGGTTCGGCCGAACGCGGCATCGCGATCATGGACCCCGATCCGGCGATGGAAGCCAAACTGAAAGAGTTTCAGGATGGAATGCTTGCCGGTCTGGCCAAGCGCACGATGGACGCACGCGGCATTGCCGACCCGAGTCCGATCATCAAGCAGTATATCGATCTGACGGCAAAATGGTCTGGACTGCTTGAAGGGATCGACCGCAACGATCCCCAGGCGCTGGCAAAGCTGGTGAATGAGCAGATCTATTCCAAGCTCGACGAAAATACCTTCGGGCTTAACTGACCTTTCGGCCGGCGTGGGATCTTGCCGCGCCGGCCTTCCCTCTCTTTTTCGGCCGCATCCACGGAACAGCCTGTCTATCAGACCAGAGTGATTCAATGTCTTCGCAGCCTCTCCCCACCGCAATCGTTACAGGTGCTGGTTCCGGCATCGGCCGCGCCATCGCCCACCGCCTGGCTTCCGAGGGATACGCCATCGTCGTCGCCGACCGGGCTGCCGCTCCGGCTGACGAAACAGTTCGGCAGTTGCAAGAGAATGGACATGAGGCGCGGGCCGTAGTGCTGGACATCACCGATCCAGTCGCGACCCAGTCACTAATCGAAGGGGCGGCGGACCTGCAGGTGCTGGTCAACAATGCCGGCATCTTCAACGTCATTCCCTTCGACACGCTGACGGCTGATGACTTCCGCCGGATGTACGAGGTCAATCTGATCGCCATGTTCACCCTATGCCAGCAGGCGGCACGAGTGCTGCCCGAGGGAGGACGGATCATCAATCTTGCCTCGCGCGCGGCGTTCGGCGCGCGCCACTATGCCCACTACGTCGCTTCCAAGGCAGGCGTTGCCGGCTTCACCAAGGCACTGGCGCTGGAACTGGCGGGACGGCAAATCACCGTCAACGCCATCGCCCCCGGTGTGATCGAAACCGACATGCTGCTGGAACGGCCAGATGGGTTGACCGAGATGCGCGCCCAGCAACCGACCGGCAGGTTGGGCAAGCCCGAGCACATCGCCCATGCCGCCGCCTTTTTCGCAAGCCCTCTGGCCGAATACGTCACCGGGCAAGTTCTGATCGTCGACGGCGGCCGCTCGGTCGGCGGCACTGCCGCATTCTAAGAAGAGGACGCCATGACGCTGCAACCTTCAACCATGGACGGCAAGACCGTCGTCGTGACCGGCGCGGGCCAAGGCATAGGTCTGGCCATTGCCGAGGCCCTCCTCGCCGCTGGCGCTCACCTCGTAGCCGTGGACCGCGAACCCGCAGGTATCGCAATACTGGCCGCCGCCAATGCCCGCGTCATTCCCGTGACGGGCGACGTGACTGATCCCGCACTGCCCGATGCGATCTCCGCCGCGATCGACAAGGCCAGGCTTTCGCTCGATGTGCTGATCAACAATGCAGGTGTCGCGCGCGGGGCCAACGCTCTTGGCACTTCAGATGAGGATTTCGAGCGCTATTTCCAGATCAATGTGCTGGGCCTATTCCGGCTGTCGCGTTGGGCCGTTGGCATCATGATGAAAAAGGGTAGCGGCGCCATCGTCAACACGGCGTCGATCTTCGGGCAGATCGGCGCCTTCAACAGTTGTGGCTATTCCACCTCCAAGGCCGCCGTGATTGGGCTCACGCGGCAGATGGCGACCGATTTCGGTCCCTCGGGCATCCGGGTCAATGCCGTGGCGCCGGGTCTGATCGAGACGCCGCTGACCGCAGAGCGTATCCGAACCGAGACTTGGCGACGCCATATGATGATCGATGGCGCGCCGCTGCGCCGTGTCGGCACACCGCAGGATGTGGCCCGCGCGGTGCGCTTCCTGGCTTCCGACGAGGCCAGTTTCATCACCGGCCAGGTGCTGGCCGTCGATGGCGGCTGGGCCATGGGACGCTACCCGCGCGAAGAGCCGATCCACGCCGATGCCTGACCTGCCCGCATCTTGCGACCTGTTGGTGATCGGATCCGGCGCCGCGGGAATGGCCGCGGCGATTTCTGCCAGGCATCACGGGCTCAACCCCGTGATCATCGAAAAAGCCGATGTTTTCGGCGGATCGACTGCCGTGTCGGGCGGCGCCATATGGGTTCCCTGCAATCCGCTGATGCAGGCTGCCGGGATGCCTGACAGCCGCGAGGCGGCGAGAACCTACATCCGGGGTGAAACAGGCAACCATTTCAATGCCGAGCTGGTCGAGGCCTTTCTCGAAAAGGGGCCGGAGGCGATCGACTTCTTCCATAACAAGACCGCTTTGAAGATGTCTCACCGGCCAGTCTCGCCAGACTATCATCCCGATGCGGATGGTGCGACCGAGGGCGGCCGCGTGCTCGACGCTTATGACTATGACGGACGTCGGCTGGGCGAAAACCTGCATCGCATACGCCCGCCGATCGCTGATTTCACCATTCTCGGCGGTTTGCCGCTCGGCAGGCCTGACATCTATCATTTCCTGCACCTGACGCGTTCTGCCAAATCCGCGGCCTATGCGACGAAGACCGTCCTTCGCTACATTCGAGACCGGCTTACCTGGGGCCGCAACACCCGCCTGGTCATGGGGGCTGCAGTAGCCGGACGGCTTGCTGAAACCATCTTTGAACTCGGCATCCCGCTTTTCACCGGCCATGAGTTGGTAAAGCTTGTCCAGGACGCCAGCGGCCGCATCACCGGCGCTGAGGTCGATGGTCCCAGGGGCATCGTAGGTGTTTCGGCTACGCGAGGCGTGGTGCTTGCCGCCGGCGGCTTTCCGCACGATACGGCGCGCCGCAAACAGCATTTCGAGCATGTCCGCAAGGGCCTGCCGCACTACTCCATGTCACCTTCGACCGGCACCGGCGGCACGATTGCGGCGGCAGAAGCGGCAGGCGCTGCCTTCATAGAGTCAAATACCAATGGCGGTTTCTGGACGCCGGTTTCGCTGCTCCCTAATCCGGATGGATCGAAGCGACCCTTCCCGCACCTTTTCCTCGATCGCGCCAAGCCCGGGGTCATCGCAGTCGGGCATGACGCGCGCCGCTTCGTCAACGAGGCGTCGAGCTATCATGATTTCGTTCAAGGCCTCATTGCCAAGCTTTTGGAGGAAGGTCAGCAGTCGGCATGGCTGATTGCTGATCATCGCGCATTGCGTCGGTACGGATTGGGCGCCGTACATGCCTTCCCAGCCATGATCGGGAGGCACCTGAAAAACGGTTACCTCAAGCGCGGCGCAACGCCTGGTCACCTCGCACGCGAATGCGGTATCGACGCCGCGCAGCTGGAGCGGACGATCGCAGCCACCAATGCCGCTGCAGCAGGCGGCAAGGATCCGCAATTCGGCAAGGGCACGACGAGCTATCAGCGCTATCTCGGCGACGCCGAGAACAAGCCCAATCCTTGCGTCAGACCGCTTGAAGCGCCTTTCTACGCGATCGAGATTTTTCCCGGAGACATTGGCACGACGATGGGGCTGGATATTACCGCCAGGGGCGAGGTCAAGCGGCAAGACGGTCATGTCGTTCCCGGTCTCTATGCCTGCGGCAATGACATAAATTCGATCATGTCAGGCTCATATCCAGGTCCCGGCATCACGCTCGGCCCTGCGCTGACCTTCGGCTATATCGTCGGCAAGACAGCAGCCACCGCCTGACGTGGTGCCCAGATAGGAATTCCGCGCGATCGCGATCCGCTTCTAGCCTCATTGCCCGGTGCACCTGATCGATCATGGAAACCGCAACTCCGCTACCTTAGTGCGTGCGCTCGATGCATTTGGAAGCAATCATTCGCCCGATCGGAATGGCCGACGTGGCGGCGGGCGAAGGCGCGTTGCCGACATGAAGGCTGCGCTGCGTTTCGGCAAACAGGAAATCATGCACGGCCTCGCCGGATGACGTGACCGCTTGCGCGCGAATTCCGGCCGGGTAAGGCATCAGGTCCGCAAGTTCGAGCTTCGGACAATACTTCCTGCATTCTTCCAGATAGCCGCGCTTCCAAAGCGAGTTGGCGAGTTCGTGCATCGCATGACGCCGATGCCGCGCTACTAGTTTCCAAAAGCCCGGGAAGGTTAGCATCCCGGCAGCGTCGCGGGCATTGATGGAAAATTTCGGATAACCCTCGCGGGACAGGCCGAGCACCGCGTTGGGTCCAAGCGTCACCGATCCATCGATCATGCGCGTGAGATGGATTCCGAGGAATGGCAGATCGGGGTCCGGCACCGGATAAATGAGATGGTTCACGATCCGGTTGAGCCGGGGCGGCAACCGGAAATATTCGCCGCGAAACGGCACGATCTTGTAGGAGATATCCGCGCCCGCCATGCGCGCCAGCCGGTCTGACTGGAGTCCGGCGCAACAGACGAGTTGACGCGCCTGCCAGGTCTCGCCCTGCGAGCCGACCTCGACGACGGAGCCGGTCTCATTGATCCAGTCCACCGCTTTGCCGAAATGGATGGTCGCGCCTGCAGCCTGCAGAAGCGACAGCATTTTCCGGCAAATTTCCCGATAGTCGACGATTGCCGTTTCCGGGCTGTGCAAAGCGCCAACGCCGGCGATATGCGGCTCCAATTCCTTGAGCTCGCCTTCTCCCACCCGCCGCAGATTGAGACCGTTCGAAGTTGCCCGTTCATGCAGCGCATCGGCGTGGGTCATTTCGAGCGCGTTGGTGGCGACGATCAGCTTGCCGCAGGTGTCGTAGCGTATCGCATGTTCGTCGCAGAATTCCTTGGTCGCGCGCGCGCCTTCGATACAGAGCCGCGCCTTCAGGCTGCCCGGCGTGTAATAGATGCCGGCATGGATGACGCCGCTATTGTGCCCTGTCTGGTGCTTGCCGACCGTATCTTCCTTCTCCAACAGAAGCAGGCTGGCCTGCGGGCGAAGCGCCAAAAGCTCCCTTGCCGTGGCGAGCCCGACGATACCAGCGCCGATCACGCAGAAATCGTAGATCAAGATGGCCTCCTGACGCGAGGACGGAATGCGCCTGGCGTCACTTCAGGGTCCGCTCCCACAGATCGAACAGAACCTTCCAGACATGTTCGGAGGCGGCCGGCGCGTAAGCGCCACGCTCGGGGAAACAGAAACCATGGCGCGTCTCGGGCAGAACCTCTACCCGATGCTTCACCCCGGCTTCTTCCATGATCTTCGTCAGCTGGGCTATGACCTCCGGCGGTGCTGCATTGTCGTGCTCGGCAAAGCCGTAATAAAGCTCGGCCTTGACCTTGCCGATAAAATTATGCGGCGACTGCTCCAGCTCGTTCACCATTCTGACGCCATAAAGCGAAGCCGCACTTTTCACGCGATCGGGAAAATGCTCGGCAGCCCAGGTGATGAATGGTCCGCCCATGCAATAGCCGACGAGACCGATCGGCCCATCCTTGGCCTGGCCCTGTCCATCGGCAAAGCCGATGACGGCACCGGTATCATCGAGTATCTGCGCCCTGTTCATGGCATGGCTGATGCAGGCCCGAACGACCTGCGACATGGTCTCCTCGCGTCGCGGCAGATCGAAACGGACGGTGCCGATTCGATAGTAGAGGTCCGGCAGCACGACGAAATAACCCTGTTTGGCGATCTTGCGCGCCATGTTCCACAGCTCGGGGCGAATGCCCGGCGCATCCATGTAAAAAATGACGGTCGGCCACTGGCCGTCCTTATGCGGACAGACGACAAAGGCCGGCATTTTGCCGTGATGCGTGCTGATCAGAACTTCCTGCTCGAACATCGTTTAGGCACCTCCTGGAGCTAGGCTCCAAATCTACAATTATGGCTACTCAGTCAACGATCCTGGCAGCATGCTGCTTGCGCCCGTCATGGTCGACATATTCAAGTTCGACCTCCCGCCCGATCCAGCTTCCTTCCGGCTCAGTTCCGACGAGGTTCGTGACGATCAACGGCCCCTCTTCCAGCCGCACGGTCGTCGCATTGTAGGGCGGTGGAAAATCGTCGAAATACTTCCGGTGGAAGACCACCCACGAGACGATCTTGCCCCTGCCCGAGACCGCTTTCCATTCTGCCTCCATCGATAGGCATTTCGCGCATATCGGCGCTGGCGGATAGCGGAAAGTGTCGCATTGGCTGCACACCATCAGCTCCAGGCGTTCGCGCTCGATGCTTTCCCACATCGGTATGTCATTGATGCTCTTGATCGGCTGCGTCTTGCCCAAGGCTACCTCCCGTAGATGATCGATACGGCCTTGCCGGCCACGTCGGAGCTGTAGTGCACAAAACGGCAGTCGGGCACCTGCCGATCGCCGCAGATGCCCCGGACCTGCCGAACCGCTTCCACCTGATGCGCCCAACCCTGCATGTAACTTTCAGAGAGATGCCCGCCGCCGGTATTGACCGGCAGCTTGCGGCCGAGCGCTATCCCCTCCTCGCGCAGGAATTTTCCCGAACCGCCCGGCGGGCAATAGCCGTAGCCTTCGAGCGCCAGGGGTATGTGGCAGGAAAAGCTGTCATAGACCTGGAGGCTGTCCATGTCCTCAGGCCCGACCCCCGCCATATCGAAGACCTGCTCGGCCACGCGCTGCTGGGCGGGTAGGTAGTACTCCGTCAGGCGCGGCTCGAGGCTGGTCGCGCCGGTATTGAGATCGTAGCGGCCGACACCATGGATCATGACCGGGTTTGGCGTGATCTTTCGCGCCCGCTCGGCCGACGCGATGATCAGGGCCACCCCACCATCGTTGATGAGGCAATAATCGAAGATGTGCAGCGGCTCGCAGATGAATTCCGATGCAAGATAGTCCTCGACCGTGATGCGCTTCTGCATCAGCGCATTCGGGTTGAGGCAGGCGCCAATGCGCTGCGCGACCGCCACCTCGCCGAGTTCGGCCGATGTCAGACCGGTTTCCTCCATGTAGCGGCGGAACATCATCGCATAGAGCGCACCCTGGGACGTGAAGCCCCATGGCGCGTGATAGACGTAAGACAGGAAGGATGCGCCGCCGGCTGCATTGCTACCGCCATAGTTGACCTTTCCGGAGCGCTGGTTGTTGCCGTAGACCAAGGCCACGACTTCGGCCATGCCGGACTTGATGGCCATGCAGGCCTGGATGACACCGAGCATGGCATCCGCCTGGCCACCCCAGCGCGCATCGATGCCGAGCACCTCGCCCATACGCTCATAAGGCGTCGTCGGGCCGACGATAAGCCCGTCGACCTCGTCGCGTGATATCCCGGCATCCTCAAGTGCCCGAACGAAGGCCAGGGCCCCGAGGCCGATGGAATCGTATTTGACCTTGCCCTCGCGCACGGCCGCGTAATCTTCGCGCCAATCGGTATGGCCGACACCCACCACCCCGGCCACTTTTGAAAGTCCAGTCGTCACGTCGCCTCCCGTCTCGCTGTCCGCCGCAATCTGCGATTTGCGGCGACTGTCATCGAAGGCTGCATCTGCGTCAAACGACGAAAAATCGTCCGCACGATGCGCATGGCTCAAAACAGGGTTCAGATGAAAATAGGCGCGCAAGTGGACCGCGCGCGGTATCTTTATCTCGCTATTTCAAGAACTTATCAATGAGTTTTTCGTAGCGCGCCGTCTCGTTGTAGCGATCCATGAAATCGTCCGGCGGCCCTTGCTCGGCAACAGGCGACCCGCGCGAAGTCTGGTAGGATTTCCAGGCAGCCGCGAGCGCCGCAGGCAACACATGATGTCCCTGAAGACACACCCGCACGCCGAGCGATGCAAGGTCTGCGGACGCAAGTTCGCCCCGCGCGGCGCCAAGCACCAACGGCAGCTTCGTGGCGTTGCGGACGGCTTCGACTTCGTCGATTCTGCGGATGCCAGTCAGAAAAATCCCGGAGGCACCGGCACCTGTATAGGCGCTGGCTCGCTCCACCAGATCGTCGATCTCGCCTTGCCTGACCATGGTCCGCGCAAGGATGGCGAAATCCGGATTGCGGCGGGCGGCGACGGCGGCAGCGATTTTCCCCGTCGCCTCCTCCACTGACAGCAGCGTCGGTTCGGTGACGCCGAAGGGATAGGGCAGAACCGTATCTTCCAGCGAAATCCCCGCCACCCCGGCAAGCTCCAGTTCCTCCACGCATCGCATGACATTCAGCGCATTGCCGAACCCATGGTCCGCGTCGACCATCAGGGGTATTGGTGCATTTCGGCAAATGCGCCGGCACAGCCCCGCCAGCTCGTCCAGCGTCAACAGCGCATGGTCCGGCGCTCCGAGAATAACAATTGCTGCCACCGAGCCGCCGAGAACCGCCAGTTCAAATCCAGCATCCCCGGCCATGCGCGCCGTCAGCGGATCGAAGACGGAGGCCGGGTTCACGCACCTGTCACCTTCAAGAATGGCGCGGAAACGAGCGTCTGCCATGTTCAGGCAGTATACAGAGGCGCGCCGGTCGCGGCCTGCGCCTTGTCGAGCGTCACGCCATCGGCGAGTTCCAGAACCTTGAAACGCCCGTCGACTATCTCGAACACACCAAGCTCGGTGTAGACGCGATCGACAGCGCCCGGCGCCGTCAGCGGATATTTGCAGCGCTCGACCAGTTTCGGTTCCCCGTCACGCGACATGTGCTGCATCAGAATCCACACCCGCTTTGCCCCGACGCCGAGATCCATGGCCCCACCGACCGCCGGCAGAAGCTCGTCGGAACTTGTTGTCCAGTTGGCAAGGTCGCCGTTTTGCGCCACCTCGAAAGCGCCAAGGACGCAAAGATCGATATGGCCGCCCCGGATCATGGCAAAGCTGTCGCCGTGGTGGAACAGCGAAGCTCCGGGGACGAGCGTCACCGCCTTCTTGCTGGCATTCACAAGCCAGGGATCGGGAGCCTCCGATACGGGCGCCGGGCCCATTCCGAGAATGCCGTTCTCGGAATGGAAAACGACCTCCCGGTCGTCCTCGATCATGTTGGAGACACGGGTTGGCATGCCGACCCCAAGATTGACGTACCAGCCCTCCTGAATGTCGCGCGCCAAACGGCTGGCGACGGCATCCCGATCCGTCTTGTCGGCATCCGCACGAACCGGGCCTGGGTTCTGCTGTTGGTTCATGTGCCCTCCTTCATGCCTGCTGTTGGGCCGCGAGAAGATTTTCCACGCGGCTTGCAATTTGAACGACACGGTTCACGAAAATCCCGGGCGTGACAACGGAATTCGGGTCCAGCGGATCGGCGGACACGGCGTTCGCCTGGACGATCGTCAGCTTTGCGGCCATTGCCATGATCGGATTGAAGTTGCGGCCGGAGCCCCGATATTCGAGGTTGCCCCAGCGGTCGGCCTTCCAGGCCTCGACAAGGGCGACATCGGCATGAAGCGCCCGCTCCAGAACATAGGTGCGCCCGTCGAAGTCGCGGTGTTCCTTGCCCTCGGCAAGCGGCGTTCCGACGGCGGTCGGCGTGTAGAAGGCCGGAACGCCCGCACCTGCGCAGCGTATCCGCTCGGCGAGCGTTCCCTGCGGTACCAGCTCAAGCTCGATCTTTCCGGCCAGATACAGTTCCCGAAAGACCGTCGATCCCTTCGGAAAGGAGCAGACGATCTTGCGGACCAGACCGAGATCCATCAGCCGCGGTATTCCGGTCTCGGCGCTCCACCCCGCATTGTTGGCGACGATGGTCAGATCCCGCACGCCCAGCTCCGACAAGGCATCGATGAGGGCATCGGGTTGTCCGACGGCGCCGAAGCCGCCGATCATGACGATCGAGCCGTCGGCAATGCCCTCCAGCGCTGCGGCCAGCGAGGCGACGCGCTTGTCGATCATGCGGAATGCCTTTCGTCGCTGAGACCCAGAGCCTTGTCCGGGCTGAACTGGACCGAAACCCTGTCGCCATCGTTGAAATGGGTATCAGCGGCTTGATGCACCTGGATTCGGCTTCCCTTCAACTGCACCGCGTAGCGCACGACGTTGCCGAGAAAGCCCGACGAGATGATCGTGCCTTCCAGCGTGTTGAAGCCTTCGGGTGCCGTCCCGCCGGGTGCTGCGAGGCGGATCGCCTCCGGCCGGATCGAAACGGCGATCTTGCTGTTAACGCCGACGGCATGGGGAAACCAGTTCTTGACGGTTTCGCCGCTGTCGAGCTGGATCGAGCGATAGTGTCCCGACGATGCTGCTTCCGTGAGCCTGGCCGGCAGAAGATTGGTCGCGCCGACGAACCCCGCGACGAAGGCGTTTTTCGGCCGATTGTAGATGTCGCGCGGCGGCCCCATCTGCTCCAGCACGCCGGAATTGATCACCGCGATGATGTCAGACATTTCCAGAGCTTCATGCTGGTCATGCGTCACATAGATGGTCGTGATGCCGATCTGCTTCTGCAGGCGCTTCAGCTCGTTGCGCATCTCGTCACGCAGCAAGGCGTCGAGATTCGACAACGGTTCGTCCAGGAGCAGCAGGCCCGGATGGCGGACAATCGCACGCGCCAGCGCCACGCGCTGCTGCTGGCCACCGGAAAGCTGCGTGGCGGAACGATTTTCATAGCCGGCAAGACCGACCGTCGTCAGAGCCTCGCGCACCATTTCCGATATTTTGGCCGCTCCGAGTTTCAACTCGCGGCGCACCCTCAACGGAAATGCCACATTCTCGAAGACGGTCATATGCGGCCAGATCGCGTAGGACTGGAAGACCATGCCGATATTGCGCTGGTTGAGGGCGAGATTGGAGTCCGACGCCGCGTCGAAGAAGGTCGTCGACCCGAGCGCCAGCCGTCCTTCGTCCGGCACCTCGAGCCCGGCGATGCAGCGCAGCGTCGTGGTCTTACCGCAGCCGGATGGCCCGAGAAGCGTGAAGAAGGTCCCAGCCTTCAGCGAGAAGCTGATGGGCTTGATCCCGCCGCCGGGAAATTTTGCGTTGTTGGACCAATAGGTCTTGCTGAGGTTGGTGACCTCTAGAGTCGAATTGTTCAATGCGGTCACAACGCACCTTCTGATTTGGAATCTTTTCGTGTGAGCATGATCAGGACGCCTGCACAGCATGACATCAGGATCGTCCAGATGATGCCCAGGGCAGCGACCTCGCCCGGTTGACCGTTCGTCCATTGATCGAACATGGCAACGGCGATCGTCTTCGAATTGGCGCTGGCAAGAAGCACGGCGATCGAGAGTTCCTTGGAGGCCAGCAGGAAAATGAACAGCCAGCCCGCAATCATCGCCGGAGACAGCAGCGGCAGCACGACACGCCGAAAGATCGAGAGCTGCGTCGCGCCGGAAATACCGGCCGCCTCCTCGAGCTCGCGATGGATCTGCATCACCCCCGGCTGGGCGTAACGCATACCGTAAGGCATGTAGCGAATGATGAATGCGATCGCGATCAGCCAGATCGAGCCGTAGAGCCCGAAGGGCGTGCGCAGCGCAAGCTGGATCATTGCCACACCGAGCACGATACCGGGGAAGATGATGGGCATGCTGGCCAGTTGCTCGATCAGTTGCGAGCCCGGCCATTTGCGCACTGAAAACCAGGCGCCCAGCGCTGTGAGGGCGGTAACGACGGTGGCGACAATCGCGGCGATCAGGATCGTGTTCAGCGCAAGATGCAGATAATAGGGATCGCTCAAAACGACGATGTAATTCTTCAGCGTCAACGTGTGCAGCGCCTTGAGCTCGAACGCCCGGACGAAGGGCGTGATGGAATTCCAGAGCATGGCGATCAGGGGCAGCACCAGCACGACCAGGAAGTTGAGCAGGATCACTGTGCCGCCGACCCAGCGATACCGTCCGAGGTCGAAAGGCCGAGGCCGGAAACCCTTGCCGGTCACGCTGGCGTAGCGGTCGGCGTTCTTGGTGATGCGGCCGTAGAAATAAAGCAGCACGGACACGAAGACAATCAGGATGACGGCGAAGGCGCTGGAGTGCCCCAGGTCGGGCGGCACGCGTGTCATCGCCAGATAGACGTCAGATGTCAGCAACTTCACGTTGCCGGGCGTTCCCAGAAGGACAGGCACATCGAAGGCTTCGATGTTGCGGATGAAGATGAAGATCGACAGCCCGACAAGAGCAGGCTTGGCGAGCGGCAGTGAGACGCGGCGAACCGTGTCGAAGACCGATGCGCCGGACATGCGGGCTGCTTCCTCAAGGTCGGCGTTCTGCCGCTTGAATGTCGCGCCGCAAAGCAGAAAGACCAGAGGAACCCAGAGCAGCCCTTCGACCAGAACCATGCCGGGGATGGAGTAGATGTTGACGAGCACGTCGCGGGAGCCCGTCAACGCACGCCAGGTGGCGTTGATCGGTCCGGCGCGCCCGAGCAGGAACACCCACGCACTTACGTAAAGGATGGCAGGCGTTCCCAGCGAAATCACCGTCGTCGCATAGGCGAGGCTTTTCATAGGCGCGTTGGTGCGCTCCACGATCCAGGCCACGCTTGCGCCGAGGATCAGCGAGAAGGCCGTCGCCAATGCTGCAAAAACGATCGAGTTGAAGCCGCTGCGATAGAGCGCCGGATCGGCCAGCAGGTGACTAAAGTTTACAAGGGAATATCCAGCGTCGGGATTCGCATAGTCGACCAGGCTCGTCTGTATGAGCATGACGGCCGGTGGAAGCACGAAGATGGCAAGCACTACCGTCAGCAACACGACCGGCAGATAAAGGCGCGCACCCCTGCCTCGCCAGGTTCCGGTCTGGCGGGTTACTACCCGCCGGACGCCGTTGTCGATCGCCACTTGGCTCATTTGAACAGCTCGTCGTAGACCTTGATCCACTCTTTCAGGTGCTGTGCGACCGCTTCAGGGGTAAGCGCGTAGGAGTCCGGATTGCTGTCCTTGTTGCGGATGGCCGGATTGGCCGGGATATATCCAGCTTTAAGCAGAACCTCCTGCCCTTCGTCGGAGAGAACGTAGTCTATGAAAAGCTTGCCCGCATTCGGATGGGGCGCCTGCTTCATGAGAAAGATCGGATCGGATGTTCCGGTGACCATCGGCTTGAGCGCGACCCATTTGACCGGCGCCCCCTGTTCGGCGCTGATGTCGCTGTGGTGGCTGAACGTCGCGAGAGCGAGCGGATATTCGCCGACGATGACCTGATCGAGCACGACGCGCTGGTTTGCCGGAACATTGATGATTTTCTGCTTCGAAAGGGCGCGGAGATATTCCATGCCTTTCTCCTCGCCCATCACGCCGAGCACGGTGCCGATGAAGCCGGGAGGGCCGCCCTGGGTCATCGAGGTTGCCCACGCGATCTTGCCCGTGAACTCCGGCTTCAGCAAATCCTCGTAGGTCTTGGGAGCATCGGCCTCGTCGATCAATTCGGTATTGTAGGCCGGAACCAGGAAGTTGACGACATGGGCGACCCACTTGCCGTTCGGGTCCTTTAGCTCGGCGGGATAGTTTGCCGCTGAATCTGGAATATAGTCCGCAACCTGACCGGCGCTGATAAGGGCCCCGACCGTTCCGCCGCCGTGATGGACGTCAGCCTGCAGCTTGTTGACCTTGATCTCGTCATTGATCCTCATGAGGAGATCGGCGACCTTGCCGGTCACCGCCTCGACCTTCACGCCTGGATACTTTGCCTCGAAAGCAGCCGCCAGCGGCCGCACCGCCTGGTCCTGGACCAGAGACGTGTACCAGACGACCTTGCCTTCCTTCTTCGCGGCGTCGATGAGCGCCTGATCGGCAGCGCTGGCGGAACTTGCCACGAGCATTGCCAGGATTGCGGCTGCAGCCAACTTCATTGTCTTCACGATGTCCTCCTCCCTTGATATGGTTTGTTTATTCGCCGACGTAAATCGGCTTTCGTTTTTCGGCGAAAGCCACTCTCCCCTCGATACGATCCTTCGTGTCGCGCATGATGCCGAAGGTGATGCGTTCCATTTCCAGCCCTTCCGACAGAGGAAGGTTCGCACCCTGATGGACCAGGGCCTTCACAGCGCGCACGGCGAGTGGTGCGTTGGCGGCGATCTCTTCTGCCAGAGCAAGTGCCTCATCCATGAGCGCTGCCGGCTCGACGATCTTCGACACGAGGCCGATCCGCAGTGCCTCGGCGGCATCGATGCGGCCGCCGCCGAGCAGCATCGGCATGGCATTCGTCAGGCCCACCAGGCGCGGCAGGCGTTGGGTGCCACCGCCTCCGGGAATGCTGCCGACCCTGACTTCCGAAAGACCGAAACTGGCTGTGGAAACGGCTATCCGAATATCGCACGCCATCGCCATTTCCAGACCGCCGGCGACCGCAATGCCATTGATTGCGCAAATGACAGGCTGCGGGATCGAAAGCACCCTGGTGGTCGATTCCGTATCCTGTTTCGAACCGGCACCGAACGCCTGCTGGGCAAAGCTCGTCTTGGGAGGCATTGTCTTTTTGAGATCGGAACCGGTGCAGAAGGCTCTTTCGCCAGTGCCTGTCAGAATGACCACACGCACCGCATTATCCGAACCGATGCGCCCGAACACCTCGCGCAGTTCGGTTCTCGTCTCCGGATCGATGGAATTCAGCGCTTCCGGCCGATTCAGGGTCACGATGGCGATGTGACCTCTGATTTCACTCTCAACAGGCATTCAGTCCTCCCGCATGCGACGCCCGTGTCTCCGGGGTCATGCCGGGCGACCCTGCTTTACCGTCGCCGAGGCGTCAAACGAGGTTTTTTGCCCGACGGGTTGAGTTTCAGTCGACACGTCAAAAAGACCCGCGCGGCGGCCAGGACAATTCTCTTTGATGCATCAGCTCCTTAGCCCGCTCGTACGTTGTGGCGCTGACGGAGCACAGTGCATCAAAATCGTGCGACTGCCGTTCAAGCGACCGCCGCGAAAAAATCCCGCAGACACTCAGCGACCGGATCAGGGGTTAACGCCTGCATGACATGGCCGCTTTCGACGACCGCAAACCGTGCGTCCGGCACCTGTGCCGAATAGGCCTGAACCATCTCCGGCGTGCGCGTCTGGTCATGGCGCCCGGCCAGAAAGAGCGCCGGGCAGGCGATCCCCGAGAGGTCACTCGCCATGTCCATCGTTGCGACCATCCGGTAGAGTGCCGCAAAGCTCTCGGGATCATTTCCGAGCTTGCGGCAGCGCACCGCGTTGACGCGTTCGGCATTGTCCCGCAGCAGCAGTGGGAACGCTCGGTCCCAGCTGCTGTCACCGACCGTCCGCACGCCGAGTTCGATCAGCCGATCGCCGGCAGCGATCGTCTCGTCGCGTTTTCCGGCCGCAACACCCAGAGCCGGAGACAGCGCCGCAAGCGCGACAAATCGGGCCGGCTGGCGGATGATGGCGCGGATCGCGATCGCGGCACCGACGGCGCAGCCGGCAATCGAGAGGCCGTCTTTCCAGCCGATGCGATCCAGCAGAGCTAGCAGGTCGGATGCGAGATCGTCGATGCCGACCTCGCCGCGGATCTTTTCCGACAGCCCTGCGCCGCGCGTGTCGTAAGTCAGGATCTGATAGTCCGGCGCGAGATGGTCGGCGACCTCCGTCCAGCTTTCAAGCGTTCCGCCCATCTCGTGGACCAGGACGAGGCGACGCGTACCCGCCCCGGACAGGCTGTATCTCAGGGCAACCCCGTTCACATCCGCAAAGTCGATCATTCCCGCCGCCCTTCAGGCCTTGAAAGTGGTTGCACGCATGGAGGGCCGAGCGCTCATGTTTTCGTACCAGGCGGCAAGTGACGGACGGCCGTGCCGCCATGCATCGTCCTCGAAGCGGAAATCGATATAGGCGAGAGCGCAGGCGACAGTCAGTTGACCGAGTTCGACAGGCATCTGCATCCAGCCGCCGGCATTCGTTTCAAGCGCGTCCAGACCCCATCCGACCTTGATACGAAATGCACCGCAGAGATCGTTCTCGACACCGTTTGTGCGATTGCGTTCGACCAGGCGCTTGAGCAGCAGATCGAGCATGGAGTGCGCCGTCGCATGTCGTGTCAATATATCCAGACGACCAGACGTACCGTTGAGCAGCCACGAGGCGTCGGCAAGCGAGGCGAGATAATCGCAGATGACGAAGGAATCATGCACGATGCGGCCATCGTCCGTGACCAGAGTGGGAATCTGGCCGAACGGATTCGGATTGATGGGATCGCGCTCCAGCTTTCGAATGGCGACCGAAATGTTCTCCCGTTCTATCCGATCCGTAAGACCCAGCTCGTGGGCCACAAGCATGACCTTGCGCACATAGGGCGACCGCTCAGAACCGATCAACCGCATGAATGCCTTCCTCCGTCGTACAAATTATCGTTGAGTTCTTCTCAACCCATGCTAAGGCAAGAGCCCTGAAAGAAAAGAATTTTGTTCGCCGTTGAGCGAGAATTTCTCACAGGGAGGATTACACCATGGCATGGAGACTTCCGCCGCTGAACGCGATCCGTGCCTTCGAAGTCGCCGCGCGCCATTCAAGCTTCACGAAAGCCGCCGACGAACTTTTCGTCACGCCGGGCGCAGTGAGCCGTCAGGTGCGCGGCCTTGAAGAACATCTTGGCCGGCCGCTCTTCGACCGCAATTACCGCGAGGTCGCCCTGACCGACGCCAGCCGCACCTATGCCGGCGAATTGTTCGATGCCTTCGCCCAGATCGACAAGGCGACGCGCACTTTCGCAGCACACACCGAACAGCGAAAGCTGAGGGTCTACGCACCGGTGACGTTCGCGCTGCGCTGGTTGATGCCGCGCCTCGGCTCCTACCACATGCTGTTTCCCGATCAGGGCATCAGCATTGCCAGCCAGGGCCTTGCGCCGGTCGATCTCGATGCGCTCGATCTCGATGTGGCGATCCGGCTGGCAGGCAGCACGCCCAATACGGTTGCCGAGAAGCTCTTCGAAGTGAAGCTGGTGCCGGTTTGCAGCCCGGAGTTCGTCGAGCGGCATAAGATGTCGCGCGTCAGCGATCTCGCCGACTTGCCGCTTCTCCATTCGGTGCGGCGGCGGGAGGACTGGCAGCGCTGGCTTCAGTTTGCCGGCTCCGAAAGGCTGGCGGCGGCGACGAACGTATTTTTCGAAAGCTCGTCGCTGGCCTACCAGGCTGCCCTGAGCGGGCTTGGAGTGGCGATCGCCATGCACGCGCTGGTCGAGGACGATATCGCGGCGGGCCGTCTCGTCGTTCCTTTCCCACAGAGCTATGCCGACGGCACGACGTTCCACGTCGTTTACCCTTCCACGGCCCAGACGGATGACGCGGTTCTCGGCTTTTCCGAATGGATCAAGGGCGAGGCGGCGAAGAGTTCAGCCCGGCTCAAATGACAACCTCCACGAGGTAAGGCCCCTTCATGGCGAGACCTTCCCGCACGGCGGCGACGAAGCCATCGATGTCCGTCACGCGCCGGCCATCGACTCCCATGCCCTTGGCGAGGCTCACCCAGTCCAGCGCCGGATTGCCGATATCGAGCATGCTGAGCGCGGTCGGCCCCGGATTGGGCAGGCCGACATTTGACAGTTCGTCGCGAAGAATCTTGTAGGACCGATTGGCCCAGACAAGCGTCAGCACGTTCAACTGTTCCCGCGCCTGCGTCCACAAGGCCTGAAGCGTATACATGCCGCTGCCGTCGGCCTGAAGATTGATCACCTTGCGGTCCGGGCAGGCGACGGCCGCACCGGTGGCAAGCGGAATGCCGATGCCGATCGCACCGCCGGGAAGATGGAGCCAGTCATGCGGCGGCGCGCCTGCAGTTGCCTTGTAGAGGCTCCGGCCGACGGTGATGGATTCGTCGGCCACGATCGCACCTTCGGGAAGGAGCGCGCCGAGTGCTGCGGCGATCGAATCGGGCGTGATCGCGCCGCTCGGCAGTTCCGGGCGGTCCAAGGACTGGAGCGGCAGATCCTCGAGCGAGGCGCCGGTTTCGGCGAGCAGCGCTTCCAGGCAATCCTCGATATCGTCGTGAACGCTCGCGAGATGGATGATGTTGCAACCTGGTGCCGTCGTCACGCTCGGGACGTTGGGATGGGCGAAGAAGGCGACCGGCGGCTCCTCGCCGACCAGGATGAGTTGGCGGACGTCTTCCAGCGCCTTGATCTGCTGGCTGGCTGGATTGGGCAGGCGCTCGACGATGGCAGTTCCGACGCCGCGCTCGACGCGAGGGTTCCGTCCTATCGTGGCGATGCGCGCGCCCGTCTTGTGCGCCACCGCAGCGGCAAGTGCGAGCGGTCGACGGCGCGTTGCCTCGTTGCCGGCGAGGATCATCGCCCTGCCCTCGGCAAGGGCAGCGGCGGCTTCCCTGATCTTTTCGGACGAAACCTTGGCGCGCCGCGGCGGTTCGATAGCTGCCGCAACCTGCCCACCTTCGCCCCAGGCGGCATCCGCCGGCACGATGAGGGTGGCGACCTGCCCCATGCCCGTGCGTGCCGATGCCAGCGCCTCCGCGCCGTCCTGACTCAACGTCTGGGACGAGGATGCGGTGTGGATGCTGGCGGAGACAGCGCTGGCAATCGACCGGATATCCGAGGTCAGGGGCGCATCGTATTGGAGGTGGTAGGTGGCGTGCTCGCCGACGATGTTGAGGACGGGACTATGGGCCCGTCGCGCATTGTGCAGATTGGCAAGACCGTTTCCGAGCCCTGGCCCAAGGTGAAGCAGTGTCGCCGCCGGCTTGCCGGCCATGCGGGCATAACCGTCTGCAGCGCCGGTAACGCCGCCTTCGAACAGACACAGCACGCAGCGCATGCCCGGCACCCTGTCGAGCGCGGCAACGAGATGCAGTTCGGATGTGCCCGGATTGGCAAAACAAACCTCGACGCCGCTCTTCACAAGCGTTTCGATCAGACTTTCGGCGCCGTTCATCTCGGACCTCCCCTAAACCATGCGCAGGAAAACACTCCCGCCGCCGCAGATGCGTCGGACACGTTCCGGAGCCGAAGGATCGACCACCGTCGACCGCAGTGCCGGACGATGCCTTTTCCGCACAATTGGGCCGAGAAGGTCAAACGAGTAATTCGCAAGAGCCGGTTGCGAATTACTCGGTTGACCCGAAGGACCCAAGCCGCGCTCATTCCGGCCCATCGACAAACAGACTGCGGAGGAGAACCAGTGGAAACCACGGACGCACCCCTGGCCGAAAACGAGATCAGGAAACAGCTTTATCGGTTCTTTCTGGCGCTCGACGAACGCCAGTTCGACACGATGACCCAAATCATGACACCGGATGGACTCTGGCGTCGCGCCGGCATTGAGATTCGCGGCGGCGGCATGCTCCTTGAAGTCATGGGAAAGAGAGGCGCGGACCGTCACACCCGGCACATCCTCTCCAATATGATCATCGACATGGAGACGGCTGAGGCGGCAACGGCTCGCTTCTACTCCACTGCCTGGGTCTATGTCGGAGCCCCCGACGAAAAGGGCGTCTGCCCGATCGACATCCCGAGCAGCATCGGCGTCTACACCGCAAAATTCGCTCGCACGGAAAAGGGCTGGCAGATGGCCGATCTGCGCTCGAAGCCTGCCTTCAAGCAGCAGAAGTGAGAGACCGATGAAGTATGCAAGCTATACCGTCGATGGACGGGCATCATGGGGCGCGATCGATGGCGATATGGTCCTGGATTTCGGCGCAGCAATGCCCGAGTATCCGACGCTCGTCGATGCGATTGGAGCCGGGCTGAGTTCCGGCCTCGACCTGCCGAGCGGCGCCGCCAAACTGGCCCTCTCTTCGGTCACGCTCGGCCTTCCGATCCCCAATCCGCCAAAAATCCTCTGCGTCGGCCGCAACTATGTCGATCATGTCGCGGAAGGCGCCAACAAGGAACTGCCCAAGCATCCCGGCCTGTTTGCGCGCACTGTGACGTCACTCACCTCGCACGACGGATCGATCGTCCGGCCGAAAGCATCCGACAATCTCGATTTCGAAGGCGAACTCGCGATCATCGTCGGAAAGAAGGGGCGCTCGATCTCGCGCGAGGACGCCCTTGACTATGTGTTCGGCTATACCTGCTTCAACGATGCGACACTGCGCGATTTCCAGGAGCGTTATTCAGCACTCGTCGGCAAGAACTTTCCCTCGACCGGCGGCTTCGGCCCGTGGATCGTGACGGCGGACGAGATCCCGGATCCGAATGCCGATCTGGAGCTGACGACCCGGCTGAATGGGCAGGTCATGCAGCATTCTACGACCGGAAAGATGATCTTCGACGTGCCGACGATTCTCGCCTTCATCTCCGTGTTCACATTACTGGAGCCGGGCGACATTATCCTGACCGGAACGCCGGAAGGCATCGGCCGGGCACGCAATCCACCGGTCTGGATGAAGCCGGGCGACACTATCGAGGTGGAGATCGAACGCATCGGCACGCTTCGGAACATGATTGTCGACGAACCATGACGACATAGCCGGCTAACAAAGAGACTGTCGGGAGAAGCTCCCGGCGGTTTCTTCGTTTTCAGAATGCAGCGTGCGAGACGAACTTGATCGTCTGATAGGCCTCGACCGCCTCCAGGCCGCCTTCCGACCCGTAGCCCGAATCCTTGACGCCGCCGAACGGTGTTTCCGGCAGGCCCAGCCCGTGATGGTTCATGGACAGCATGCCGGTCTCGACCTCATTTGAAATCCTCTGCGCCTTTTCCGCCGAGGACGTGTAGGCATAGGCTGCGAGCCCGTAGTTCAGCCGGTTCGCCTCGGCGATGGCATCGTCCAGGCTGCGGAAACTGCGCATCAGCGCAAGCGGGCCGAAAGGCTCTTCGTTCATGGCAGCCGCGTCCGTAGAGATGTCCGCAATTACGGTCGGTTCGAAGAAGTTGCCCTTGTTGGCCATACGCCGCCCGCCGGTCTTGATCTCGGCGTTGTTTGCCTTGGCATCCGCGATCAGACGCTCCATCGCTTCGATGCGACGCGGATTGGCAAGCGGGCCCATCGTCGTCACAGTGCTCATTCCATCGCCGACGCTGACGGCCTGCGCCTTGGCCGTGAAGCGCTCCACGAAGGTCTCGTAAATGTCCTCCTCGACGAGAAACCGCGTCGGTGAAATGCAGACCTGACCGGCATTGCGATATTTGGCGCCGGCAAGCCGCTCAATCGCCTTGTCGAGATTGGCGTCGGCGCAGACAATTGCCGGCGCGTGGCCACCCAGTTCGAAAGTTCCTCTTTTCATGTGGCGGCCGGCCAGTTGTGCCAGACCCTTGCCGACAGGGGTCGACCCGGTAAAGGAGACCTTGCGGATAAGGGGATGTGCGATGAGGTGGCCCGAAATTCTGGCGGGATTGCCGAAGACAAGCGACACGACGCCGGCCGGCAAGCCTGCATCCTCGAAGCATTTGACCAGTGCTGCGACGGAAAACGGTGTTTCCTCCGCGCCCTTCAGGACGATCGTGCATCCCGCTGCCAGGGCAGCGGAAATCTTTCGCGTGCTCTGCGCTATCGGGAAGTTCCATGGCGTGAAGGCGGCGGTCGGCCCCACGGGTTCCTTCCTGACGGTTTGCGTCACGCCACGCGCGCGACTTGGAATTTCACGGCCATAGGCCCGCCGCGCCTCTTCCGCGAACCATTCGATGAGGGCGACGGAATTTCTGATCTCCATGCGGGCTTCCGCCAGCGGCTTGCCCTGCTCGCGCGTCAGCACCGGGGCGATTTCCTCGATCCGTTCGGAAAGCTTTCTGGCGGCTGCCTTCAATATGTTGCCGCGCTCATAAGCCGATACGTTGCGCCAGCTAGAGAATGCGCGCGATGCCGCTTCTACCGCGCGATCGAGATCCGCAATTTCTGCGACGGCGACACTGCCGAAATTTTCGTTAGAAGCCGGGTTCTGCACGTCCAGGGTTTCTTTGCCCTCGCCATCGGTCCAGTGTCCGTCAATAAACAGCTTGGCTGTCGTCGACATGTCTAACTCCCTTTGTGATGTGCTGTTCAGCCCGTGACGGACTTGCCCATGCGAGCCGTATCGCCCTGCCTTGGCTCCGGCGCCTCGATGACGCCTTTTCGCAGTAGCTCGGTGATTTCATCGAGCGAATAGCCGCCGACCTCACGCAGGATGGCGACGCTGTCTTCACCGAAATCCGGGGCTGCGCTAAATGGCGGCGACCCTTCTTCAAGCTGAAAGGGAGTTCCCTTAAGCGGCAGCCCATCAGGCGCGCGCTCGATAGCGCCGGCCCACTCCTGCGCAGCCAGAACCTCTTCACCCCGCCGGGACAGGGCAGCGGCCAGGCCTATCCCTTGGAGTTCGGCAACGGCGTTAGCCGACGCCCGAGCCGCGATCCAGCTGGCAAGTGAGCGGCGAATATCGCGGCTGCTTCCCGTCAAGGACGCGAGCTTCTCGACCTCGTCGAAACCGACGGAGACGGCAATCCACTTGCCATCGGCCGAAAGAAGGCAGTCCTGAAAGGCAAACGCTTCGTCGGCATTGCCCCTGCGCGGCGTATCGGCCTCGGAGAAGCTTTCGCCGATCATGAAGCTGGTCAGTTCCCGCTGTGACAGGTCGAGATGGACGCCGCCGCCCCGCTGCTTCCGTTCGACGATAGCGGTGCAGATCATGCCGGCGGCGAAGATGGCGACGACCTGATCCGGATAGTTCAGGTCCACGCCGCTAACCATCGGATCGCCGCCTTCATATCCCGTCAGCCATGCCATGCCGGCAACGCCCTCCAGGGTCGATCCATAGGACACGTCCATGGCGTCGGGACCGGTTTCCCCCTGACTGGAAACAGAGGCCAGGATGATGTTCGGGTTCGCCTTGCAGAGCGCCCCATAGTCAATGCCAAGCTTCTCCAGGACGCCGCGGCGAAAATTCTCGACGACGATATCGCTCCGGCCGACCAGGCGCAGGAAGCACTCCCGCCCTTCCGCCATTTTGAGATTGACGGCGAGCGCCCGCTTGCGCCGGTTGGTGGCACGGTAGTGCGGCGACGGCTTGTCACCGTCTTCCGGCTGCATCGACACCCAGACGCGAAACGGATCGCGATAGGTCGGCGATTCGATCTTGATGACGTCAGCGCCGAGGTCGGCCAGTATGGCCGATGTCGCCGCGCCCGCGGTGATGATCCCGAGATCGAGGACCCGGATTCCCGACAGAACGCTCATGGCGCCGGGACCGGACCGGGCATGAACACCCGATCGCCCCAGCTGACCGGCACGCGCGGCACCTTGACGGGACCGTCGGCGCCGTCGATCGTGTGAAACACTCTGCGCTCCAGATATTGCGGACATTCTATGATTTCGGCAGGCGAAAGCACGGGACCCATAGGGATTCGATGGGCCCTTGCGAAAGCAATGATTTCAGCGCGCGTCATGCTGAGAAACCGCTCCTCCGCGAGATCGGCGATCAGGGCCCCCTGCCGCTTTCGGTTGGCACGAATGTTCAATTCGGGAACGTCGAGAAGCGGATTTCCGATCAGCTTTTTCACGGCCTCCCAGTCGGCTGCGCGATAGACGAACGCGACCCAGCCATCCCTACAGCGCAGGACCTGCCACTCCGAGTCGCGGCCTTTGCGCGAAGGCGGGATGTCCCCTTCATGGGCGACCACAAGGCTTTTCCAGTTCAGCCAGGTAGCAACGTCGAGGAGCGAGACCCGCGCCCGGCCGCCCCGGCCTCCTGCCAGCAGCGCCGCC
Source organism: Mesorhizobium sp. YR577 (assembly GCF_900116595.1). Lineage (NCBI taxonomy): Bacteria > Pseudomonadati > Pseudomonadota > Alphaproteobacteria > Hyphomicrobiales > Phyllobacteriaceae > Mesorhizobium > Mesorhizobium sp. YR577. The sequence goes on along the minus strand of NZ_FPBI01000013.1, from coordinate 115,501 downwards.
ATCGCCGTGTAGGCGGAAAGGCCGGCCGCGTAGTCGAGCTGCGATCCCGCCAGCCGCAGGGGTTCGCGACCGGGATCGCCGACGATATCGAGCAGCCCTGCCGAGGCCATCAAAGTGAAGGCGCTGGCCTGTCGTGGGTCGACGCCTTCCGGCAGAAGGCTGATGGCGACATGCGCTGGCCCTGGCGGATATTCGATTTCGCCGCCGCAGGTGATGAGCGCATCGGCAGCACTGATCTCGGCTTCGATATCGCTCAACGTTCCAACGTGTACAGCCTTTCCGGCCGTCAGGAACGCGCTGCCGAGGCGATTGTCTTCCGCGCCATCGCCGGTCACACAGACGACCTCGGCGCCGAGATCGGCGGCGATCCTCCCACAGAGCGCCACCGCCCGCCTTAAAGAAATCGCGCTATCAACACATGCAATTTCAAATACTCTCTTTCCTCTCAGCGGCTTTACTGCGGAAACATCAAGCATAATTCAGCTTTTCGCGGCTGTATCTTACCTGCCGGAAGAAGATCTTCTCCAAGTTCGTCGACATGAGTTTTCCGTAATTTCCGTTTGCGGGAAGGCACGCTTCTGTTGCTCGCGCCAATCATTTCTTCGATCACGGCGAAGTGTCAAACGACGAAAATTCAACCTGATATTGATATCTGTGCTGCCGGACCCCGCCAGCGTGAGAATGGGCATGCGGCGGCAAGATTTCGGGCCGCCCGCGTCATTTCGGACGGGCTCATTGCCTGATCAGCCGTCTGACTTCGAAATCCGCTCATAATCGGAAGTAGCTTGCTGCACGGCCACCTTGTGATCCGCAGCCTGCTTCATGATCCAGCCGTGGAGTTCTTCGACCTTCCGCGTCCGACCCTGTGGGCCCCAGATGAAATTGAAATTCTCGTTGTCGGCGACAATGATCCTGAACGGCGTGACGAGCCGCCCGGCCTTAATATCGTCGAGGACGAAAGCAACCTGTCCCATGGCGACGCCAAGACCTTCGATCGCCGCCTGGTAGGCCAGAGCCGAAGAGCCATGGAAATTGCCGGCGGACGCATCCACATCGGTGGCACCGACCGCTGCGAGCCAGTCCGGCCAGTGCGATGGACGAAGAAGGGAGTGGAGAAGAGGAAACCGCGCCAGATCGCTCGGTTGCGAAAGTGCCTCTCCTGCAGCAAGCAGCGCGGGGCTGCAGACAGGGACAAGCTCGTTGGTGATCAGATGTTCGTATTCGAGATCGGTCTGCGAACCGTCGTTCAGCTGGATGAAGGCATCGACATCGCTGCCGTCGATCAGGCGTGGCGGCGGGAGCGCAGCCGTCATCCTCATCAACCATTCAGGATGCAGCGCATGAAAATCAGGCAGGCGCGGCACCAGCCAGCGCAGGGCGAATGTCATCGAGCAGGAAAGATTGAGCTCGCGATCCCGCTCGAAATTGAGCAGCTTGCCGGTGGCGTTTTCGACCCGCTGAAACGCGTCCGAAAGAGCCCGCGTATATTCGAGGCATCGCGAGGTCGCGACCAGCGCGCCTGCCTTGCGCTCGAAAAGCGTCAGACCGAACGTCTCCTCGAGATGCTTGATCTGGCGGCTGATCGCGCCAGGCGTGACATGCAACTCTTCGGCGGCGCGGGTGAAGCTTGCGTGGCGCCCCGCAGCCTCCAGGGCGCGCAATGCATTGAGCGGCGGCAAGCGTCTCAAAGTCCAACTCCCATTCCCAGCTATGCACGATGTTCTAGATCAGAACCGGTCAAAAGAGAAACGGCTCTCCTGTGAGAAAAGCTCAACCGAAGATCGATAAAGCAGCGTTTGAACTATCGCCTCCCCGAGCCTAGTTTGCGGGCGCCCTCGCCGGTGAATCCGCATAACATTTTTCCAGGAAACCTCATGCCGCGAAAAGCCCTTGCCTATATAGCCGGTGCCTACGAGCATCCGCTGCGCAACGCACCGGACACGTCGGTCGCCCAGTTGCATGCCGAGGTCGCTGCCGGCGCGCTGGCTGATGCCGGCCTGTCCAAGGACGACGTCGACGGCTTTTTCTGCGGCCCCGACGCGCCAGGCACCGGCCCGCTCTCGCTCGCCGACTACATGAACCTCAACCTGCGCCACGTCGACACGACCAATACATCCGGCTCGTCCTACCTCATCCACGTTGCCCATGCGGCGCAGGCGATCGCTGCCGGCAAGTGCAATGTGGCGCTGATCACGCTGGCTGGCAGGCCGCGCCAGGAAGGCAAGAGCAAGGGCGCGTTGAAGCGGCAGGACAATCCCAACCAGCCCGACTTCGAATGGGAAAACCCTTTCGGCATCCAGATTCTCGGCGTCTACGGCATGGTCGCGCAAAGACACATGCACCGCTATGGAACGACGGCGCGTCAGATGGCCGAGGTGAAGGTGGCGGCCTCGCATCACGCGCAATTCAACCCACACGCACTTCTACGCGATCCCGTCGCCGTGGACGATGTCGTCAATTCGCCGCTCGTCGCCGATCCGCTTCACCGCCTCGACTGCTGCGTGGTGACCGACGGCGGCGGCGCGCTGATCGTGACGCGGCCGGAAATCGCCAAAAGTCTGAAGCGCCCGCTGGTCAAGGTTGTCGGCTGCGGCGAAGCCCCCATGGGCCAGGCCGGCGGCTATTTCGAAATCACGGACACGGCCGCACAGCGCTCCGGCGCCACAGCCTATGCACAGGCGGGTGTGACGGCAAAGGACATCAAATACGTCTCGCTCTATGACAGTTTCACCATCACCGCGATGCTGCAGATCGAGGATCTCGGCTTCTGCGAGAAGGGAACGGTCGGGCGGTTCGTCGAGGATGGGAACCTCATTTCCGGACAAGGCCGGCTGCCGTTCAACACCGATGGCGGCGGGCTCTGCAACAACCACCCGGTCAACCGGGGCGGGATGACGAAGGCGCTCGAGGCGGTGCGGCAGGTTCGCGGCGAGGCGCATCCATCCGTGCAGGTGCCGAACTGCGACCTGGCGCTCGCCAATGCGATTGGCGGCCAGCTGGGCGTCCGCCATGCAAGCTCAACGCTGATATTGGAGAGGGAATGATGGCCGACTTCATCAATCCGGAGCCGACACCCGCGCCCGACACAATGCCGTTCTGGGAGGCAGCACGGGAGGGGCGTTTCCTAATCAAGACCTGCACCAGCTGCGGACGCGCGCACTGGTATCCGCGACCGCTCTGCCCCTTCTGCTTTTCCGCCGAGACCGAGTGGGTGGAGGCATCCGGCAAGGGTGAAATCTATTCCTACAGCTATATGAGACGGGCGGCAGCACCCTACATCATCGCCTATATCACCCTTGAGGAAGGGCCGACGATGATGACCAATATCGTCGACGCGGACATCGCTGATATCCAAACCGGGCAGAAGGTCGAGGTCGTCTTTCGCAAGAGCGACGGAGACTGGCTGGTGCCGTTGTTCAGACCGGCAGCCGGCGCGATATAAGCCGACCCGTAACGCCCGGACGGTCTGAGCGGCCAGCCATGATCCTCCATGCTTGATCCCCGTTCAACGCCGCGTGGAGTTTTTCTGCGTTGACGGCACTGGCAAACAGGACGCCAATCCGAGGGGCAAGAAACGTCGATAAACTCTTCAAACAAGTCAGTTCGACCGGGCCGGCCCGATCGAAGCTGCCGTCGTTTCTCTATCATTGCCGTCGAGCCGAACCGTCCAGGGGGGATCAAAAATGAGAGACCAGAAACCGCACGGGCTAAACCGCCGCACATTCCTGTCCACCGCCGGAGCCCTTGGAGGAGGCGCTCTCGCCATGCCGATCATGGTCAGCGCGACCATTCCCGCTCAAGCGCAGGATTGCACGGCATCCGTGTCTGCCCACGCTATCCCGAAAGTTGCCATGCCAACGCCTGCCCCGGCCACCGACGCGGTGGCCAAACTGTCGGCGGTAGGGCTCTGGTACACCGATACCGGCGGCGACGGCGTACCGGTAATCTTCCTTCACCCGGCCACAGCCGCCGGAACCGTCTGGGGTTACCAACAACCTGTTTTCGCCGCAGCCGGATACCGTTTCATTGCCTATTCACGCCGCAGCTATTTCGGCTCCGAAGCGGGGCCGGCCGAGACCAAGGCCACCGACGCCGACGACCTTCTCGAACTGCTGGATTCCCTTGGCATTGAAAAATTTCATGGCGTCGGTGTCGCGGCCGGCGGCATTCGGCTCGTCGATTTCGCGCTCTCCAATCCGAAGCGGCTGGCTTCCATGGTTCTGGCCTGCACAACCGGCGGAGTGACCGATCCCGAATACGAAAAGATCAGCGAGCGCCTGCTGCCCGAAGGGTTCGCCGCCATGCCGGCAGCCTTTCGGGAGCTGTCCGCGTCCTACCGCGTCAGCAATCCGGACGGCACCAAAGCATGGGAAGCAGAGGTCGAGCGGGCCATTCCCGAAAAACGCATTCGCCTGCGCAACAAGAACAGCATCACCTGGGAAGGCATCGCCGGGCTTGCCATGCCGACACTGCTGATAACCGGAGACGCCGATCTCTACATGCCGCCAGCCGTGCTCGAACTCTTTGCCGAACACCTGCCGCACAGCGAAAAACACGTCATCGATGGCGCCGCTCACTCCGTCTATTGGGAGCAGCCCGATATCTTCAACAAGCTGGTCATCGGCTTCATCAAACGGGCTTGACCACGACGAAACCAGCATGAGTCAGATCGAAATGCGAGGCTGCTGCTGGATTAGGAAGCCGCCTCGCCTCTTGGGAGGAGATAATGATCGCCAAATTTCTCGCGGCCGCGTCTGTGGCCGCCTCGCTGGCATGCGCGCCGTTTTCAGCATTGGCCGCCGATCCCGACCTCGTGGCCAAGGCCGAAGCCGAGGGCAAGGTTCTCTGGTACAGCAGCCTTCTGGAAAAGGAGGCGGTGAAGCCGCTCGTCGATGCTTTCCACGCAGAATATCCCCGCGTGAAAGCCGAATACATCCGCTCCACCGGCGCCGAGATGGCCAAGCGCATCATTGAGGACCACAAATCGGGCAGCGCCGTGGCCGACGTTTTCGACGGTTCGACCACCGTGGCGGAAATCGAGCCTCAGGGTCTGATCGAGCCTTATCTTCCCGCCGCGGCGAGCGACATTCCTGCAGCCTACCGCGATGCAAAGAACTTATGGACCGCGCAGGTCGTCTATTTCACGACCGTCGGCTACAACACCGACCTCGTCATAGCGGACGAAGCCCCGAAGAGCTATTCCGATCTGCTCGACCCCAAATGGAAAGGCAAGATTGGCTGGGCGACCAATGGCACGGCGAGTGGCGTCGGCTTCGTCGGCAACGTGCTTGACCAGATGGGCAAGACGGAGGGAATGGCCTATCTCGAAAAACTCTCCGGCCAGGATATCCGTTTCATAAAGGGCGGCGGAAACGAAACCCTCCAGGCGGTGGCCGACGGCGAAATCCTGATCGGCCTTTCGATCTTCAACCATCATACGCTGATCCAGAAGAAGAAAGGCGGCCATGTCGCCTGGGTCAAGATGGAACCGCTGCTGAGCTTTCCCAACCCGATCGGCCTGCTGAAGGATGCGCCCCATCCCAATGCCGGAAAGCTGCTGATCGAGTTCATCCTTTCGGAAAAGGGCCAGAAGATCCTGCGCGATTCCGACCATGTCCCGTCGAGCGATCTCGTCGATGCGCCTGACCCTGAGGTCAAGCACGGTTTTGCCGCGAATTTCCTGAGCCCCGTGCGGCTGGCGCAGGAACAGGACGGCTGGAAGAAGATTGTGGATGAGCTCTTCCGTTAAGCGTGCTGGGTCGCACCACAAGCGGGCGGCTCCGCTCGCACCTCGGCGCGAACTGTCCCTAAAAACGGGAAAGTCGCTTGAGGCTAAAGCATCTTATCATTTGCCCCCTGAGATGTAGCCTCTCACAAGTTGGAGAGGATAACCCATGTGCCAGACTCGGAAGCAAGACGGAGGGAGTGCATCCCAATCGGATTCCAACTCGGAGAATCGTTGCGACGGTATATGCTCGCTTTGCCCACGGAGCGCTGACTCTCCGATGCTAACGCATGAAGGTGAAATATCATCCAATCGACGGAAAAACGGCCCCGGAAGCGCGCCTTCGGAGCCAAGCAGAGTTAGATAGGGTCGTCAAAAATTCAGCCAAGCCAGGTCTGGTCGAAATGCTGATCGTAGGCCTGGTGGATCTGGTAGCCCATCACGTTAGGCCGCATGTGAGCAAACAACTTGCGCCAGAAAGGCTGCACGATGATGCCGGACTCCTGCAGGATCTTCTGCAGGTCATGCATTAGCGCCTTGCGTTCGTCTGAGTCTGCAATCGAGTTCGCCTGCTTGACCTTGGCATCGAAATCTGGATCGGAAAACCCACTCTCGTTCCAGGCCGTTCCAGACTGGTAGGCCAGCGCCAAGGTCTGTATGCCGAGCGGACGTGCATTCCAGTTGGTCGTCGAGAAAGGATACTTGGTCCAGTCGTTCCAGAACGACGATTCCGGGATGACCGTCCGCTTCACTTTCAGTCCGGCATCGCGCATCTGCTGGGCAATCACATCGGAGCTTTCCTTACGATAGTCGGCATCGACCGAAATCAGCTCGAACTCGTGGTCAAGTTGACCGGCTTCGGCAAGTAGCGCCTTGGCCTTCTCAGGATCGCGCTTAATTGCGGGCAACTGGGCATAGTCGGGATGCATCGGCCCAACGTGATGGTTTTCGGCGACCGTGCCATAGCCGTTCGCCCCAAGCTGTAACACCACCTCGTTGTCGATCGAAAGCTGGATCGCATTGCGCACACGCTTGTCGTCATAGGGCTTGGCGTTGACATTGGTGCGCGCGACAATGGTCGTGGCGGTAACGATCTCGGATTTTTTCAAGCCGAGATCGTCCAGCATCGCGACATCGGCGGTCTGGGTCTGGCCATTCAGATCGATCTCGCCGGATTCGAAGGCCGAAATGGTCGCCGCCGAATCCGTCCCGTAGTCGATCCATTCGATGCCGTCGAGCCAGACTTCTCCACCCCACCACGACCCATCCGGGCGGCGGCGCACCGAGGCTTTTACGCCAACATCGATGCCGGTCAACTCGAACGGGCCTGTGCCGATCGGCTGGGCCGAAAGCAAGCCGCCCTTTTCCTCGAAACTGCGATGAACGATCAGTGCCGGGTAATCCGTCATCGCCGGAATGATGGTGATATCCGGACGCGATAGCTTCAGCACAACAGCGTGATCGTCCTTGATGACGATGGCGCCCTCGATGGCCTTTTTGGTTTCCGGATCGATGAGAGCCGACATGCGCCCGCCCATCGAATTGCCGGGAGCGTCCTTCTCGCACCAGCGGGTGATGTTGAAGGCCACGTCTTGAGCGGTGAAGTCGTCGCCATTCGACCATTTCACGCCTTTTCGGATGTTCAACGTATATTCGGTGGCGTTCTCATTGATGGTCCAGCTCTCAAGGAGCATCGGACGGAAAGTGAAATCGCTGTTCCAGCGCACCAGCGGCTCCAGGAACTGCATGGCGATATTGCCCATCTGCGACGTGCTGAATTTGCGCGGGTCTTCCAGCGCCATGACCTGCATTGCCACACGCAAGGTTCCGCCTTTCTTGGGGGTCGATGCCTGCGCAATGGCGGGAACCGGCAGCGCCAGTCCGGCCAGCGCGTAGGCGGCAGCCGCACTCGCTCCGAAGGCACTGGCCAGGCTGAGGAATTCGCGCCGGTCCATTGCGCCGCCTTTCAGGTCGCGCACAAATTTCCCGATTGCCGGGTGGAGGTCTTCTGATTTCATGTCATGTTCTCCCATTGTTGATTTCACGTCTGAAACTGGTCGAATCCTGTTTCACATCGCACTCCCCCACTGCTTATTGTGTGTTTTGAGAACGGTGGCCGAACGGGAAGACCCGCGGCGACCTGTCGATCTGAGGGGGCGACAATGAATCTGCTGACAGCCATGAAGGTTTTCGACCGCGTTGCGCTTCTCGGCAGCCTGACGGCGGCAGCCGAGGATATGGGCATGTCGACGACGGCGGTCAGCCGCTACATCAAGGAGCTTGAGGACGATCTTGGCGTCAGGCTGATCAACCGGACGACGCGCCGCCTGAGCCTCACCGAAGCCGGCAGGGAATACGGCACTCGCGCCCGCGTGCTGCTCGACGACCTCACCGAATTGCGCGATTCCACCCGTGGCCTGCACAGCGACACGCGCGGACTGATCCGCGTGTCGTGTTCCAACGTGCTCGGTCATACCCGCATCACCAGGCTCGTGCCCAAATTCCTGGAAGAAAACCCGCTTGCGGCAATCGAGCTCCATCTCACATCGCGTTACGTCGTCGGCATCGTCGAGGAAGGCTTCGACGTCGCCATCCGCTTCGGCGAGCAGAACGATTCCGCGCTCATTGCCAAGCGTCTCGGCGAGGTTCGCAATTATGTCTGCGCCACACCTGCCTATCTGAACGGGAGAGGACGGCCGAAGCATCCAGGCGAGCTTGCCGGTCACTCCTGCGTCCTCAGCAATTTCGCAAAACGCCTGGGCACCTGGCCGTTCCAGGGACCGGAAGGCTCGTTCAGTGCTCCCGTTCGCGGGCGTGTCTCCACCAACCACATCGAGGCCGCATACCAGATGACGCTGGCCGGCTTCGGCATTGGCAATCTGCCGAGCCTTCTCGTCGACAAGGCTATCGCGGCGGGAGAACTGGAGGTTCTCCTCGACGAGTTCCAGCCGGATTCCAGCCCGATATATGCGCTCTATCCGCACCGGACCTATGTCGCGGCCAAAGTGCGGACGTTCGTCGATTTCCTCATGCGTGAACTTTCCCCCGATCTAATCGCGTGAAAGCCGCGCCAGAAATGACGCGGCTTTCTGCCGGCTGTGTTGACGTCAGTTCCACCACTGGGTGGTGTCGTAGAAAGGCCCCGGATTCTCGAAAAGCTGGTCGTATTTGCACAGCTTCGGTTTGTCGCCGAGCGGCATCGACTGCCCGTCCTTGAAAGCCCATTCGCCACGCTGCGTCGTATCGGCCCGCACATAGCTGGACAAGGCAAAGGCACGATCGTGCTGCGACGTGTTGGGGGCCGAACCGTGAACCGTAAGCAGGCTCCACATCGCCAGATCGCCCGGTTCCAGTTCGAGCGATACGATGGAGGATGGATCAATACCAACGGCTTCCAGCTCCGACTCCGCCGTCAGCCCCTTCATCAGCTGGCCGTGGCCTTCATCCGACAGGCCGAGATAGCCGAGCTTGTGACTGCCGGGCACGACCTGCAGACAACCGTTCTCCTTCGTGGCGCGATCCACTGCCAGACCTGTCGTTACCGTCGCCTCGACGATGTTGTCGAAATCGGCCTGATTGCGGAAGCGGATGTCCTGATGAAAGCGATAGCCCGTCACATTGGCGCCCGGCGGCTTCCAGTGAAGCTGTTGCGCGATCTGCCTGATGTCGCGGCCGATCAGGCTCTCAAGCAGCTTGAGATAGTCCGGATTACGGCGAAATTCTTCGAAATAGCGGTTGACCCAGGAGAACCAGTAGGCCTGCAGCACATAGCGTTTGCCGAACTGTGCCTCGGGCAGAATCTGGAAATTGAGGTTGCCATGCCGGAAGGTGGCATGATGCTTCAGCCCCTCCTCGTAGACAGCTTGGGTTTCCTTTTGCAGCCGCTGCAACTCGTCGCCGTCGACAAAACCGCGAACGATCGCATAGCCCTCCTCGCGGTATTGTTCGGCGGCTGCCTTGGCCTCTGCTGTGGTAATCATGTCGATCCTTCTCCCGTATTCGATGGCCGGAGAATATCGACGGAGCTCGAAACGATAAGCCGCTAAAACCGCAAACTACTCTGCCGATTTTCGGGAAAATGTGTCGTTATTCACGAATGGCTCAAGCATGATAACAGCAAGGAATGCTCATCCCAACCGTGCCCCGAAGCGATGTCGTGGCAACCGGATTAGGGGCGATCAACCTCTCCACGCGAACCGACCGCGCCGCCGCCTAATCAATGCTCGGTGTGGATATCGCGCCTGCACATGCGACAGGTCATGGAAATAAAATTCCAGCCACTCTCTTCAAATCGTCAATCGCGCCGGGTGCGGCCGCCAAAACCGGTGCACCTTTGGTCAGACCGTCGCCTGCGACCGGAAAAGGCAGGAACCAACCGCCGGCTTCCTTCACCAGGCAATAACCGGCCAGGCAATCCCAAGCGTGCATATAGGGTTCGTAATATCCGACCAAACGCCCGGCCGCGACATAGGCCAGCATCAACGCGCCCGACCCATTGCGGATGAAATTGCCGCCCTCTTCGAGAAGGTTCTCGACGATCCTGGCAACCTCTGAGGGCTTGACGTGATTGTTGGCGCCGATGCCCGTGACGGCGTTGCGGATGGTGCGCGAAGCGTCGAGCGACAGGGGCTTGCCGTTCAGCCGCGCGCCGAGCCCGAGGGCTGCGGCATAAAGTTCGTCGTGGCAAGGCGCTGAAATCACGCCGATCACCGGTTCGCCTTGATGGATCAGGCCGATGGAAACGCACCAGTTCGGCATGCCGTTCACGAAAGGGCTTGTACCGTCGATGGGATCGATGGCCCAGGTAAAGCCGGAACGGCCCTTATCGAGGCCGTATTCCTCGCCCAGCACGCCGTCGTCGGGATAGGCTTCGGCGATGCGGGCGCGGATCAGGACTTCCACCTCGCGATCGGCGACCGACACCACGTCCTGCGGGTCGCGCTTGGTTTCCACCACCAGCTTTTCGCGGTTCTTGAAATAATCCAGCGCCAGGGCGCCTGCCTCCCTTGCCACTGTTTCGGCCAGTGCCAACCGGGCCTCGAGCCCGGATGTGACGTGCGATGTCATGATTTTACCCTCAATTTCATAGTTGTTCAGAACAGCTCAGGCGCTGATGATCGCGACACCGCGTTCCTTGAAGCCTATGGCAACCTTGGTTGCCGGCGACAGCGGCCGTTCCACCGCGGGATCGACCACGAAGAGCGTGCCGGCGGCTGTCTTGACCTCATATTCGACATGATCGCCAAGATAGGCGGCGTGCGTAATCTGACCGGAAAAGGCACCTTGCGCAGAAGGTTCGAGCGTGATCGCATTGGGGCGCACTGCTAGCTTTGCCGGCCCGGGCCGGGCATCGCGTCCCGGCACGCTGTGCGTCAGCGCCTCGACGCGAATTGTCGCCGCCCCGTTGCCGATATCGATGACGTCGCAGGCGACGACATTTGCCTCGCCCATGAAATCCGCGATGAAGGCGGAAGTCGGCGCCTCGTAGAGTTCGCGCGGCGCGCCTTGCTGCGCGATGACGCCGTCCTTCATCACGATGATCCGGTCCGAGACGGCCAGTGCCTCGTCCTGATCGTGGGTGACATAGACTGCAGTGAAGCCGAGACGCTGCTGCAACTCGCGGATTTCTGTGCGCACGCGCCGGCGCAGGCGCGCGTCGAGGTTGGAAAGCGGCTCGTCGAGTAGCAGAACCTGGGGTTCGAGAACCAAAGCGCGCGCCACCGCGACGCGCTGCTGCTGCCCGCCCGAAAGCTCGGCCGGCAAACGCTTGCCCATTCCACCCAGGCCGACGAGGGTGAGCCCTTCCTCGGCGCACTCCCTTGCTTCCTTGCGCTTCAGCCCCGAGGATTCGAGGCCGTAGGCGACATTGTCCAGGGCGGTCATATGCGGAAACAGCGCGTAGGACTGGAAGACCATCGAGACGTCGCGCTCATTGGCCGGCAGCATCGTCACATCCTTGCCGCCGATGAGGATTTTGCCGGCAGTCGGATGTTCAAGCCCGGCCAGCATGCGCAGCGTCGTGGTCTTGCCGCAGCCGGACGGCCCCAGCAGTGTCACCAGCGTTCCGGGTTCGATGGTCAGCGACAGGTCGTGAATGGCGGTGAAGCTGCCGAAATCCTTGCGGACGTTGCGGAAGACGACCGAACCGGGGCCCTCGATGCTCATACCGTCTTCTCCTCATGAAGGGATACCGGAAGGGCGATGCGGTTTTCACGCCGTAATCTCCGCTCGCCGACCAGAAGCTGGAAGCCGGCAATCACGACGAGCATCACCAGGATCAGCATCGACGAATAGGCGATGGCGACGCCGTATTCGCCGTTTTCGACCAGCCCGACGATGTAGGAAGTCGCCATATTGTACTCGGCGCTGACAAGGAAAATGACCGCACTGATCGAGGTGATGGCGCGCACGAAGGAATAGACCAGCGCGGCGGTGATTGCAGGACGCAGCAGCGGCAGGATCACCTTGCGAATGGTGCGAAAACTGTCGGCGCGCAAGGTCAGCGACGCCTCATCGAGGCTCTTGTCCAGCTGGCTCATCGCAGCAACGCCGCCGCGCACGCCAACCGGCATGTTGCGGAAGACGAAGCAGGCGATGAGGATCATCGCCGTCCCGGTCATCTCCAGCGGCGGCAGATTAAAGGCCATGATGTAGCTGATGCCGATAACCGTTCCGGGTATTGCGAAGCTCATCATCAGGGCGAACTCGAATACAGAGCGCCCGGCAAATTTCTGCCGCACGATCAGATAGGCGGTGAGCAGCCCGACGGCCGCCGTGAGAGGGGCCGAAATGAGCGCGATCTCCATCGTCGTCCAGAAGGAATTCCAGGCGACGCCGGTCCAGGCTATCGAGCCGTCGCGCGTGCCGATGGAGAAGGCGCGAATGTAGTGCTGAAGCGTCAGCGAATTGTCGAGCCCCCATGTCTTCACGAAGCCGCCGACGATGATCATCGCATAGACGACCACGGTGAAGATTGCCCAGGGAATGACCAGCGCATAGACGCCGATGGAAAGGGAACGCGGCAGCGCGATATGCGCGCCGGAGTCGCCCTTACCGGTGACGGTCGCGAAATTCTTGCCCGAAAGCCAGAAACGCTGCGCCAGGAAAGCCGAAAGCGTGAAGCAAAGCAGGATAATCGCAAGCACCGCGGCGCGCGACGGGTCATTCTGGGAGCCGACCACGGCGAAAAAGATTTCCGTCGACAGCACGCCGTGGCTGCCGCCAAGCACCAGCGGGTTGCCGAAATCGGCCATGCTCTCGATGAAGCCGATGAGAAAAGCATTCGCCAGACCGGGCTTCATCAGCGGCAGCGACACATGCCAGAATGTGCGCCAGCGGTCGGCGCGCAGGGTCTGCGACGCTTCCTCCATCGACGGACTGACGCCCTCGACCACGCCGATCAGCACGAGAAACGAAATGGGCGTGAAGGAAAGCACCTGGGCAATCCAGATGCCGGTGAGGCCATAAAGCCAGCGGCCAGGCTCAACCCCGAAAAGTTCCGATATCGCCTGCGTGGCGACGCCCGAGCGGCCGAACAGCAAGGTCAATGCCAGGCCGACGACAAAGGGAGGCGTGATGATCGGCAGCACGGTAAGCAGCCGCAGACCCTTCTTGTAGCGAAAGCCGGTGCGCGTCGCGACCAGCGCAAAGGCGAGGCCCAGCAAGGTCGAAGCCCCTGCGGTCATGACCGCCAGCCAGAAGGTTCTAAGCGCCACCCCGCATCTGCCGCCACCGGTGATGCAGCCGATGCTCCAGATCGAGGGATCGGAGATGTTGCGGGTGAAACCATCCGGATTGAAGGAGCCGTCGAAATCCTGGAAAGCGCCGACCAGCATGCTTCCGACCGGGTAGAAAACGAAAACGGCGACGAGGAAAATCAGCAGCGCAATCGCGCTGACTACGAACGCATCGCCCCGCATGACGCCGCGTTCCGCGAGGCCAAAAGAGAATATCAGCGCAAAGGCGAGCGCCGACAGCACCGCGCCGGCGCCCATGGAGGGCTGGCCGTCCGCCATTGCGCCGAAGATGGCCTCGCTTATTGCCCAGGTCCAACCGGAGAACCCGATGGCCAATCCCTGCACGGTCAGAAAGACGACGCCGAGGGCTCCGGTCCATGCAAGGAGGGTACCGCGTCGCATCGGGTCGGCAATGAAGCGGGCAGCGAGCGCAAGCCCCAGCAAAATGGCAACGATCCCCAGCCATGGTCGCCCGTGCATGGTCGTTTGCAGGATTGCGGGAGAGACGGCCGGGTCATCCGGAAAATTCGCCAACCAGCTGAAGCCGTAAAAGCCGCCGTCGATCCTGTACCAGGGCAAGACGAAGAATGCGACGGCTCCCAGCAGGAGCACGATATCGAGCCGGCGATTGCGATGTTCCATGGGCGAGACTCGAAGCCCCCGGCCGCCCGGAGCTTTGGGTGGAAAGGAGAGCGCGGGCCGGCTAGGCGAAAACTAAGGCCGGGCGCGCTGCAACGAGGGTCAGGTCAATTGGCGTTCGCGCCGATTTCCCGATCCCAGCGCTCAAGCAGTTCCTTGCGCTTGGCCGGATCGCCATAGGTCTTGAAGTCGTAGTCTATCAGCTTGATGTCCTCGAACTTCGGCGCTTCCTTCGGCACCTCGGCACTCTTGTTTGACGGAAGCTGGAATGACTTGGCGTCCTTCATGCGGGACTGGACTTCCGCGGTCAGCGCCCAGTCGTACCATTTCTTGGCGTTGTCGAGGTTCTTGGCGCCCTTGATGATTGACATGGAGCCAATCTCGTAGCCCGTGCCCTCGCAAGGTGCGACAGATTTTACCGGAAAACCCTCGACAGTCATCGAAACGGCGTCGTGCATGAAGACGATGCCGACCGTCGTCTCGCCGCGGGCTGCAGCTTTGACCGGCGCGGAACCCGACTTCGTATATTGCGAAATGTTGGCGTTGAGCTTCTTCAGATAGTCGTAGGCCTGTTCTTCGCCCATGATCTGAACGAGAGAAGCGAGCGCCGTATAGGCCGTTCCCGACGAATTGGGATTGGCCATCTGGATTTCGCCTTTCCACGCCGGATCGAGCAGATCTGCCCAGCACTTGGGTTCCTTGAGGTTCTTCGTCTTCAGGAGATCGCTGTTGTAACCCCAACCGAGCGCGCCGGCGTAGACGCCGACTGTGCGATATTCCGCGCTTTCGGCCTGCTTCACAGCCCAATCCTGCAACTGGTCGAGCATGGGCGATTTATATTCGAGCGTGAGGCCTTCGGACGCTGCCTGCAGATGCGGGTCACCCGTTCCCGCCCACCAGATATCGGTCTTGGGATTGCGGGCCTCTGCGCGGATTTTGGCGTAGGTTTCGCCGGACGACAGGCGAACCATGTTGACCGAAATGCCTGACTGTTTTTCGAAATCGCCCTTCATCTGTTCACAGATGACGACGTCCGCCGAGCATATGAGATTGAGGCTGCCTTCGGCCTGCGCGGAAAAAGCAAATAGAGAAGCACCCGCAGCAAAGACTGCTGCGCCCAGATTAACCGAACCCATGATTTCCTCCCGGTTGTACCGGCGCCTCCACGCCAGTCGCTCTTTGCAAGCGTGTGCAAATGCTGCATGACCGAACCTATAGTGTCAACCGATTTATGACAAAACCATGCGATGCTGGGAATGGGGTTACTTGCACGCCATTGCAAAGTGGTGCACTTCTCGGTGCAGTTTCGGAGGAATTGAGCTCATCGTGTCGCAAAAGGTTTTCGTTAGCGCTCAGGAGGTTGCGGAGCGCGCGGGCGTTTCCCGTTCAGCGGTTTCGCGCACCTTCACGAATGGTGCAAGCGTCTCGCCAGAGACCCGCCGCAAGGTGCTGGAGGCTTCAGAGGCCTTGGGCTACCACGTCAATCATCTCGCGCGTGGATTGATGCGCAACGAAAGCGGCATCGTTTGCCTCATAGTGTCGGATATGGGCACGCCTTACCGGTCAAATCTGATCCGCGCCCTGACGCAGCAATTGCAGGATGCGGGCAAGATCGCGATGCTGGTCAATACGGATCGTTCCGATGGCAGCGTCGATCTCGCGCTCCGGCAGGCGATCCGGTATCGGGCCGACGCTTCCATCATCCTGTCGGGAATGCCCGACAAGTCGATTACCCAGCTCTGCCTCAAGAATGGACAGCTGCTTGTGCTCATCAATCGTGACGACGAGCAGGAAGGGCCGCTCAGGATCAACCTCGACGATGCCGAGTCCGCCAGCCGGGTTCTGACCGCCTTCGTGCGGGCCGGCTGCCAAAGAATGGCCTTTGCCAATTCGGAAGCCGGAACGCCAAGTCTGATGGCGCGAGAGCGTGGTTTCGTCGCGGCAGCCAAGGCGCTCGGCATCGAAGTCGTCGTGGATCGTTTCGGGCCTACCGGCTATGAGAGCGGCAAGATACTGGCCCAGCGGCTTCTAACGCGGCGCGAGCGGCCGGACGCGGTGTTCTGCGCGACGGATTTGCTCGCCTGCGGGTTCATGGACGCCGCCCGGCATCAGTTTTCGATAAGCATTCCAGATCAACTCTGCGTCGCCGGTTTCGACGATATCGCACAGGCTTCCTGGTCTTCTTATCAGCTAACAACATTTGCCCAGCCCGTCGAGGCGATCGCGCGGGAGGCGGTGACATGGTTGGACGAAGCGGACCCGGCGATTGCCCGGCAAAGCATCAGACTCCATGCCGATCTTATCTGGCGCTCGTCGATCCGGGGCGGGTAGAGGTTACCGACGCAGGCTGCTCGTGATTTGAGTGGTCGAGTCGTGTATAATGGTCGCCCATTGACGGGAGGATTACCATGCGCCTTCGCACCGTGACTGTCGCGACGATGCTGCTTGCAGGCATCTGCTCATTTGCGCACGCTCAGCAACCAAAGCCGATGTCCATCGAAGTGTTTCCTTTCGAACTGGAGGACAAGAGCGCTGGAGCAGGGATAATCCCCCCGGATAAACATGACAGGCGCTATCTTTCCGAGTCAGCGCAAGTTGCAAAGGATATGCTCTCCCAGTCTGGACGTTTTACCATAATTGACGTGCCTGCGGCGGAAAAGCAGGCTGCGCCGCAGTATGGTTTGCGCAACTGCGGGGGCTGTGAAAGCCAGATTGCCAAAGGGCACGGCGCGGCCCTTGCCTTGCTGGGCGTCGTGACGCGCGTCAACCGAACAGAGCATACGATGTTCATTCGTATCCTCGACGCGGAAACCGGGAAACTTGTTTCGGAGGGCTTCACCGACCTTCGCATGGGTGCGAACTATGGATGGCCTCGTTCCGTGAAATGGCTGATGACAAACCGAATTCTACGGTAGGTGGCGCAGCCGCATCGTCGTTGGCCAAGTGAGAAACTCACACCGGCCAGGGAAGGGTCATGCAACGCGGCTCTTGCCGTAGCCGCGTTGACGAGGGGCATCTCAGCACCACCGGAGTCGAAGGGAGTGCCCCGTGGCTTTGAACCCAGAAGCGTCAGAGAAGCCGCTTATCCTCAGTCGTCTTGGGTGCGCTATCGGTATCCGCCTTTCGGCGCTTTTCCGCGGCAGCCTTGCGAACGCGCTCGAAACGGTTGTCTTCGGTTTCTTTGACTTCAGGCGTGGACTTGGTTTTCGGTGTGAAGACGATCATTTTTCGGTCTCCTTGCTTTGACAAATGGAGATGAGCGGTCGGGAGTTTGACTCCCGGCCGTCATCGAACTTTTATCGTGACCTCAAGTTGCCAGAACGGTCGCGCAACCCTGCGCGCCGAGCCTGTCAGGCGATGTCTGTCCGGGCATGGTTGCCCATCCGCCCTCTTCCACGAACTGCCGCTTCTTGTAGGAGTCGGTCAGGGCTTTGAAAGCGGTGATGCGCTGTGAAGCATCCGTGCCCGCCCTGAATTTCTCGACGCAAACGGCGGATGCCAGTTCTCCGCGCGCAATGTCGCTTGCGGTGGCTGCAGCACTTCGCGAAGCGCCGCCCGTCACCCAGCCGCCCCAGCTGAATCCGATGATCATCGTGGCGATCGCGGTAGCGACGCAGGCCCACACGAGGATCGACTTGGACGGTTGGTAGCTTTCGAAACGCTGCGCGATCGAACTATTGCTGCTCTGTATAACCATTGGAATTCTCCCTGCCGATTGTTGTTTTCGTTCCGACATTCGGCCGCGTCGACCGAACGGTTCAGGCATAGTTAGTATCCCATGCCACCCATGCCGCCGCCGTTAGCAGCCATCGATGGGGCGGAATCCTTCGCGGGGGCGTCGGTGATCATGGCCTCGGCAGTGATCAGCAATGCAGCAATGGAGCCGGCGTCCTGCAATGCGGTCCGCACCACCTTGGCAGGATCGACGATGCCAGCCTTGATCATGTCGACATAAGCGTCCGTTTGCGCATTGAACCCTTGATTGGGATCTTTGCTATCCGTCAGCTTGCCAACAACGATGGACCCTTCAACCCCGGCATTCTCAGCGATCTGGCGGACCGGGGCCTCAAGCGCTTTCAACACAATCGAAATGCCTGCTGTCACGTCCGGGTTCGCGCCGGTGAGCCCGGTCAGCGATGCCTTGGCACGCAAAAGCGCCACGCCGCCGCCGGCGACGATGCCTTCTTCCACTGCAGCTCGGGTAGCGTTCAGCGCATCGTCGATACGGTCCTTCTTTTCCTTGACCTCGGTCTCGGTTGCGCCACCGACGCGAATGACCGCGACACCGCCTGCGAGCTTTGCCAGACGTTCCTGGAGTTTTTCCTTGTCGTAGTCCGAGGTGGTTTCCTCGATCTGCGCTTTGATCTGCTGGACGCGAGCGGTAATCGCGGCTTTTTCGCCGGCACCGTCGATGATCGTCGTCGTATCTTTTTCAATGAGCACGCGCTTCGCCCGACCGAGCATGTCGATCGTGACGTTCTCGAGCTTGATGCCGAGATCCTCGGAAATCATCTGGCCGGCGGTGAGGATGGCAATGTCTTCCAGCATAGACTTGCGGCGATCGCCGAAGCCCGGCGCCTTGACGGCAGCGACCTTGAGGCCGCCACGCAGCTTGTTGACGACAAGCGTCGCCAGCGCTTCGCCCTCAACGTCCTCGGAGATGATCACCAACGGCTTTCCGCTCTGCACCACCGCTTCGAGGATCGGCAGCAAAGCTTGCAGATTACCGAGCTTCTTCTCATGAATGAGGATGTATGGGTCTTCCAGTTCGGCACGCATCTTGTCGGCATTGGTGACGAAATAGGGAGACAGGTAACCGCGGTCGAACTGCATGCCTTCGACGACATCGAGTTCGGTCTCGGCGGTCTTGGCTTCCTCGACGGTGATCACGCCCTCATTGCCGACCTTCTTCATCGCCTTGGCGATCATCGCGCCGACCGTTTCGTCGCCATTGGCGGCAATCGTGCCGACCTGGGCAATCTCGTCGGAAGATTTGACCTTCTTGGCCCGTGCCTGGATGTCCTTGACGACGGCGACAACTGCGAGATCGATGCCGCGCTTGAGATCCATCGGGTTCATGCCGGCGGCAACGAGCTTCGCACCTTCGCGCAGAATGGAGGCAGCAAGCACCGTTGCGGTGGTGGTGCCATCACCGGCAAGGTCGTTGGTCTTCGAGGCCACTTCGCGCACCATCTGCGCGCCCATGTTCTCGAACTTGTCAGAGAGCTCGATTTCCTTGGCGACGGTGACGCCGTCCTTGGTGATACGCGGCGCGCCATAGGACCGGTCGATGATGACATTACGGCCCTTTGGGCCGAGGGTCACTTTAACGGCGTTGTTGAGGATTTCGACGCCACGCAACATGCGGTCGCGAGCGTCGGTGGAGAATTTGATTTCCTTGGCAGACATGATTTTCGTCCAATTCGGTCTTGAGATTAAGGGATCGGAAATCGACCGGTCAGGCGGCTTTGCTGACCGCGACAGTCTTCTCGACGATGCCCATGACGTCGGTCTCCTTCATGATCAGGAGATCCTCGCCGTCGATCTTGACCTCGGTGCCCGACCATTTGCCGAACAGGACTGAGTCGCCTGCTTTGACATCGAGGGGAATCAGCTTGCCGCTTTCGTCGCGAGAGCCCGGACCAACGGCGATCACTTCGCCTTCCTGGGGCTTTTCTTTCGCATTATCGGGAATGATGATCCCGCCTTTGGATTTGATATCGCCTTCCGCACGTCGAATGACGACGCGGTCGTGAAGTGGCCGGAATTTCATTGGAAGTCTTTCTGCGATCGGCGCATAGGGCAACCGCATCAGCTTTATAGGCTTTCTGGCACTCGATTGATAGGAGTGCCAGAATTTAAATTCGGCGGAACATATTCGACCGTTGCTTCCGCATTCGCGCAAAGAGGCCACGCCCAAGGCATCTCGCAATCTGCTATGAGGGAATGTCTTACTGATTCCCAACGCAGGCTATTTTGACCACTGATCCCGCGCATATCCTGAAAGCCGTCTATGGCTACGACGCCTTTCGTGGGCCTCAGGCGGAGATCGTCGACCATGTGATGGCTGGCAACAACGCGTTCGTCTTGATGCCGACGGGCGGCGGCAAATCGCTGTGCTACCAGATCCCGGCCATGGCGCGGCCCGGCATGGGCCTCGTCGTCTCGCCGCTGATCGCTCTAATGGCCGATCAGGTCGCTGCCTTGCGTCAGGCAGGGGTCAAGGCAGCCGCACTCAACTCCGACCTCCCAGGTGACGAGCGAAGCGCGCTGTGGCGGGACGCGTCTTCCGGTGCGCTGGACATCCTCTACGTTGCTCCGGAAACACTGCTCCGGCGCGACATCCTGGAGCGTCTCAGTCAGGTGCCCCTATCGCTGATCGCTATCGACGAAGCGCATTGCCTGTCGCAATGGGGACACGATTTCCGTCCCTCATACCGCCAGCTCGACACGCTTGCCGCGCTGTTCCCCGACACGCCGCGAATGGCGCTGACGGCGACCGCTGACGCCCCGACGCGGGCCGAAATCTTGGCGCATCTTCAGATCGCGGAAAGTGATGCGTTCATCGCAGGCTTCGACCGCCCTAACATCCGCTATGCCATCCAAGAGAAAGACAATCCGCGGGCGCAATTGAAGCGTTTCCTGAAAGAACACGAGGGCGAAAGCGGCATCGTCTACTGTCTGTCGAAACGAAAGACAGAGGAGACTGCCGCCTGGCTTTGCGAGCAAGGACATGATGCGCTCGCTTATCACGGCGGTATGGACAAGGCTGCGCGCGGGGCCAACCAGGCTCGTTTCCAGCACGATGAAGCCGTCATCATGGTGGCCACCATTGCCTTCGGCATGGGCATCGACAAGCCGGATGTACGCTTCGTCGCCCATATCGATCTGCCGGGCAGCATCGAGGCTTACTACCAGGAGACCGGCCGCGCGGGGCGCGACGGCTTGCCTTCCGACGCCTTGATGCTGCATGGTTATGAAGACATTGCGCTGCGCAGCCGCTTCATCGAGGAATCAGACGCGCCGGATCAGCGCAAGCGCACGGAACGGCAAAAGCTCGATGCACTCCTTGGGCTGGCCGAGACGGCAGGCTGTCGTCGCCAAGTGCTGCTTTCTTACTTTGGCGACAGTTGCGAGCCCTGCGGCAACTGCGACACCTGTGCCGAGCCGCCACGGCTGTTCGACGGAACGATCGCTGCTCAAAAAGCTCTGTCCTGTGTTCACCGGACCGGCGAGCGTTTCGGCCAAGCCTACATCGTCGATGTACTTCTAGGTGTCCAGGACAAGCGCATCACCGATTTTGGACACGACCGCATCTCCACCTACGGTATTGGCAAGGAGCATGACAAACGCACCTGGCGCGCGATCTTGCGCCAGCTGGTTGCCCTGCGGCTCATCGAAGCCGACCTGGCCGGTCATGGAGGGCTGGCGATCTCGGAGGCTGGGCGTCAGTTCCTGCGCGAAAAGCCCACACTTATGCTGCGCGTGCCGCCACCGCCGCGCGCCGGGCGGGAGAAGGTTTCCCGCAACCAGACATCGATTGCCCTGCCCGATGCCGATCGAGCTCTGTTCCAGGCATTGCGGGAAAAGCGTATTGAAATCGCCCGGACGCAAAATCTGCCGCCCTACGTGATTTTCCATGACCGAACGCTGATCGAACTCGCCGCCGCCCGCCCCACCTCGCGCGCGGAGATGGCAGGGGTTCCAGGTGTCGGTGAGACCAAGTTGGACCGCTACGGTCCTGCGTTCCTGGCGGTGATTGCCGAGCACGCGATTTGAAACGATCATGCCTCCGTTGATGAAATAGCGCTGCCACTCGCAGTCGATGGTCGCCTGCTGATGCGACTATTCATGGGAGGTGCCTGATTGTACCCTCGCAAGAATGGGGCGTATGGTGCCACTGGTGAAACGGCCGATGGCGACCGTTCCATTCGCCGGATTGGTCTATGACAAAGACACTCATACAAGGGCTCTGACGAGAAGTCATGACACGCGCTCAGCAGCTTGGCGTCGTCATCGGATTGCTTATTGTCGCGGCGCTTACTGTTATTCGGGCGAGTGACCCACCCCAGTTGAAACTGGCTCGCGAGGCGACATTCGATCAGTATCAGCGCTGGGCCCCCCGAGCCTTCGAGCAGATGCCGGTCCGGGTCGTCGACATAGATGAAACCTCGCTGCGACAGTTCGGGCAATGGCCATGGCCTCGGAACCGAATGGCAACGCTCGTCGACAGGCTTTCGGAGATGGGCGCGTCGGCTATCGCGTTCGATATTCTTTTTGCCGAGCCCGATCGCCTGTCGCCGCGCAATGTCGTTCGCGATGTATCCGGCGTCGACCCTGCCCTGCTGCGTAAACTGCCGGACAATGACGAGTTGCTTGCTCAATCCATTGTCGGAAAGCCGGTCGTGCTGGGCTTTGGTCTATCCAATGAAGGAAGTTACCGACCCCAGGTGAAGGCCGGTTTTGCCTTCACGGGCGAAAACCTCGTCGACGCTCCGCCTCACATGAAGGCCGCAACGCCTTTTCAGCCACAGCTCGAGGCTAATGCTGCCGGCATCGGGCATATCAGCCTTAATCCCGGAAACTCATCGTCGGTCGTCCGCACGGTTCCATTGTTGTTGAGCGATGGCGGCCAACTCTATCCCAACCTCGCCCTTGAAGCACTGCGTGTTGCACAAGGCGCCTCCACCTATCTGCTGATAGGTGCTGCGGATGCACCAAACATCGTCACCTCGATCAAGGTCGGGGACTTCGTCGTGCCGACAACCGCGGCGGGTGAGCTGTGGCTTTACGTCAGCCGGGACAATGCAAAAAGATATGTTTCGGCCAGGGACATTCTCGCAGCCGGTGGCGCTACCGCTGACGTGAGAGCTGCAATCGAAGGCAGTATCGTCTTCGTCGGAACATCGGCTGCGGGATTGCAGGACATTCGCACCACGGCTCTTGGAGAGAATGTCCCGGGTGTGTCCGTGCATGCGCAAACCGTCGAGCAGATACTGTCGGGCCAGTTCCTCTCTCGCCCCGATTGGGCAAACGGTCTCGAGATACTGTCCATCGCGGCGCTGGGCAGCCTTCTTGTGGCGCTGACCATCTTTGTCAGTCCGGCAATCGCCCTTGTGGCCGGTTTGCTGGCGACAGCCTGCGCCCTCGTTGCCTCGTGGCTCGCCTTTTCATTTGCCGGGCTTCTCTTCGACCCGCTGGCACCAGTGGCAGCCGGGACGATTACGCATTTTGCCACCACGTCCTTCCGCTTCCTGGTCACAGACCGGGAACGCCGCGAAATCCGGCGGGCATTTGGTCAATATCTTTCGCCATCGCTTCTGTATCGCGTCGAGCATACACGCAACGCCCTTCGCCTCGGCGGGGACGACCGTGAGCTGACTGTTATGTTCGTCGACGTGCGCAATTTCACCGAGATAAGCGAACGGCTGGCGCCCACTGCAGTGGTTGGTTTCCTGAACACACTTCTTGATGCGCTCAGCCGTCATGTCACCGAGAATGAAGGCACGCTCGACAAGTTCATCGGCGACTCAATCATGGCCTTCTGGAATGCCCCGCTCGACGTCAACGACCATTGCGGCAAAGCCGTTCGTGCTGCCCTGGCCATGCGTGAGACCCTGGCCAAGCTCAATGCGAGCGATGCCTTTGGCTTCGGAACGGAGCACAAGGTCGGCATCGGCATCGGCATTCACACGGGAATTGCCTGCGTCGGAAATATGGGCGCAGAGGCTCGGTTCAACTACTCGGCTGTCGGAGATGCCGTAAACGTCGCTTCGCGAATTGAGTCGGCCTGCAAAATGGTGAGCTTCGACATTCTAGTTTCGGAGACCACGGCACAGGCGCTTGCCGGCTACGCCCTGCTCAACGCGGGAGCGCTGGTGCTGCGCGGGAAAAGTGATCGGACGAACGTCTACGCCGTCGTCGGAGATGAGCAGGTCGCGGCATCGCAGGAATTCGCCGATCTGACGTTGGTGCACGAGCGGCTTGTCCAGGCTTTGCGTTCGCGGTCGGCTGGAAGCCGAAGGATCGCTATTGCCGCGAAAGTGAAGGCTGTACGTCTGCCCGCCGGATTGCAGGAATTCTATGACCGGATATCCCGCAGGTCGGATCAATTTCTCATTGAACCGTCAGACAAAAACAAACTACGCCAAGTGACGGACTAATAACCGTCATTGCCGGCATTTCCACCTCCCGGAGGGGAGCCGTCGTGATGGCCGTTACCCTTCCCATTATTTCCGTGATGTCCGCCGTGGCCATGATGCCCCTTATCGGGCTTGTCAGGTTTGCCCGGTTTGTCGGGTTTCCCAGGCTTGTCAGGTTTGCCGGGTTTGTCTGGCTTGCCCGGTTTGTCAGGCTTCCCGGGCTTGTCCGGTTTACCTGGCTTATCAGGTTTTCCCGGCTTGTCAGGTTTGCCGGGTTTGTCTGGCTTGCCCGGTTTGTCGGGTTTCCCGGGCTTATCAGGAGTATCCGGCTTGCCGGGTTTGTCAGGCGTATCCGGCTTGTTGGGCTCGGTCGGGCGGTCGGGATTCGTAGCAGCTGGTTGGGTGACACTTTGGTTTTGGTCCATCTCACGCAGAGATGCCATTGAAAGACCACAGCCGGTGCTGGACTGGAATCCCCCCGAAAGCTGCTGGTTGCCGGACAGGAACGGCAGTGCCCGCATGCTGCCCAGCGTGCCGAGCATTCCCCGATTGACCCGTTTGGGATCGGTTACGCCGCCAGACCGCGTAGCGATGACACAATCGCATCGCCGCTTCAGTTGCCGGCAGCCATTGCTGCCACAGAATTGGGCGGACCCGCTTAGCAGAACCACCGCAGTGGTCCCGTTCGCTCCGACAAAAAAGTCGAAAACAGTTCCACGAACCCCGATCGTGCCTGCAGGTGTAACAATCTCGTACGCCGAGGACTTTGAATTTCCGCTGATCCAGCGAAATGTTCCCTTGACCGCCTTGATCGTGAGCTTCTTCACAGATTTGCTGTCATCAAAGACAAACTTGTCGATGACGACGGAAGAGCCCCATCCGACCGCAAGTTTGGTTCCATCCCTGAAGACGAATTGACCGAGCCCGGAGTTCGACGTTCGGATACGCTCGTCCCGGTAAACCGGAGCCTTGACCGTCAGCGGACCATTCGCACCTGTTACGTCGGTCTTGATCAAGACTGCCTCACCGACCTCCTCGGCGGCTGATGTGGGCATGGTACTGTAGAGTGCGATAGCTACTGCCGCCATTGCGGCGTTGGGCAAGGACGACATTCCACCCTCCTGCATGCATATATTAGCATGTGGTAAGGGAGGGAGTCTTACTGCTGCGACCCAACCGTTTTAGGTAGGGCTCTACTCCTTTTGAATAGAGAAGGTTGAGACCGGGCCGCTACCGGTCTTCACGCTTTTGCAGCCACGCAAGTGTAATAGCCCCTTTATCGGCCAACGCCGGGACCGTTTACCTGGTATTCAACGACAGCGATGACGATGGGGTCGAACGGCCGATCTGGCGAAATGATTCGTTGCCAAACAGAGGATCCATGCTCGAAACCTCACTTTACAGCCCGGTCAAAGGCTTCCTCGAAGGCTTGGGATTTGTCGTCAAGGGCGAGGTCGGCGGCTGCGACTTGCTGGCGCTGAGCGCCGACTCTACGCCGATCGTCGTTATCTGCGAGCTGAAATTGCAGTTCAATCTCGAACTTGTGCTCCAGGGTGTCGACCGGATGGCGGCCAGCGACGAGGTCTGGCTTGCCGCGCGCATGTCGATCCGTGGCAAGGGCCGCGAAGGTGATGCGCGGTTCCGTAATCTGTGTCGCCGTCTCGGCTTCGGCCTCCTTGGCGTCTCTTCAAACGGCCAGGTGCAGGTTCTCCTCAGTCCGATAGCAGCGACGCCGCGCCGGGATCCGAAACGCCGCTCAAAACTGATTGACGAACATCGGCGCCGGCAAGGCGATCCGGTCGCCGGAGGTGGCTCGCGTGCCCCGATCATGACAGCCTATCGCCAAGAAGCCCTGGCATGCGCCGCCGCCCTGGCCGATGGCCAAAAACGGCCGCGCGATTTGAAACCCGGCATGCCAAACGCACCCAAGATCCTGCTTCACAATGTGTATGGCTGGTTTGTCCGCACCGAGCGTGGCGTTTACGACCTGACCGAGAGCGGCCGCCAAGCGCTTCTGCGCTGGCCTCAAGCGTCGAGCGGACCGATGTGATCCAGTGTCGGGCTGCGCGCCCGCAAAGCTGGCGTGGTAGATCTTCGTTTAGGTTGTAGCATTCCTGCATCTTTAGAATCTGGGTCGCCAGCGCATCGACGGTCGCGTTATGTTGCCTCCCTCAAGCATAGCAATGATCGCGAAATGCCCGGCATTTGCCTGATCGCGCGTGGGAAGAGTACCGGATTATCGGGCTGTGATGACGGCTTCCGGTTGTCCATTACCCGACAGGATTTGCGCTGTCCCGCGCACGGCATTGCGGAACGCATCGTCGAAGCTCACACCACGCACCTGCCAGCGATATTCCTTGCCCTTGTAACCGAGCTGCCAGTCGCCGATCCAACCCAACGCGTCTTCGCGCCACGCTATCGTGCCGAAGAGGAGAGGATCGCCACCCTGGGTCCTGGCCCCATCGGCAAGCGCTCCCGGCTCCGGCTTCTCTCGTCGGATTGTGTCGACTTCATCTTGCTGGGGCAGTTGCAGTGGTAAGCCGGTCCGTTCCGCCGCGGCTCTCAATGCAAGGCGCATATCCACCGCAAGCCGGTCGCCGCCAGCGCGAGCCAGCGTGAACCTGACGCCTCTCATCGGTTCAATCTCGAAGAATGCGACGACGTCGGGCCGCGGCAACGGCAACGGCTTCCGTCCGAGTGACGCCAGCAAGGCATCGATCTTGTCTCGGTCGAAATCAGCGGTGAGATATTGCGGGCGATCGTAAGTGCCCTGCTCGTGATTGGGCGGGCGGCCATTGAGGCAGATCCCGATAGACAAAGCCCGTGACGTAATCGGCTGCGTGCGGGGTCATCTCCGCAACACGCGGATCGCCAATCAGACGCTGGTCGCCGGAAACCTTCACCAGCACTTCTTCAAGGCACGGCGCCAAGCCTCGCGCCCGGTTCACCTCACCGGTGCCGTTGGTCACTGATTGCGCACGATAGAGGCTAGCGCGGTTCATTTCCGCAGCGACGGCGGGGAAAACAAGCGCGCAGCCAGTGCCGCTGCCGCAAAACCGAGTTTCAAGCCGCCAAGCATGTGCCGGAGCTCCGAACCATCTAGAATATCCAACAAATGGATATTCTAGCCATTTCTCAGAAATTCAAGCGCCACGCGCAACGAAGGCCGTCGCGACTGAATTCATCCGGCGCAGTATCGACGGCCGCAATCAGACTGAAGTGAGACGCGCTGGTTCCCCACCGGCTGCCATATGGCCGATATCAGCAAGCAACCTTACTTTCCCTTGATTTGCTTTTGCGCTGAACTCTTCTGCGCAGCCTCTTCTTCCGTACCCTCAGATTCGGCTTCGAAAGCTGGAACGCCGTCATTGTTCTCTGTCCGGTCGCGATAGAGTGCTGCCCGAGCCAGCAGCATGAGCGAGACGGGCGTCGTGACGATCACGAAGGCGGCGATCAGGATCTCGTGAAGGGCGGGCGGCGACTGAAGCACGGTGAAGCAGATAATCGAGGCGATGAGTATGCCGCCCGCCCCCCAAGTCGTGCCCAATGTCGGCGCATGGACCCTTTCGTAAAAACTGCCGAATCTCAGCAGCCCGATCGCCCCAAGAAGGGTCAGACCTGAACCCAGAAGAACGAAGAAAGCCGTGAGGAGTGCTGCCCAGGCAGGCAGATCGGCGGCGTGGGTCATTCGATCACCTCCCCGCGCATCAGGAATTTCGCCAGCGCCACGGTGGAGACGAAGCCGAGAAGGGAAATCACCAGGGCCGCCTCGAAATAGATTGTGGTTCCCGTGCGGATACCAAAGGTCAGCAGGAGTAGCATGGCGCACACATAGAGCGCGTCGAAACCGAGCACACGATCCTGAGCTCGAGGTCCGATGACCATGCGCGCGACCGCGCAAGCCATCGCAGCGAGGAGAAACAATTGCGCTATCGTGATCGACCATATGAGGATGGTGGCGCTCATTCGAATATCTCCATCAGCTGTCTTTCATAGCGGCCCTTGATGAGGTCGATCCATTCCTGCTCCTCAGCGAGGTCCAGCACATGGAGCAACAACACGCCAGTTGCTGAGCGGTATTCGACCCAGGCCGTGCCCGGCGTGCTGGTGATGATGCAGGCAAGCACGGCCAGTCCGGTCGGGTCGCGCAACTCGAGCGGGATCGTGACGAAGCCGGAGGTTCGCTGCCCTCGCCTGCCACGCAGGACGATGCCCGCGACCGCGATATTGGAACGGACGATGTCTCCCATCACGGTGATGAACAGCGCCGGGATCAGGCCCCACCGTCGCAGCCGGGGCTTTGTCGGCTGCAACGCCGTCATGGCCCAGGATGCCGCGATGCCGATGATAGCGCCGAGCACGATATGGCCGGCGGAAAGTCCGTTGAGCAGAATCCACATGACGAGCAGTGACGTCGCGAGCAATGGATAGGGAAGCAAACGGCTCATTGGCTTTCCGCCGCTTTCGGACCCGGGACCTGCGCAGTGGACATCACCGCCCGCACATAGTTCATCGGCGTATGGAGGGATTGGGCCGTGGCGTCCATGTAGCGCATGACCGAGCCGCCTTGCACGGTCAGCACCAGACACAGCACGAGCAGAAACCCCACCGGCACGATTTCGCTCACCCGGACACGCGGTACGGTTCCTTCGATCGGGGCCCAGAATGTGCGGATGCCCGCGCGGGTCATGGCGATCATGGCTGACAGACCGGAGAGTAGCAGCAGCGCCGCCAGAACCCACATCCTAGCGTTTTCATTCCCGTCTATCATGGCGGTCAAGAGCGCGAATTTGGCTATGAAGCCCGAAAGCGGCGGCAGGCCGGCGAGCAGCAGGGCGCAACCTACAAAGCACAGGCCGAGCACGGCAAGCGTGCCCGGAATAGCGAGCCCGACCTCTTCCGGCGCTTCTTCCTCGTCCATGTCATCGCCGTAGGCTTCCATCGTAACCGCAAGCACGTTCGCGGCCGGATCCTGCGCCCGCTCGACCAGTTCGATCAGCAAAAAGAAGGCGCTGATCGCCAATGTGGAACTCACCATATAATAAAGCGCACCGGAAGTGACCGAGACGCTGGCCATGCCGATCGCAGCCAGCAGCGTGCCGGACGAGACGAGCACGTAGAAGCCGGCGAGCCGTCCCATAGCCTGCGATGCGAGCACGCCGATGGCGCCGAAAGCGATCGTCGCCATGCCACCGAACAGCAGCCATGAACTTCCGAAGCCGGCGGTTGCGCCTGCATCGGCGCCGAAGAGCAGCAGCGAAAGCCGCAGGATAACGTAGACGCCGACCTTGCTGAGGATGGCGAAGATCGCGGCAACCGGGGCAGCGGCAGCCGTATAGGCGGTGGGCAGCCAGAAACCCAGCGGCCACATTCCGGCCTTGACGAGGAACGCGATACCGAGAACCGCTGCACCTGCCTCCAGCAGCATCCGGTCTTCTGCCGGAACCGCGGGAATCTTAAGCGCAAGATCGGCCATGTTGAGCGTGCCGGTGACGCCGTAGATAAGGCTGACACCGATCAGGAACAGCGACGAAGCAGCGAGATTGATCGCGATATAATGCAGGCCGGCCCTCACACGAGGCTGGCCCGAGCCGTAAAGGACCAAGCCATATGAAGCTGCGAGCAGCACCTCGAAGAACACGAACAGGTTGAACAGGTCGCCGGTAAGGAAAGCGCCGTTCAGCCCCATCAGCAGCAACTGGAACAGGGTGTGGAAATGCGGCCCGCTCTTGTGCCAGCGTGCCAGCGAGAAGACCAGGGCAGCGAGCGCCAGAGCGCTTGTCAGCACCAGCATCAGTGCCGAAAGCCGGTCAAGCACCAGTACGATGCCGAACGGCGCCGGCCAGTTACCGAGCGGGTAAACGCTGGTCGTTGCCGTCCCAGCCGGGTCGCCGGAATCGGCGAAGCGCAGCAGCACGACCGTCATGACGAGAAGCGTCAGCGCCGAGGCGAGGCTGATCGCAGCCTTGAGCGTGTGACGGCGCTCGTCGAACATCAGCAGCAGCGCGCCGGCAACGAGCGGAAGAACGATCGGCGCGATCAGGAGATGGCTGGTCCAACCCATCAGTTGGGCTCCCTGCCATCGACATGATCGCTGCCGGTCAAGCCACGCGACACCAGAAGGACGACCAGAAACAACGCCGTCGTCGCAAAGCCGATGACGATGGCCGTGAGCACGAGCGCCTGTGGCACAGGGTCGGCGTAGTCGGCGGGATTGACGTTGGTACCGGAGGAAAGCACCGCCGCCGCGTTCATGCGCAGCCTGCCCATCGAGAAAATGAAGAGGTTGACGCCATAGGCGATGAGCGACAGGCCGATAATGACCTGATAGGTCCGTGGCCGCAGCAGCAGCCAGACGCCGGATCCGACCAGTACGCCAATACCGAGGGCGAGCGTCAGTTCCATCATGCCGTCTCCTCCTCAGCTGCCGCGATCCGTGAGGCGCGAAGGCGGCGTACGGACTGGTGGGCAAACGCGATCAGCATCAGCACGGTCGCGCCGAGAACCAACGAGAAGACGCCGAGATCGAAAAGGAGCGCGCTTGCCACGGGAATAGAGCCGATCAGCGGCAACTCCACATATTGCGAATGGGATGTCAGGAACGGATAGCCAAACAGCCAGGACCCCATCCCGACCAAGGCCGCAAGAAGCAGGCCAAAGCCGATCCAGTTAAGCGGCAAGACCCGCAGCCTGTCTTCCACCCACCGTGTGCCCGCAGCCAGATATTGCAGAATGAAGGCTGCAGCCATCGCCACGCCGGCGGCAAAACCGCCTCCAGGCAGATCATGCCCGCGGAAGAACAGATAGGCGGCGAGCACGATGATCACCGGGAACAGCCACTGCATGATCACCGCCGGGATCAGCAGATAATCGCTGACGGTTTCACCGGCTGTGCGGTCCGGTCTTGCCTCGTCGGTAGCGTTCTGTACGCGCTGCTGTTCCGGCGACTCGACGGAATCGGGCGCGGGCCTGAAGCGACGGAACAAGGAGAACACCGTCAAAGCCACGATGCCGAGAACGGTGATCTCGCCAAAAGTGTCGAAGCCGCGGAAATCGACGAGGATGACGTTGACCACGTTGCGGCCTCCGCCTTCCGTATACGCCTTCTCCAGGAAATAGTCGGCGATCGTCGGCGGAGCCGCACGCGTCATCACGGCATAGGCGATGAGCGTCATGCCACTCCCTGCGGCGATGGCAATGGCAAGATCGCGGTATCGGCGCAGTCTGGCAGCCATCCTGATCGCGTCGATCTGCAATTCCTCCGATCGCTTGGGCAGCCAACGCAGACCGAGCAGAATGAGCACGGTCGTCACGATCTCGACGAGCAGTTGCGTGACGGCAAGGTCGGGCGCGGAAAACCACACGAAGGTGGTGCAGGTAACAAGGCCTGCCCCACCGAGGAAGATAAGGGCGACGAGCCGATGGAACTTGGCCTGATAGGCCGCCCCGACGGCGCAGAAGATGCCAATGGCCCAAAGACCCGCGAAGACTGCATCGTCGAGGTTCCAGCTGAAAGCGGCCAGCTCGAAAGTCATATGGTAGAGCGGCCAGGCGCCAGCGATGAGCGCCACCGCCACGAGCAGGCGAAGCTGCGGCTGAAGACGGCGGGTGCCCAGATGGCTTTCGAGAACCCGCGCGCCTCTCCAAGACACTGCCACCAACACGCGCTCGAAAATGCGCTGGCCCTTGAGGCGGCGAAAATAGGGCGGCCCCTCTTCGCAATGCGCCAGATAATTCTTCAGTAGAAGATAAAGGATCGCGCCTCCTAAAAGCGCCAGGAAGCTCATCAGCAACGGCAAAGTGACGCCATGCCAAATAGCGAGGCTGTACTCAGGCGTGGCCGGGCCAAGGACGGATGTGACAGCCGTGTGCAGGAACGGGCCTATGGTCAGGCCCGGAACGATGCCGACGACGAGACATGCCAGCACGAGAAGCTGGATCGGGAAGCGCATCAGAAATGGTGGTTCGTGCGGCTCGTGAGGCAGGTCGTCCGGCAACTTGCCGAAGAACACACCGTGGATGAACCGTATCGAATAGGTCACTGCAAATGCGCTAGCGAGCACGGCTACGTAAGGTGCGGCCGTATCGAGAATGGAATCGGCGTGGGTTTCGATCGCCTCGGCGAAGAACATCTCCTTCGACAGGAAGCCATTAAGCAAGGGAACACCCGCCATGGCAGCACTCGCCACCATGGCGAGGGTGGCAGTGAACGGCATGAAGCGGAACAACCCGCCCAGACGCTGCATGTCTCGCGTGCCTGTCTCATGGTCGATGATGCCGGCTGCCATGAACAGCGACGCCTTGAAGGTGGCATGGTTTATCATATGGAAGATGGCGGCGATCAGGCCCAGAGGGCTGCCGAGGCTGAGCAGCAGCGTGATGAGGCCGAGATGGCTGATCGTCGAATAGGCAAGCAGGCCCTTAATATCGCGCTGGAAAATCGCGAAATAGGCTCCCAACAACAGAGACGCCATCCCGGCAAAGCCAACGATCCAGAACCATTCATAGGTGCCCGCCAGCACCGGCCAGAACCGCGCCATCAGGAACACTCCCGCCTTCACCATCGTCGCGGAATGCAGGTAGGCCGAGACCGGCGTCGGCGCGGCCATGGCGTTGGGCAGCCAGAAATGGAACGGGAACTGCGCGCTCTTGGTCAAAGCGCCGAGCAGGAAGAGTATGAGGGCGGGAAGATAAAGATCGCTTGAGCGGATCAGATCTCCCGACGCCAGGACAACATCGAGATCGTAGCTGCCGACGATGTGCCCAATCAGCAGCGCACCGGCCAGCAGGCAGAGCCCGCCGATACCCGTGACCGTCAGCGCCATGCGCGCGCCATCGCGAGCGTTGGCGTTATGGTACCAATAGCCGATCAGCAGGAAGGAAAAGATGCTGGTCAATTCCCAGAAGACAACCAGCAGAATCAGATTCCCCGAAAGCACGATACCAAGCATAGCCCCCATGAACGCCAGGAAGAATGCGTAAAAGCGAGGGATCGGGTCTTCCGGTGACATGTAGTAGCGCGCATAGAGCACGACTAGGAACCCGATGCCGCTGACAAGCATGGTGAAGAGCCAGGCAAAGCCATCCATGCGCAGCGTGAAGTTCAGGCCAAGCGTGGGCAGCCACTCGATCTGCGCACGAACAGGTCCTTCCGCGACGATTGTCGGGTAGCACATGGATGCCAGGACAAGCCCGCAAATGGTAACCACTCCGGCAAGCCATGCTTCGGCATTTCGGGCGTTGGAGGGAAAAAACGCAGCCATCGCGCTGCCGACGAACGGCAGGAAGATCATCAAGATAAGCGATGTCTCTTTCGCCATGCACCTGTCTTCTCTCGTGGAGGAATCGGCAAATCATTTGCCCTATCTCGCCCATTATGGTTGACTTGCACCGCAAACGGCAAGTTTTTTATCCATGCCTCTATTTCCATCGCAATGCCGCGCGGCGCGTGGTCTTCTAAACTGGTCGCAGGAGCAGCTTGCAGCCCTCGCTGGCGTTTCGCGCAGCACGATCAAGGACTTCGAATGTCATCGTCACGCACTTCACCGCAGCTCGGAAGACCTGCTGGTGAGCGCGTTCGAGACGGGTGGGGTTCAGTTTCTGTTCGATGAGGGCGCCGGGCCAGGTGTCCGGCTTAAGTCAAGCCGGTAGGAAGGGCGCTAGTTCGGATATTCGCTGCCCGATCTTAGGCTGCCCTTGAGCCGGCAGCCACCAAAGGCCGCTGCGGCACGCCCCGCTTTCTGGAGCGGTTCAAGACTGGAAAGTCCGCACTACTCCGCCGCCGCCAGCCCT
This sequence comes from Mesorhizobium sp. YR577, assembly GCF_900116595.1. Taxonomy (NCBI): domain Bacteria; kingdom Pseudomonadati; phylum Pseudomonadota; class Alphaproteobacteria; order Hyphomicrobiales; family Phyllobacteriaceae; genus Mesorhizobium; species Mesorhizobium sp. YR577. The sequence goes on along the minus strand of NZ_FPBI01000013.1, from coordinate 81,467 downwards.
CGCTCCTCTTTCGCGAATGGCCGGAACGTCAGGGCGATCAGCATCGCGGCGACGCCCATGCCCCACGAGCCGATATAGAGCCATGCGTAGCTGTCAAAATGGTCGTAGATCAGGCCACCCACCAGCGGCCCGGTCGACATGCCGAGGCTGCCGGCCATCGCGGTACCGCCGATGATGGTGCCCATCATCCTGAGCGGAAAATTCTCGCGCACGATCACCGCATAAAGCGGCATCACGCCGGCGTAAATGAAGCCGACCATCACCGCCACAGCGTAGAATTCACCAAGCCGGCTGGCAAACACGTAAGCGAGCACGCCGAAGGCCTGCGCCAAGAGTCCAAGCACCAGCACGCGCTGCGCGCCGAACCGGTCGCCCATGACGCCGAAGCCGATGCGCCCGAACATGCCGGCAAGCCCCTCGACACTGTAGATCGAGACGGCGGCGATCATCGGAATGCCGCATGTCACCGCATAGCTCACGGTGTGGAAGATCGGGCCGGAATGGGTGGCGCAGCAGAAGAAGTTGGCCAGCATCAGCACGATGAACTGCGGAGAGCGCACCGCCTGCCTCACCGTCATGTCCGATTGCGGTTCGTCGGCCAGCGCCGCCTCATTGCCCTGCTCCAATGCCGGCGGGCGGCGCAGCAGCAATGATGCCGGGATCATGGTGACGGCGGCAATGCTGGCAATGATCAGCATCGAAGTCCGCCAGTCGTAGGCGGTCACCAACCACGCCGCCAGCGGCGCCATGGTCATCGGCGCCATGCCCATGCCGGCAGAGACCAGAGACACGGCAAGGCTGCGCTGCGTGTCGAACCAGCCGGTGACGCAGGCCATCATCGGCGCAAACATCGCGGCGGTCGCAGCGCCCACCAGAACACCGAAGACCAGCTGGAACTGTATCAGCGATCCGGCCTGGCTGGCGAGCGCGAGGCTTGCGGCAAGCGCGACTGATCCCGCCAGCACCACGGGGCGCGGGCCAAACCGGTCTGACAGGCTGCCCCACACCATGCTGGCCAGCGCCATAGCCAAAAAGCCGAACGTCATTGCGGTGGAAATGCCGGTCACCGACCAGCCGGTCTCTTTTGCCATCGGCTGCAGGAAAACCGGCAGCGAAAACATCGCGCCGATAGCCACACACCCCAATAGGCCGCCTGCCGCAACGATGACCCAGCGATAGGAATTGGTCATGTTCGTCTCTCGCTCTTGCGCCGCTCTCGCCGGCCTTTCCGGTCACATCACCGCGGCTATGCTGCAAGGACGCATGAACGGCGACAATTCCGACATCGCAATTGCATTTTTATTCCGGTTGCAAAATGCCATCAGAAAATTCAGCGGCGTAAGGTTACGCACGGGCGGCAGCTGCTCGGCAGAACGCGACGCAGCCCACGCAACTTCTACAAGCATTTCCCATAATGACCCTGAACCCCGGATCATCCAAGACTTCCATTCTTGGCATTAAGCTGTGGCTCGACTAAAAACTGTGAGCTTTGGGGGTTAGCGCTTCGTCCTTGGGACCGAATCTTCTATGCCGATGTCATGGTTGCGAACCTGATCATCGCGCAAGTCCTGTATCCCCAAACGAAATCACGACTATCGTGGGCTTTTCTCCCATGCCTTGTGCTCAAGATCGTCAGGTGCATTGTACTGATTATACCGCTGGCCATGATTGCGGGCTGTGCTGCACGCGAAGGCGTGGAAGTGGCCTCGACATGGCGCAGCGTTCCGGCGGAATCTGCATATGCGCTTCCCCCACCGGGCGGGCCTTCGATCGTGAATGTCATGGAGCGCCGCTATACAAACGCGACGCAGCAGGACATAGCACTTGCCACGACGTCGCATACGCCCGGCCAGAACATGCTGCGGGTTCAGTTTTTCGGTACCGTCAACAGCGCCATCGCAGGCAGCTCTTCGCTCAGCGACACTTCCCTGCCGGCCACCAATATTTCCTCGGAAATGCGTAAAGCACTTCCGGGCATTCCCCTGCGGCAATCGCCTTATTACGTCCAGAACCGATACGGTCCGTTCGGCTACGCGGTAGGTCGCGCCGGCGCGTCCGACCTCTGCATTTACGCCTGGCAGCGCATCCGCCCGGCTGGGCGCCAGACCACCTTGATCAGCAACAAGGGAACCATTCAGCTTCGCCTGCGTCTGTGCGAAACCGGCGCAACCGAGGAAAAGCTCCTGTCGTTCATGTATGGCTTTTCCATCACCGGCTTCATCAAGGACCGGGGCTGGAACCCTTACGGATCTCCGGCGTCGCCGCCGGAAAGCCTAGGCCGCCCCGGCACGCCAATCTATCCGACCGTACAGGCCGCACCTGAAGCCGTTCAGGGCGCCACTGCTGCAGCACCCCAGCCGCCGGCTCGACCGCGCAGGGCCAGGGCAAAAAGTCAGGCGGCCATTTCTGCCCCTCCCCCCATCCCGGCGCCGATCGGCCCGACGGTGCCTCCGCCACCCGGAATATCACCGGCAGCCGGTACGATCGTGCCATCACCACCGTGTTCACCACAGACCGGAGGCCAAAATGCCGGGTGCAATTGAACGGGTTGACGAACTCTTAACGGTAAACGGCGCCGGATTGCGTCGTATTGAACATCTTGGACGTTGCAGAACAGGTGCGCTCATGAGCGCGCCGCCAGGATTTGGAAGCCATCTGCTCGCCGAAGCCCGCTCCCGCGGCAAGGCACTGGCCGAAACTGGCTAGGAAGGCTGGAAGCGCATGAGGAAGATAGGCATAATAATCTTATGGGCGTTGGTTTCCGCCATCGTCATCTTCCTCGTCACTCTGCCCATCAGCCTGCAGGCACAGCTAATCGCGGGGCTCGCCGTCCTGGCAATGATGATGGTGCTGAAACTCGTGCGCCCGCACGGTATATGGCGGCTTATCGCGCTGGCCTTCGGCACAGCTATCGTGATGCGCTATGTCTACTGGCGCTCGACCGGGACCCTGCCGCCGCTGAACCAGCCTGAAAACTTCATCCCCGGCTTCCTGCTTTATCTCGCTGAAATGTACAGTGTAATGATGCTTGGGCTCAGCCTATTCGTGGTTGCCAGTCCCCTACGGCCGCGTCCTGCAAAACCGGTATCCGCTGATCGGCTTCCGACCGTCGATGTCTTCATTCCGACCTACAACGAGGACGCTGGCCTTCTGGCCAACACGATGGCCGCAGCAAAGGGCATGGATTATCCAGCCGACCGGGTGAGGGTTTGGCTGCTCGACGATGGTGGAACATTGCAGAAGCGCAACGCGGACAAAGTGGCTGAAGCCTACGCCGCAGAAAGGCGCTATGAGGAATTGAAACAGCTCTGCCTCGATCTCGAGGTTACCTATCTGACGCGCGACCGCAACGAACATGCGAAGGCCGGCAATCTCAATAACGGCCTGGCCCAGTCGACCGGAGATCTGATCGCGGTTTTCGACGCCGATCACGCGCCTGCGCGCGACTTCCTGATGGAAACGGTCGGTTATTTCGACGAGGACCCGAAACTGTTCCTGGTCCAGACACCGCATTTCTTCCTCAACCCCGATCCGCTGGAGCGAAATCTCCGGACCTTCGAGAACATGCCGTCCGAAAATGAGATGTTCTACGGCATCATCCAGCGCGGCCTGGACAAATGGAATGCGGCATTCTTCTGCGGCTCCGCTGCCGTGCTCAACCGCAAGGCATTGAATGAGACCGGCGGCTTCAGCGGCGTCAGCATTACCGAAGACTGCGAGACCGCGATTGAACTGCACGCCCGCGGCTGGAAGAGCGTATACGTCGACAAGCCGCTGATCGCTGGTTTGCAGCCGGCGACTTTCGCCAGTTTCATCGGTCAGCGCAGCCGTTGGGCACAAGGCATGATGCAGATTCTGCGGTTCCGTTTCCCGCTCCTCAAGCGGGGGCTCTCCCTGCCGCAGCGGCTCTGTTACATGTCCTCGACATTGTTCTGGCTGTTCCCCTTCCCGCGCGCGATCTTCCTCGTCGCGCCGCTTTTCTATCTGTTTTTCGGGCTTCAGATCTTCACGGCTTCAGGCGGCGAGTTCCTCGCCTACACGCTCACCTACATGATCGTGAACCTGATGATGCAGAACTATCTCTACGGTGCATTCCGATGGCCGTGGATATCGGAACTCTACGAATATGTTCAGACGGTACATCTTCTGCCCGCCGTCATATCCGTCATCCTCAATCCGCGAAAACCGACCTTCAAGGTGACCGCGAAGGACGAGTCGATCCTGCAGAGCCGGTTGTCGGAAATAGGCCTGCCCTTCTTCGTCATATTCGCGGTCCTGCTCGTCGGCGTCGCTGTCACCGTCTACCGCGTCTATACCGAGCCCTACAAAGCCGACGTCACTCTTGTCGTTGGCGCCTGGAACCTGCTCAATCTCGTCATTGCTGGCTGCGCTCTCGGAGTCGTTTCGGAACGCGGCGAAAAAACGCAGACGCGCAGGGTCAAGGTCAGCCGTCGTTGCGAGTTCGTCATCGGCAAGACGAAACTCCCCGGCACCATCGAGAATGTTTCGGCCAACGGAGCGCTGGTCCGCGTCTTGGGAAAGCTGCCCGAGGAGGCCCATAAGGACGACTCGGCGGAAATCCGTTTCAAAACCTTTACCGACGGCACCAGCGGCGCTTTGCCGGTCAGCATCCGAAACATGCAGGCGACAACTGATGGTGTGGCCGTCGGATGTCTCTACCTTCCAAGCGCACCGCAACATCACAAGCTGGTCGCTGATCTCATCTTCGCCAATTCCGAACAATGGCGGAGCTTCCAGATTTCCCGGCGCGCCAATCCGGGCCTGCTGAAAGGAACGACCTGGTTCTTCGGGCTATCGATCTTCCAGACCTACCGCGGACTGTTCTATCTCGCCAGAAGCCTCAGACCGGCCCGTCAAAAGCCTGCGGATCAAGCCGTCGCAGAGGCCCGCAGATGAGAGCATTTCTTCCTGCGCTGATTGTCGTTCTTGCATTAGCCACGCCGCTCAATGCGCAGCCGTCGCCCTTTGACATGACGCCGGAAAGGCAATCCGAGCCGGAAGTGGTCAAACCCTTGCCGACGACACCATCACCAACAACTGCACCTCCTGCCGCGGTTGTAGAGCCGACGCCTCCACCTTCAGTCTCGGCGCCTCAGCCTCCAGCGGTCAATGCGCAGGTGCGGCGCTATCTTGTGCCGGTCGACAGTCTGGTTCTCTCCGGCGAAGTGGCCGAACGCTCCTGGTCGGTCTACCTGACCCAGGAACAGGCGAATTCCGCGGCCACCCTCAATCTCGGCTACCAGAATGCCATCGTGGTCGCGCCGGAGACTTCGCGCCTGCGTTTCCTCGTCAACAACAAGCCCCTGATCGATGAACCGGTCCAGTCTCCCAACGGCGTCTCGGAACAGTCCGTGGCGGTACCGCCCGGCCTCCTCAAGGCCGGCTTCAATCAGATCAGCATTGACGTGACCCAACGACATCGAACCGATTGCGGCATTCCTTCGACCTATGAGTTGTGGACCGACATCGATCAGGCCGAAACATTCCTGTCTTTCGCCGATGCAAATGCCTCGCACCTTCGGCGCATCGACGACATCAGGGCGGTTGGTGTTGATGAGGCGGGCAAAACGTCGTTCAACATGGTTGTGCCGGCTGCCGACCAGCGCACGACGACGACATCCCTGATCCGGTTGGCCGAGGGACTGGCGATTCTGGCAAACATGCCGAACCAGTCGATTTCCATTTCGCGCGACGCCGTTCCGATCCAGAAGCCCGGTGAAATGACCGTCGTGGTCGGCACTGCCGCCGAACTGCGCGACGTGCTTGGGGTTGTTCCCGCCGGCGGTGAAGTGGCGCCGCTCGCGATTTTCGCCGACGATGCCAAGACCGGCCCCTCCACCCTGATCGTCACCGGCCCATCGTGGGAATCGCTTTCCAGCGCCATCGAGAGCATCGTGAGCCCCACCGACCGGCCCGTCGCCGTATCGCGCGCAGCTCTATCTACGCAGACATGGCGGTCGCCGGACGCACCGCTTTTCTTGTCGGCAGCGCGTCTGAAGTTTTCCGAGATGGGCGCGAAGACCCAGCAGTTTTCCGGCCGGCGATTCAGGACCGACTTTGCGGTTGGCGTGCCTTCCGATTTCTATGCCGACTCCTACGGCGAAGCCACCATCCTGCTTGACGCGGCCTATTCGGGCGAGGTTCTGCCGGGCAGCCACATCGACATCTATGTCAACGACAACATCGCCGCGACAATTCCGATAACCACGCGCGGCGGGGAAATTCTTCGGCACCTGCCGATCAACGTGACGATGCGGCATTTCCGGCCCGGCGCTAACACCATCGCCATCGAAGCCGTGCTGATGACCGATGCGGATGCCATTTGCGCACCCGGCGCGCCTCCTGGCGGCAAGCGGTTCGCGCTGTTCGACACATCCGAATTCGTCATGCCGCAATTCGCGCGGATCGGCCAGCGTCCCAACCTCGCCGCCATCGCCGGAACCGGCTTTCCCTACGGTCGTTCGGTGACCCCGATTCCCCTGGTCATCGATCACAGTCAGCCGGAAACGCTTTCGGCAGCTGCAACCTTTCTCTCCCGCATCGCCGCTGCCGCAGGCCGGCTGATACCTGTCGATCTCAGCGCATCGGCCGAAACCGTGGGCAATCGCGACGCATTGTTCATTGGCCCGGTTTCGCAGCTTTCGTCAGCCGTGCTGACAGGGCTGGGCATTTCTGAAACCAGCCGCACGGAATGGGGCGACGCCGTTTCCGGCGCCGAGACTGCACCCAATACCGACGCCACATTCAACGAATGGCGCGACCGCCTCACAGGCAGGGGGTGGCGGGGCCAGATCAGCACGCTGGAAGACTGGCTCAACCGCAACTTCGATATTTCGCTCGATACGCTCCGGCTGACCCCTCGCGCCGACAGCATATTCATGCCGTCCAGCGAAGCGACCTTGATGGTCGCTCAAAGCCCGGGTCCAGGCGATGAGGGAACCTGGACGCTCGTTACCGCCCCCACGCCAAGGAATCTCGACGAAGGCGTGCGCGCACTGACCGAGCAGGTCAACTGGTCTCAACTCGGCGGACACATAACGACGTTTTCGGCTGCAACTGCAAAAGTTGACCGCGTGCCGGTCAACAGATTCAGCTTCGTGCAGACCCAGCCTGCATCGCTTGTCAATTATCGCCTTATCCTTTCAAACTGGCTCTCGGCGAATGTTCTGTCCTACTCGGCCCTGCTGGCGATCTTCTGCGCATTCCTGGGCCTGGTGACAGCTGGACTGCTTCGCACTTTAGGGCGGCGGCGATGAGGAGGAAATTCCCTGCTTTGCTCATCTATCTCTGCATCGGAGTGATGATGCCGTTTGCGACGCCTGCAAACGCTGCGAGCTCCATCGCGGCAGCTGACTGGCAGGCCTACAAGGCGCGCTTCGTCGACACCAGCGGGCGCGTCATCGACGACGCCAATGGCAATATCAGCCACAGCGAAGGACAGGGCTACGGTCTGCTGCTTGCCTATCTGGCCGGGCAGCCGTCCGATTTCGACCTGATCTGGTCTTTCACCCGTACCGAGTTGATGCTGCGGGACGATGGGCTCGCCGTCTGGAAATGGGACCCGGCCACGAAGCCGCATGTCACCGACGCCAACAATGCCACCGACGGCGACCTTCTCATTGCCTACGCGCTGGCGCAGGCGGCAATCGCATGGTCAAGGCAGGATCTCGCCAAGGCCGCCGCTGGCATCGCGGATGCTGTTGGAAAGAAAACGATTGAGGAGAACCAGGACCGCAAGCTGCTAATGCCGGCTGTAACCGGCTTCCATGAAGGCGACCGTCCGGACGCGCCGGTGGTCAATCTGTCCTACTGGGTGTTCGAAGCTTTCTCGGTGCTGACGAAAATAGCGCCTGAAACCGACTGGCAGCGCATTTCCGACGATGGCATGGCGCTTGTCGCGGCAGGCCGGCTCGGCCCCAGGAAGATGCCGCCGGACTGGCTGTCACTGATGGCCCGGCCTAAACCCGCAAAGGGCTTCCCGGCAGAGTTCGGCTACAACGCCGTGCGCATACCGCTATATCTGCTGCGCGCGGGAAATCGCGATCCCGAAATGCTGAACTCTTTTCGCGAGGGCATGATGGCCGCCGACGGCTCGGTCGAACTGACCGACATCGCAACAGGTGAGGTTCGCCACACGCTTTCCGATCCCGGCTACAGGATCATTCCGGCATTGATCTCCTGTGTCCTCGACGGCACGAAACTTCCCGAAAACCTCAGAAGTTTCGCACCCACCCTCTACTACCCCTCCACCTTGCATCTCCTCGGATTGTCCTTCGCCAACTCCGAACACCCGGAGTGCATGGAATGAGGGCGCTGACGATCCTGCTTTCGGCGGCGGTGGTGGCAACTGGGGCGTTCGGTATCCGGCAGACCGGCATGCTGGATAGTGTCTGGCCGTCCGGTCCTGACCCGCAGATATTCGCGGCGGACCAGTCTTCGTCAGCCCTGGCGCCTCGCGCGCAGGACAACATCCAGCCGGTCGCCGGGCAGAACATGGCCCAGGCCACGCCGAGCACCGCCCCGTCGCCGGCAAAGGCGCAGCCAGCCGTTGACGAAACCGCATTGCGGTACTTTGCCAGCAAGGGCGACACGAAACGGTTGCAGGCCGAGATCGCGCGCCTCAAGGCGCTTTATCCTGAATGGACCCCGCCGGCCAACCCGCTGGCGGTGCAGCCTGTCGGCGATGCCGAACTGGACCGGATGTGGAAGCTCTATTCGGACGGCAAGCTCGCCGAACTGCGTCAGGCGATCGCCGACCGCCAGTTGAAGCAGCCGGGATGGACGCCGCCGAGCGATCTTCTCGACCGTCTCGCCGTTGCAGAAGCGCGCGATCAATTGGTCAATGCATCCAATCTCAAGCAATACGAAACGGTCGTGCGCGTGGCATCTGCAACGCCGAGCCTGCTCACCTGCGCCGAGGTCGACATTCTCTGGCGCGTTGCGGAGGCTTTCGCCCGGACCGAACGCCAGCAGCGCGCCACAGATGCCTACGGTTATGTGCTGGCCAATTGTCCCAATCCGGCTGAAAGGCTGGCAACGGTGCAGAAGGCCTTGCCGCTTCTGACGCGTGCAGAACTCGACACGCTGCTGGTGCAGGAAAAGACCGGCGCGGATGGCATCGGTGAATTCGCCTCCATACGCGGCGATCTCGCGCGCAAAAGCGTTGCCGCGGGTGGCACCGATCCCAAGCTGGTCGTCGATCCGTCCGATCTCGCGACCGTTGAGAAGCTGGCGCATGACCAAGGCCTGCCATCCGACGAATTGCTGCTCGGCTGGTACAATGTGCGGCGCAACAACGCCAAGCCCGCGGAAGAATGGTTCCGCAAGGCGCGCGAGACCAAGAACACAGCAGAAGCTTCGCAAGGCTTGGCGCTTGCGCTCGTTGCGCAGTCGCTATTCGCCGAGGCCGAAGACGCCCTCTATGAATGGCGCGATACTTCCGACGAGGTTCGGTCCGTTTATCTGGCAGCCACCGCCAATCTTTTGGCTATCGACCCTCCCGTGCCGATAGCACCTGACCTTCTTCAGCGCATCGTGCCGGTGGTCTATGCCGCGCGCGATGCCGCAAATGCGCAGCAATTGGGCTGGTATGCGCTTGCATTGAACCAGTTCCAGACCGCATCGCAGTGGTTCTCCACCGCCTTGAGCTGGAAGCCGGACGACGAGCCTTCCGCCTATGGGCTTGTGCTGACGCGGTTCCGTGTCGGCGACCGTGCGGGCGTCAGCGAAATCCAACGCGCCTGGCAGGGCCGGTCGGAGCGCATCGCCCGCCTCGGCGAGACCTCGGCCCCGCAAAGAACCCCGGCGGTGATGCCCAGCCTCACTACGCCCACGCAGGCTGTGCCCGGCACCTATGCGCCGCTGCAGACAGCCCCCGACCAGACGCGGTTTCGACCAGCTCCGGCGCCGGCTCAGCCCGCCCCCGCAGAAACGTCCAATGTCGAGACAACGCCACAGGCCTTCGTTCAGACGGCCCCCGGCCCCACGTCACAGATATATGTTCAGCAACCCGCTGCGCCACGGGCTGTGCCCAGAACTCGGCCGCAAACACGCAACGCAACGGACAATGCAGCACCGGCACGCGGTTGCACATCGACTGTACCGCCGGAATCGCTGTCGCCACAGGCAGCGCTCAATCGCGGCTGGTGCCTGATGGACATGAATCGGCCGCTTGAAGCCGCACCTGCCTTTGAGGCCGCATTGAAAAGCGCGTCCCAGAAAACCCGCGAAGACGCAGCCTACGGCCAGAGCCTGGCCTATCTGCGTGTCGGGCTTTCGAAAGAGGCCGCGGTGGCTGCCGCCAAGGCGCCTCAGAACCGGCAGCGCAGCACCGAGTTGCGAACCGCACTTCTGTCAAACCAGGCAACGGACTCCTTCGAGGCCGGCCGTTACGTGGAAACGCTGCTCGCCCTCGACGAACGCGCACGGATCGCGCCCGAGCGCATCGATCTGATGACCTTGCGCGGCTACGCCTACCTCAAGCTTGGGCGGCTGGGCGATGCCGAACGCGTCTTCGAGGCCGTTGCCGCCACCGGCAGCCGCGACGGTGCACGCGGCCTGGCCGCAATTGCCGCGATGCGTGACCCGCAGGGTGGCGGATGATGTTTGCAGCAGATCCTGGATGGTCCACTACAAAATTGATCCTTATCGAGGGACTGGACATGGAGTGCGCGTCAAACGCCGGCTGAAGCAATCAGAAAATGGACTGCAAAGCCAAGCACGACAAATCCAGCAAGGCCAAGCGTACGCAGTTGTTGATAGGTCATGGCATCCCCTTTGGTTGGTTCAGCCACTGTGGGATCTATACGTCCCGAATTCATTAACGTGATGTCTCAAATTTTAAGAACCTTAAAACGCAACAAAGTCGCCGCGTCTCTCCGGGCGAAGGGCAGACGTGGTAGGGAGTCAAGAAGCGGGAAATAGTGCAACGACGATAGCCGACCGAAGGCCTCGAATAGTGCTGCCGGCGGAGATCAAGGCGTAGCTTGTCTCTGATGTCGCTACGTCGCCGTCGTCACTCTGCCTCGCTTCGTCGTCCAGATCGGCCTTAGCAAGACATAATGCCAGCAGACCATATGCAGCGCCCGTATCGCCAAACTGCAGCGCGGGATAGGTCGGTTCAAGCTGCTCTTCAAGAAAAGAAGCGTTGGTGCGATGAATGGCAAAGGATAGTTCCGTGGCCCTGTAGCGACTGTTGTTCCAGTCCGCGTACCAATGGGATATTTGGCGACTACGATCCGTGCCGAACGCCGTTTCGCAGGCAGCGAAAGTAGAGTCACTCATTGCATTGAACGGTGTTTCGTTCTCCTGACGCTCAGTGACGGGTTCAATCGATTCTCCGGCCCCTATCAGTATGAAGCGTGTTCCGTGCTCGGTGGCGACACGTCTGCTCCCGTCGTTCGCCGCCAGGAGCAATATCCCTGCCGCCTCACCTGGAATGAAACCAAATTGAGTTTCTTTGCTGAAAAGCAACCCACCATCGTTGAGACCATTAAGGCGCTCGCCGTCACTGTAGCTGTCAACCGCAACTACCAGTAACCATTTGTCATTCGCTCCCAGCGTGGCATCGTCCGCCAGGACAGAGCCCACACCTGCATGGCCAGATGCGCGGATGGTTCGTCGGTCGATCCTCAGATCGAGCTCGGCAGCCATCGTCTTGCTGACCTGATCGCACAGTGTCTTGCCAAGATCGGTCAATCCGGTTCTTGACAACCCTGCTTCTTCATCGACCTCCGGGAGAATCAGCATAAGCACTGCAGCTTGCCCTCTCAGGTGATTGGCGCCGCCGGTCATGTTTAGCCGCGTGATAAAGTCATTGATCGCTTCCCCGAGCAGTTCGGCCGCGCGTTCGCCTAAACTGGAAATCGCGTGGTTGTCGCGAAATGCGCAGAGCTGCGGCCTAAAGCTTCGATCAATGAAAGATCCATTGGAAAAGAACGCGGACCGCCACTCGATTCGTTCCGTGAGTGTCTTTTCAAATGTGGGTGCAAAGGCGGTGGAGAGGCCACATTCGACGAGTTCCAACTGCAACGGATACCCCTTTGCTGCTATTCGTCGTTTGATACGGAAAGCGTTGTGACACGGCCAGACGACAGGCAGTTTAGAAGTTCGACGAGCCCGTAATATTCATCAGCGTAATCGTTTATCACCAGCTCACTGTGGTCACCCTTGACGGAACGCAGGAACAACTCGGCGTCGCCACCCAGTTCGTCGATCATTGAAAGGCTACGAAAACAGCCGCTGTCCGAGATCCGAAGAAATACGTCCTCGACATCATCCAACGCTGCTTGCGAAATGGCGTCTGCCGCTACAACAAGACGATCCTCCTCGCAGGGCGCTGTGACATCCGCAAACAGATCGGATTTGGGAACAGCGATCTCGGCATCCGCAATATAGGCCTCGAAGCTATTGCGGGCTGACACGCGCCCATCTGCCCCTTCCAGTACCGGAATGCGGATACCAGTGACAATCTCGGAGAAGATGCTTCTCGGCGATAGGGCATCGGCCGCCGCGCCAAGTGCTGCTTTTGCACTTTCATGGGCAGCCGCTGGTGTATGATGCAGGTTGACGACCAGGCGCAGTGCGGCAACCAGGACATTGTGATGAAGGCCCTCGGCCTCGCCGCGCAGCACGAAGCCTTTCGTGCCCGACCAATCAAGCGAGAGCTTTGCGGCCTGCCTTGAAGGCAAGAACGCCCAGGCAAAGAAGCCCCGCCTCAATGCATCCTGAAACTCCTGGATCGCATCTTCCATAGCCTCATGATTATCCGCCGCGTCATAGGACGGAGCATAATCGACTTCGACTGCGAACTTTCGCAAATAAAGCGGGACGGGTACGATCGGCTTAGCAAGAACCGAAGCGAGCGGAGTTTTGGCCATGATTGTTTCTGTGCGCTTTCGCTGTTTTCAGTTTCAATGGGAAACTTTCGAGCCACTCAAGAAAAGCGCTCGAGATACGCCTCTATCTTGTCGGCGATTTTGGGATCGTGAGTGCCTCCCCCAAACATGAAGGCTTTGGCCGCACCCTGCGGATAGCGGATCGCAGAAAGATGCTTGGCAACGGCCCGATATGCGGCGATGTCCTCTTTGCGATTGATGTCGCCCCATATGGGCCTCTGACCGGCAGTGATCGCCAAAACCGTATCGGATTGCACGACAGCGATATCCTTCTCCGCCTTCAATTCCGAAAGCGCTTCGGCAATTCTCGGCCAGAATTCACGACCGATCAGTGTCCGCCAGCCGATATCGGCTATGCCAGGTTCTTCGCCCGTCTGCCAACGATACGAAGACCCCTCCTTGCGTATACCGTCCATTACCATCGAAGGAGAAATGTCTATGCTCGTTCGGTAGCGTCTTGAGACCTGACCAAGCTTGAATTCGAGGCTGCTTTTGTAGGGTGGGAGAAAGAACCCCATCCCCATGACACCACAGATCACATCGGCCTTCAGCAAATGCTCAGTAATGCTGTTGGCAAATGCCACGATCCGATCATCGTCAGAGCGGATATCGACCTCGAGAAAACTGAAGTCGCTTCTTTGCTCGACGCCAAAATAGGGAAGTGCCGGCTCCTCGAATTCTTCTATCGCGTAGCCGTATCGGCGAAGCCCATCTCCGTACTCAATGGGCGTGCGGTCGAAAAATCCTCGCCCTTCTTCCAGGAGTTTCGGATTCATCCATCGTATTTTACCCTTGTGCCCGAAGAAATTATACGACGTTACATTGGCTGCTTCGCCGAATGACTCTTCAAAAAGCGCATAGGCCTTTTTGATTGCTGCAACATTCGCAGGCGCGTGGATGTCGCCTGCTATTATCGCGATTATTCGAAAGGCCGGCACGGCGAACGGATCACCATCATAGCGTAGGATATCAACCACTCAGAACCTCGCACAACATCAGGCAGACGGAACAACACGACCCTTCTTGTCGCAGGCACAAGTGGCGTTGTCGACCTTCTTGGGTGATTGCCCCGACGCCTTTTTATAGGCTTCTTCCTGCTTCTGTTTGGCCTGCCAATCGTCCTGATATCCAGTGTCCGGGTCATCGAACTTGTAGTCATAGATATCGAGCAGCTCGCCATCCGCACCCTCGATGGCCACGTCGGGAACCACCTTGATGGCTTTGTCCATGATTACGTCGGATTGCTTGATCATGTCGTAGATTTCGTAGCCGGTATAGGCAGCGTCGGCTACGTCGACAATGGTTGAGATCACATTCAGGCCCGGAACGAGCTTGAGCCAGGCCTTGCCGGCCATCTTGGCGGCCTTCTGAACGATCTTTCTTTTAATGAGCTTGTCGAGTTGGCGCTTGATTGCGCGTTCCAGACCGGCGCGATCATAGATCTTCCTTGCACCCTCGAATATCTTGTCTGCAGTCGCATAAAACGCCTTTTCGGCACGACCGATAGCACCCGGATATCGCTTGCCTATCGCTCTGGAAAGGGCACTATCGCCTTTCGAAAGAGCGGCGTTGGTTCTCTGCTTTGCTATTTCCGACGGCTTGGGGCACTTCCCGCCTCCCCGTTTGCAATTGTGCCATTCATCTCGCGTCTGACAGAAGATCTTGCAAAGCTCCTTCATTACGTCACTGAGACCAGCTGGCGGTTCGTAGTGACCGGAGGCGGCGATGCAGTTCTTGTTGTTCATGAACAGCTTGTCGGAAAGACGGCAGATGTTCTTTCCCTCGACATAGACGTTCGGCGAATAGGTGATCCACGTCGATTCATGCATGTTGGTGCCGGAAGCGACACCTTTCTGCGAACCGGGCATGTCGCCGTAGCCCGGCGTATGGGCCGAACCCTTGACAGCGATCGAGTTGCCGCCATCCGCAAACACCGTACGCGAGCCGCGGATCAGATCGCGCGAGTAAGAGATAATGCCGTAAGGAACCGGAACAGGCCCGGACGGGGTCAGGCAGACATCGGGTGTCGTGTTCTTTTCATATCCGGGCGTCCCCTTGTGGGAAATCGTAAACCCGTTGGCGACGACAGTATGGCTCATACGGAAACCTCCGCGCCGGACGGATCGAAACTATCAGCATCCTGAGGGCGAACGCGGAAACCGGAATGCTCACGCAAAATCAGTTCGCTGCGCTCGACCAGAACATCATTGGCTACGGCCCGTATCGGCATCGAGCCGCAGTAGCTGAGCGTCAGAAGTCCTTGCTCCGGAAGCAGATGGATCGTCTGGAGCGCCATATCCGTTTCCTGCCATTTGCCTTTGAAGCGGGTGAGAAGTTCGAAGGTCAACCTGGGAAGCTCGACAGTATAGGCTCCACCGTCGCTGTCGACGCCACGTGGCATCATATTCGTGAGCGTAATCCTGGCGCCCGAGGAAGGTTCTGCCTCCAGCGATTGATCCTGATCCACAAACTGCCAGTAACGTTCATCGAAATCGTCGGGCAATAGGGGAGACTTGCGTCGCATCCACGCCTCATCATAGGTCCCGGAATGGCGCGTACGCCTCGGCCGCTCCTTCGGCACGCAGGTGAATGAGACCGCCTTGAGCGGAGAGTCCCATTTTTCCAACGCCGTCCCTTGTGATACGACCCGCGGCAAGGGCTTTCCCCGCGCCGCATTTGATGACGCCCAGAAGCCTTGGCCGATCGGGTTTTCGACATGTTCCTGATACCTTGCCGTGTCAGTCTCCGTATCAATGCCGCCATAGGCATTTCTGAAGCCGAGAAAGACGGCGTCCCCAGCGGTGTCAGCCTGTTCCGGCCTGAGCCTGTCCGACCAACGCATCGCAGGAAGAATCGTGAGGGATTTCTTCCAATCGCCAATAGTTGCCGTCACATCGAACGGATCCTCCCGCGTAACGTCGACCGGGCGATAGCCATACCCTGTAATGATCACGTCCGGCTTGGGCTTCGGGAAGCAGATATCGTTCTCGGCAAGAAGATCCGTATTTTCCGGAGACCCCCGGTAGAGCGGCTCGCGAAAGAGTTCGACCTGCTCGCGTTCAAACAAGCACGGGCGCTCGTGGCGCATGCGGAATGTCGCCTTTGCCCATACGATCCAATAGGCCTTTCCGTCCTTGTCGCGGTCAAAACCCGAGAAAGTGGAAAACGGCGTCCTGTTTATCAGATCCCACATAACCAAGCCCTTGGATCTGGTTCAGTTCAGATCGACAACAGCGCCGCGAAGTCCCATCCGGCCATTGGATTCGACGATGATATCGTCGCCGGTGATGCGAACACGGCCGTCCGGGTGCAACTGCAGTTGCGAGCGGCCGCATTTGAGCACCAGTGGCTTGGCCGCCTGCGAGGGCAATCGTTCATCGGCAAGGGCAAGCGCGATCGAACTGATCGGAACATGGCCAAGCACAACCAAAGCAGCCGGATTGCCATTCATCTGCGTACAAACAGCGAAACTGCCGATTGCATCATCGCCAAAACTCTGCAGACAGAGAACAGGCCGTCCTTCGCAGCCTATCAGGCGCACCTCTCCACTCTGCGCAACCGACTCAATGAGATGAAGGCTGAGCGGCAGCGCTGCCTGGGTCTTGTCTTCCCCCGAGGCAAGAGGCTCCGAAGCGCCAAGAGAGAGATGGTGTTTCATCGAGTTACTCCAGCCTGAGAGATGCTTGCAGTCGCGCGCAGTCTACTAACGATCCATTCGATCGAAGCATTGTCGCCTTGTTCAACCGAGTCCCGAGATGCTTGCTCCGGTCATCAATGACCGACCGCCCTGATGTCGAGGCCACGAAGAAAATCCTCCTTGCCGTGGAGCAGTGACATTTGCGCAGCGGCATATGCCGAGACGCCCACGACCCAATTCTTGAACAACAAGTTGCCGGCTTCCTCGTCAAACTCACCGACTTTTCGTCGAGAGTCATATGTGTTGTAGCCGCAGATCGCGATCGTGCCATCCTTGTTCTTCTGGATCTGAAATTCACTCACCATAGGTGCACCGGTCTCGTTGATGTCCCATCCCCGAGAGTAGGTGTAGGCATAGCTCTCACCGCTTTCGGTCTTCATCGTGGTCAGCTCCGGCTCACCTACGAAATGAGCTTTCGAACTTCCTTCAATCTCTTTGGTGAGTGCAGCAATCATCTCCGCGCCAAGCTTCCGGCCAGTCTCAAGGTTGTCGGGCCGAATCTGAATCTGGATGTTCGGGTATTCCTGGTCGTGCAGTGTCATGGAATAATCCGACGCGCCTTGCCGTTCGGGCTTATCGTTCTTCTTGACCGACCAGCCCTTGGCGGCGAAAAACTCGCTTCCGTTTTCTGCCTTGACCACCTCAAACGCGTTTTGCAGCGCGCCGTCTTCCTTCATGCGCAATGCGCCAAGAAACCGTGAGACGGTCGGTTCGTATTTCGGGTAGTCGTCATAATCCATATGGGCATAGACAAAGAGCGCCTCGGCACCGCGAGAAATGACTGCCAGGCGCCCCAATTTGGTATAGTTTCCGCTTTCGTCCGCCAGCCCTCCAGCCAGCATCGCAAAAGCATTGTTGCTCTTGTCGATATCGCGAACGATCCGGTTGTAGCCCTTCTTGGCGAGGAAGCCGTGGCCCGCGGTGATCGCCTCTGCAAAAGCTGCGAACTTGACCCGATAGACTTCTATCATGAACTCGTCACGCTGCTCGGGAGAGTAGACCCGTACCAACGGTTCGTCCTCATTCTCGGAGCTTTCGCCGATCCACAACTCCATTTGTTCGTTGACGAGCGTCGTGAAAGCGAACTCGGGGCTGCCGAAATCTACCGCCTTTGTGGCGAAGCCTTCGGCTTTCTGAGTGCTAGTCGAAAACAGTTGTTCGGTCGTGTAAGCAGCCATTGACACCCCTTTCAACGAGGCGAGAAACAAAAATACAAATAACAAGAGACGGTGCACCGCTACTTCTCCGGAGTCTTGACACCCAGACCGAGGCCTACTTCTCCGCCCACCCCAAGAACAGCTTTGCCTTTGCCCCTGAGGCCGATCTTGCCTTTGTCCAGCGTTCCCGCTTCGCCTTCAACACCGGCAGATGCGCCGACGCTACCTCCTGCACCGAGTTCAACAAATATTCCCCAGTCCCAGCTTTTGTCGAGTTCACTTAGTCTCGCATCCCACTCCGCCCATTTTGCAAAGCCATTGAAGGCATGCACGAACGGGTTGTAAGCCCTGTAGGGTGTAACAGCAACTTCGGCCCTGCCTTTGACTTCAACCAAGACTGCTTCCGCGCCGAGCTTTCCTTGCAGGGTCGCGGTAGGAGAGCCCTCATAAGTGCCGATCTTCAAACCGCCTTTGGCCGAACCCTTGACGGTCAGCGCTTCGGCGCTACCATGCAAACTCGCAATGCCGTCCTTGTTTAGTGAGCCTTCAGTCTTCAGCACGCCAGCGGATGCTTCGGCACCGGCTTCGGCCGTTATGTTTGCATTTCCGCCTGCCCAGTCATCGGAAACCGAAAGGCCTGCTTTTGTGTCGTAACCTGCATGGCCGAATTTGTACGATCCCTGGGCAAGACCATCTGTATCTTTGCCTTCGGCGAAGGCTACGCTGTCGCTAGGTCCTTTAACGGCTCCGCCAAAGGTATATTTCCCGTCGAACGGCTTGCCGGTCTTCTCGTAGGTGCTGGTCTTGCCACCTTTGCTTTCGCTTTCGCCGCCACGATAGCGCGTTCTCGATCCGTCCCAGCCCTCCTCCGATTGTCCTTTTGAACTCAGGGAAATTTTCGGGTCCTTGAGAAAGGGATCGTCTGCCTTTTTTTCTTCTTCGGGATTCTTGATAACGATGTTGGGCGGGCGGCTCTCGGCTTCTTTGGCAACGCCTTTCGGATCGCCATCCTGTTTAACGAATGGCAAGTCCTTCCCGGCCGCATCATTGGACAGCATAGTATTCTGATGCCCAAGAGGCGTTTGCCCAAAGACAAGCGGTTGGGCACCCGATTGACCTGGATCCTGGAATTGCCAAGGGTAGATTGACTGCGCACCCGGTTCTTTGCCAGGCAAGAATGGCGGCCTTACGGAGGACTGCGTTGACGCCGAAGGGGCGGGGCAATAGCCCTGAAGATCCTTCTTCACGACCTGCCGTGTTTCGTCTTCCTGCTTGCTTGAGCGCAGATGAAGCAAAGGCAGCAAAGTGCCCTGGGATGGCAGGCCTTCCCAGTCGGCTCTCTTCTTCCATGCTTGAGATGCATCGCTCATCTGATATGCGCCTAGTTCTCGTCAATCCTGTTTGCGTCAAACTTGATACGCTTGCCCTTGATGACGATGTCTCCCTCTTTCGACATGGTTATAAGGATGTGCGGCCCAACACGGATGTTGAACTGCTCTCCCACATTGATGTTATGGACTTTTCCAATATCCTGATCGTAGCGACCGCGCACGATAAGGCTCTTCTTCTTGCCGACGGTTGTCTGCATCAGATTTCCAACAATCGTCGACTTAGCGACTCCAACAATCTCCGAGGAGCCGCCATGCACTATTTCAGACTTGTTCTTTTCTACGAATAATTGAAAATTGCCCTTCGCAAAATTGAATGGATCTGGAATGCGCATCTTCTCCATAAAATCGGAGAATTGACCAAATATATTCTGCGTTCTCGAGACCAGATACTCGGTCAGCTTGTTCTGACCCACCGAGATGGAAACATTTCCCGAGATCACCTCTTCATGGTCGCCACCCACAAAAGACGTCTTGTCCCTGGTAACATGCTGGTGGCGATCATTCTCGACGCGCTCTCGCGTATCGTTCAATACGTGTACGTCATGGTCCTTTTGCGCATGGATGTACAACTGCTCCTTGCCGTTGTCGTCTTCGAAGGAGATTTCGTTGTAACCCTGCCCTTTATGCGTATTGGTTCGAAACACGGAACGTGTCTTGTTGGCTGGCAGGTCGTAAGGCACCTTGTTATTGGGGTTCGGTACGATGCCAGTCACCAGCGGACGATCGGGATCGCCGTCGACAAACGCGACCATCACTTCCATGCCGATGCGCGGGATGATCTGGCCCCCCCAACCGCCGCCTGCCCAATTCTGACCGACGCGCACCCAGCAGGTGTCCGAACCGTCCTTCTTGGCGCGGCGATCCCATGGGAACCACAGCTTTATGCGGCCATACTGGTCAGGATGAATCTCTTCGCCGGACGGGCCTGCCACGATCGCGACCTGTGCACCCTCGATGCGTGGGCGTTTCGTCTCGCGATGCGGCGTCAGCGGTACACGTGCCGGCAGAGCTTCGAACTCGTTGCGAAACTCCGGTTCGTTGGCATTCGTCTCATAAGATCGGTCGACGACCGAATGCTTTATCCTGACGATTACATGCTCTTCATAGGCCCGTTCCGGATGCGCGACCTCATAGGGAGTGAACCGCCGGCCAGCCTCCAGCACCCGTGACGTCGACTGGCCGAGGACGCGATCGTGATCGGCCTCGATCGACTGGGTCCTGAGCTTTTGCGCGCGCTCCGCCGCTTCCACGGTAAGCGCCCTGGCAGGAAATTCGTAGAGCTCGCGCTTGGTCGCATCCGGCATCTGCACGAGCGACGGCGTCATCGTGCCCGGCACCATGCGCGGCGTCTCGAAATTCCAGTCTGCGCCGGCGCGCTGGCCTGGAACATAGGCGTAGTGCCGCATCCATTCGGTGATGTGGTTGCGATCCGAAGAGCCCTGTGCGAGCCGCACGCGCCCTTCCCCATGCGCCGAGGGTGAAGGCTGACCCCATGAACTCGCAGCGTCGGCGATATGCAGCCGATGGCTGCCTTCCTCGTGGCTGAACCAGTAGAACAGTCCATCTTCCTGGAAGCGTCGGGTGAGGAAGTCGAGATCGGTCTCGTTCCACTGGACGGAATAATGCTGCGCCGGCGGCGGCGTGACGACGCCCGAAACATCCGGCGCCGGCAGCCCGTGTTCTGAAAACAGTGTTTCGACAATGTCGACAGCCGTCTTGTCCATCCAGATGCGGCAGTCGGAGCGGCGCGACAATAGCCACATCTGCGGCCGCAGAACCATCGCGTAGGAGCGCAGCCCGCGCGTCACCGGCGGGCCTTCGCTTAGTTCCGTCACCAAACCGTTGAAGGGCCGACGCACGCCGCCGTCATCCTCGCCCTGCTGGATCTCGACGGAAACATCCACCAGCCGCCCGATGAGTTCCTCCGGCTTCACGGCTTCGCGCTTGGCGCGCACGGAAAGCCTCATCTCGAAGAGCGAGGACACGCCCTCGTCGATTGAAAAGCGTTCCGGCAGAAGCTGATCCTCACCGAGCGGCGAGGACACCTTCAGCACACGGCTAGCCTGGATGAAATCGGCGCCAGACGGCTGATCGTTCATTGCAAGAGCCTCATTGTTGCGCTTCTGGCTGCCGATGAATCGGCCGTTGACTTCGCGGGGCGGTTGCCCGGCGCATTAGTGAACGGTGCGCTCGCCGACCAGATAGGCGTAGACATACTTCGTCGCTCTGTTCGAAGGCGTTGCATCCACGCTCGGCCCGTAGAGCCGTTCAGGGGTCAGGATTTTGCTGACATCACTGCGCGAGGGGGCATAGCCAAGCAGATAGATTCCACGTCCCATGAAAACGCGCGTTTCGAAGGAAGGCGTCACCGCGTAGTTGACCTGGACGACAAATGCCTGACTGCCGCTCGCACTCATTTCGGCGACGATCTTTGCTTCGTTGTTCTCCAGCCAGACCTTCAAGGCATGGGTCAGCGCATACTCGTTCAGCGCCTCGGAACCCTGCCGAAACAGAGCAGCTGCGGCACCGGCGGTCGCATTGCGCGCTCCAAATTCGCGCGGTCCGCTGGCGTAGGTCAGATGCTCGAGGGAGGGACCGCGTCCCATCCGCTTCACGGGAGCAAGATCGGCCTCGGCCAACGGCCGCACGCGGAGCTTGGGCGACGAGACGGAAAAATTGGGCATGACAACTCCAGCGAATGAGAAGCTTCAACCGGATCGCAGTTGACGCTCCAGCCCCAAGGATGAACCGTTGCAAAACTTCCAAGACACCGCCGGAGCGATGCCTTGGAAATTGTTGCCCAGACTATGCAGCCTTGGTCGTTGCGAGATCGTAGGATGCGATCATCGGCGACTGCGGCGACTGGTTCTCGTCGAATGGGGTGTACTTCACTTCCAGCTTGGTGAAGTTCAGCTTGACCGTCTCGACCGGGCGATCGCCGTTCGAGTCGATCGAATAGCTGGCCAGCAGCGTGTTGGTCAGCGTGTATTCGATGTAGGTCTCGCCCGGATTGCCGGTGGTGACGAGATGGATCGTGGCGCGCTTACCGGTGCGGCCCGAGCAGGCCTCCTGGAAGAGCTTGGTCGAGGAGGAATCGCTGACCTTGGTCAGGATCACTTCCGAAACCGTCGGCTCGGAAGCTTCCCGGTTGGCGGCCGAACCGGCCGAGGTGTTCATGTTGCGCGAAACGTTCCAGTGAATCGCTTCGATGTCCATCCACTTGCGGTGCTGTTCGTGGGTGGCATCGCCCTGAATACCATCGATCTGAAGATAAATAGGCATGCTCTGAGCTCTCCTGTTCGTCAGTTTATTTGCCAAGTACAGTTCAAGGCGCTCTGGCCTTTCGGGTTGTTGCCGCATCCGAATGAACTTTCTTGCCATTCGAGGCTGCTTTATCCGCCGGCCGCTCTTTGGGCGCAGCGAATTCCTTTTCGTCCACCGCAGGCTTCGCATCGATGCTGAAGCGGTGGTCGTCAAAACCGATATGGATGCTCGCGATCTTGCGCCCTTCGGCCACGGCATCGAGGAAGAAGGTGGAAAGGACGGGCAGAAGATCCCGGGCGATCATGGACTCGATCGCGCGTGCACCTATCTCGCTGGATTCGGCACGCGAAACGAGGGCCTCGCGTGCCTCCGGCGAAAGCGTCGCTTCCGTCCCGTAGCTCGCCTTGACTCGATCACCGATGCGGCCGATCTGGATATCGACGATGCCAGACAGCGCTTCCTTGCCGAGCGGCATGAAGGGCAGGATCGTCGTGCGGCCGAGGAATGCCGGCTTAAAATGTTTCTGCAATTCGGGAAGAAGCAGCTTCTCCAGCGCCTCGCCCTCCGGCATGGTGTCGGGATCGGCAGCGAGTGCTGCCAGCAACTCCGAACCGGTGTTGGCCGTCATCACGATGGTGGTGTTCTTGAAGTCGATGTCGCGGCCTTCGCCGTCGCGCAGCATCCCCTTGTCGAAAACCTGATAGAAAATCTCCTGCACACCCTGGTGGGCTTTGTCGATCTCGTCGAGCAGGAGCACGCCATAGGGACGCCGGCGCACAGCCTCTGTCAGCACCCCGCCCTCGCCGTATCCGACATAGCCGGGTGGCGAGCCGAGCAGCATCGATATCTTATGCTCCTCTTTGAACTCCGACATGTTGATCGTCGTCAGGTGCTGACTGCCGCCGTAAAGCAGGTCGGCGAGCGAAAGCGCGGTCTCTGTCTTGCCTGTGCCGGACATGCCGACGAAAAGAAACACGGCGGGGGGCCGGCGCGGGTCGGACAGGCCGGCGCGAGCCGCCCGCATTGCCGAGGAGACGCGCTCGATCGCGACATCCTGCCCGATGACGCGCTCCTTGAGCCGCGCGTCGAGCGACTTGACCGTCTCGACCTGATCGGAGAGCAGCTTACCGACCGGAATGCCGGTCCAGCGCGCGACCAGAGTGGCGATCACATCACGGTCTACTGCCCGAGGCACGAGCGGCGTTTCGCCGGCCACGCGCGACAGGTTCCGTTCGGTCGCCGCGAGTGCCGCTCGTGCGCTCTCAGGCGATGCCGCCTGGGCGGGGAACTGCGCCACATTGCTTTCGCCAGCGTCATCCAGCACCTGGGCCTGTTCCTCGATTGCGTCGTCGTGCGAAAAGACCGCCTCCAGCCGATCGGCCTCACGCACGAGACGGAGTTCCTCTTCGAATTTGTTTTCGAGAGCTCCGATTTCGGCGGCAATCTGCTCTCGTTTTGCTTCGATTTGACGACAGCGATCCCGGATTTCTGAAGTCTCCGGTTCACTGGCCAGCCAGTCGGCTTCGGCCTCAAGCAGGCCGCGCTCGTTGTGCAGCGACTTCAGGGATTCAGGAACCGCCTGGCGACCGAGCGCCACGGCGGCAGCGGCAGTGTCGATCAGGCTGATGGCCTTGTCGGGCAATTGCCGCGCCGGAATGTAGCGCGCCGACAAGCGCACTGCAGCGGCCAGGGCTTCGTCCCGGATGCGGACCTTGTGATGTGCCTTGAAGGAGCCCGCGACGCCACGTAGCATGCGGATCGCGGTTTCCTCGTCGGGCTCGTCGACCTTGACCATCTGGAAGCGGCGGGTAAGCGCAGCATCCCTTTCGATGAAGCGTTTGTATTCGCCCCATGTCGTGGCCGCGATGGTGCGCAGTTCGCCGCGCGCCAGGGAAGGCTTGAGGATGTTGGCAGCATCGCCCTGCCCCGCCTGTCCGCCCGCGCCGATCAAATTATGGGCCTCGTCGATGAATAGGATGATCGGGGTGCTCGACGCCTTCACCGCATCGACGACACCGTGCAACCTGCGCTCGAACTCGCCTTTTACGCCCGCACCGGCCTGAAGCAGGCTGAGATCGAGCGACAGCAGGCGCACGGGCTTCAGCATCTCAGGAACGTTGCCGGCTGCGATCTCGAGCGCCAGTGCCTCGGCGATGGCCGTCTTGCCGACACCGGCCTCGCCGACAAGGATCGGATTGTTCTGTCGACGCCGCATCAGCACGTCCACGAGCTGGCCCAATTCGCGGTCCCGCCCAATCACCGGATCGATGCGTCCGGCGCGGGCATCGGCGGTCATGTCCTGTGTGTAGAGGCGCAGGAACTCGTTCTCGCCTGACGGTGCGCCCGCAGCCGTCAAATCGGATTGCACCGATCTTTCATTCGCGCTGGAGGCGGTGGAATTCAGTTCGGATTCCACCGACTTGAGGTCGATCTCACGCAGTGACGGCGCTATCGCGCGCGCCACGATCCGCAGCGACTGATCCGTCGACAGCGCGACAAGAAGATCGCCGAGTTCGACACGGCTTCGGCCGTATTGGAGCGATGCGACCAGCCAGGCCTCGCGCGCCAGCGCAAGCACGTTCTGCGACAAGGCGAGTTGTGCGCCGTCTTCACGCGCCAAGTCTTCGATCGCCAGTTCAAGTTCTTTTCGAAGATTAACCGGCTTCACACCGAAGCGCTCGAAACGCGGCGCGACGGCCGGAATGTCTAATAACGCATACAACCAATGCGCTACTTCCACAGTCGGATGAGCATGGCGCGCAGCGACGGACGCGGCCGCCTCGAGACCGACGCGCAGATTCGGCTCCAGCGTTCTGACCAGTCGATTTAGATCGATATTGGACATCCAGAAAACTCACAATTCTGCGGCTGAAGCGAGTGGTCGCCATCAGAGAGTGAATGCAACTAGGGCGTTTGTGAACGCTTGGATAGAAGTCACAGAGTAACGTTTTGTTTCGAGTCATTACAGCTTATTGTCATCAATTTGTCACGTCAATTACATGGTTGACAATGACGTTATACCGAAAGAAAATAGAGAAAGAATATTAGTGTCTTCTAATTTGGAGTTATTGTGCTGTTGAATCTCAGCGAGATTGTATCTCCACTTGGGCAAGACAGCCCTTGCGGAGAAGATATTAGAATAAATCCGAATTATCAGGAAATATACTATAGAATTAAGGATGCTCGTAACTCTGCACGCAGCGCGGAACGAGGTATTGCTCCTGGCGAAGCAATGCGACTTACGCCGTCATGGCACGATGTAAACAATCTTGGATTGCAGATACTTTCTTCGAAAAGTAAGGACATAGAAGTCCTTGCCTGGCTGGCAGAAGCTCAACTTAGACTTCGAGGTTTTGAAGGTCTTCGAGACATCTTTTCTGCAATGGCGTCACTTTTGGAAAATTACTGGGATAGGTTGTATTCCATCGGTGACGACGACGTCGAAGAAAAGCTCGCACCACTTGCGGGATTAAACGGCGTCAGCGGCGAAGGCACATTGATTCAGGCGATTCGTCTTGCTCCTTTGGTGCCGAATTCAAATTTCGCGCAACATACGTTGTGGGATTATCAACTTTCGCAGCGCGCGAATGAGACCGTCCGGCGCGATATTCTTCACGAAGCGGCCAACGATGTGGGCGTTGCTGCAATGGCGGCCCATCTCGATATCCTGAACGAATGCATCGCTGCTTTCGACGATCTCGTTTCGATTCTGGACGACCGTTGCGGCGACAAGGCACCGCCGAGTTCCAACACCCGAAACGTACTCATGGAGGCAGCTGCCGCCATTCGCGACCTGGCGGGTATCGACGAGGAAACCGCCAAAGAACCGGTCGATGAAAAGCCCGGCCTTCAGGCAGCAAACGGCAATGGCGCTGGGCAGGTTGTCGTCGCGCCCAAACCGGTTCACGCAGGCAGCATCGCCTCACGTGAAGAAGCGTTCGAGGTGTTGCTTTCGGTCGCGCGTTACTTTCGCCGCACCGAGCCGCACTCCCCGATATCGCTGGCGATCGAAACGCTCGTCCGGCGCGGCCGGATGGATTTCACCGAACTCCTGACTGAACTTCTTCCGGAACCACAAACGCGAAACGCCGTTCTAACGGCGGCAGGAATTCAGCCGAGAGTTGAAAAGCGGGAAACCTGACCGGTTTCCGGAACTAGATCCAAACGGCCAGGCGGCGGCCGATTCGGACGAGCATTTTTTGAAACATTGACCACGAAATCGCGCCAGGCGCACGAAGGAGAGTCCTGATGGCAAGTGTTCACGAGAAACTGGAAAGGGTCCGCAAGCCCCGCGTTCACATCAAGTACGAAGTCGAAACCGAAGGCGCTATGGTGATCAAGGAGTTGCCGTTCGTCGTCGGCGTGCTCGGCGATTTTTCCGGCGATCCGACGCAGCCCCTCAAACCGTTCGGCGAGCGCAAATTCGTGCAGATCGATCGCGACAATTTCGACGATGTTATGCGCCGAATGACACCGGGCCTCAACATCGCCGTGGAGAACACGCTCCAGAACGACGGCACCGACCTCGCCGTTTCGCTCAAATTCGAAAGCATGGACGATTTCGAGCCGGGCGCAGTGGTCAACCAGGTGCCCGCGCTCAAGGCGCTGCTCGACGCGCGCAACCAGCTTCGCGATCTCATGAGCAAGGCCGACCGCTCGGAAGACCTGGAGCGCATGCTTGAGGAAATCCTGCAGAACCAGACCGACCTGAAGAAGCTGGTCGGTGAACTCGACGGCCGCGCTGACGGCGGCTCCGCGAACTGAACGCTGTGACGGGAAGGATCAAGCTATGAACGCCAAGACACAGTTGAAGCCGGAAGCCGGCGTAGAATTCGCACAGGACGAGAACCTGCTTTCCAAGGTCGTCGCGGCAACGCGCCAGACCGAGCCGGACCGTGCGCAGGACCTGCTGCGCACGCTCACCGACCAGGCGCTGAAGGGCACTGTGGTCTATGACCGCAACCTGACGGTCACGCTGAACAACGCAATTGCCGAACTCGACAAGACGATCTCGCGTCAGCTGGCGGCGATCATGCAATCGCCCGCCTTCACCAAGCTCGAGGGCACCTGGCGCGGCCTGAACTACCTGGTGAAAAACACAGAGACGAGCGTGAACCTGAAGATACGCGTGATCAACGCATCCAAGCGCGAAGTTTCCAAGGATCTCTCAAAGGCCGTCGAGTTCGACCAGTCCCGGCTGTTCAAGTCGATCTACGAAGACGAATTCGGCACCCCCGGCGGCGAGCCTATGGGCGCGATCATCGGCGACTATGAGTTCGACAATTCCTTTGAGGATGTACAGCTTCTTCAGGGTGTTTCATCGATTGCAGCGGCCGCCTTTGCCCCATTCATTTCGGCGGCCAGCCCACGCATGTTCGGCTTCGAGGACTATCGTGAGCTCTCGCGTCCACGCGATCTCGAAAAGATCTTCGAGACGGTCGAGTATGCCAAGTGGCGGTCGCTGCGCGACAGCGACGATTCGCGTTTCGTCACGCTTGCCCTGCCGCGTGTCCTGGCGCGCATGCCCTACGGCCCGAAGACCAATCCGGTCGACGAATTCGGCTTCGACGAGACCGGCGGTTCCAAGACCGGTGAACTGCCGCATAACGACTATTGCTGGATGAACGCCGCCTATGTGATGGGCACCCGCCTGACCGAAGCCTTCGCCAAGAGCGGCTGGTGCACAGCCATCCGCGGCGCGGAAAATGGCGGCAAGGTCGAGAACCTGCCGATGCACATCTTCTCCAGCGACGATGGCGACCTCGATCTCAAATGCCCGACCGAAGTCGGCATTACCGACCGTCGCGACGCCGAACTCGGCAAGCTCGGCTTCCTGCCGCTCTGCCACTATAAGAACACCGACTACGCCGTGTTCTTCGGTGCCCAGACCACACACAAGCCGAAGCTCTACGACAAGCCGGAAGCGACTGCGAACGCAGCCGTTTCGGCCCGCCTGCCCTATATGATGGCGACGTCGCGCTTTGCTCACTACCTGAAGGTCATGGGCCGCGACAAGATCGGCTCCTTTATGGAAGCATCTGACTGCGAAGCCTGGCTCAACCGCTGGATATCCAACTACGTCAACGCCAACGACGAAGCGGGTGAGGAGTCGCGGGCGAAGTATCCGCTGCGCGACGCCAGGGTTACAGTTCAGGAGATTCCCGGCAAGCCCGGCTCCTATAACGCCGTGGCCTGGATGCGCCCGTGGCTTCAGATGGAAGAACTGACGACCTCGCTTCGCATGGTCGCCCGTATTCCGGCCAAGAACTGAGGCATGAGCTCCCGCGCGGGCAGCCCGCGCGGGACCGCTCACAACACGCCGTAACCACGCCATGACGATGGGTCCGAGCACATTGTGGCGACGCAGGGCAGATCAGCTTATCGCACTGATCGACGAGGCCTTGAACCGCCAGGTCAACGCTATTTTGCACCATCCCGAATTTCAGGCGATGGAGGCGAGATGGCGCGGGCTTGCCATGCTCGTTCGGGTCGCTTCACGGGGCAGCGACGTCAAGATCAAGCTGATCAGCATCAGTTGGCCACAGCTTGCACGCAGCATGGAGCGAGCCACCGATTTCGACCAGAGCCATCTATTCGAGCTGGTGTATAGCCGAGAGTTCGGCATGCCCGGTGGCGAGCCCTACGGTCTTCTTATCGGCGACTATCAGCTGGCTCCGGGAGATGCGGGCGGCGATACCGTCAGCACGCTGACAGAACTCGGCATGGTGGCTGCGGCTGCGTTCTGTCCCTTCATCACGGGTGCTTCCCCACGTGCGCTGGGCCTCGAAAATTTCGACGAGCTGAACCGTGTCCACGATCTGTCGTGGCTCGCCAACGACCCGCAGCGCATTCGCTGGAATGGATTGCGGGCGCGCGAAGATTCGCGCTTTCTCGGCCTCGTTGCCCCGCGCGTCCTCATCCGCTCACCCTACGAGCCGTTCTCGCGGCGGCGCGACGATGGTTTTCCGTTCCGCGAAGAGATTTCCGAGGATGGCGGCACGCTGCTGTGGAGCAATGGCGCCTTCGCCTTTGCAGCTATCGTCATCCGCAATTTCATACAGACAGGCTGGTTCGCCGACATCCGCGGTGTCACGCAGGATGCGATAGACGGCGGGCTTCTCGGCCCTTCGGAACTCGCGCCCTATGATTTCGGTACCGAAAGCCAGGGCCTTTCCGCGCAGGCGCCTGTCGAGATACGGCTGACCAGCACGCAGGAACAGCAGTTCTGCGACCTCGGCATCGTGCCGGTCGCCACCACCTATCTGTCATCCTCGGCGATCTTCAATTCAAACCAGTCGCTGCACGCCCCCCAGCATTATTCCAACGAGAACGCCCGCCAGAACGCGCGGCTGGCGGCGATGCTGCAATATGTGCTGTGTGCCTCGCGCTTCTCACACTACCTCAAGGTCATCATGCGCGACGAGGTCGGCAGGCTTGCCGACGCGCTTTCGATCGAGCGCAAGCTGGAGGAATGGCTGTCCGGCTACACGCTCGGAAACGACGATGCCGACCTGCCGCTGCGCACGCGCTTTCCCCTGCGCTCGGCTGGCATCAGCGTCGACGAGATCCCCGGCAAGCCCGGCACCTTCACCTGTACCGTGAGGCTGCAGCCGCATTTCCAGCTCGATGACGTTTCGACGAGCTTCCACCTGATCGCAGAGACGGCGCAGCCGACGACAGGCCGCGCCAACGCCGCTTCCGTGCCGCAAAGGATGACCGCATGACGCTTTCCGCCAGCATCGCAAAATCGCTTGCCGACGACGCACTGGGCGAGGCGATCGAAATTGCCAAGACGCATATCAAGGCTAACCCCTCGGACAAGGCGGCACGGCACATCTATATCGACCTACTAGTTCTTGCCGGAGACTATGAACGAGCGGACGCGCAATGCAGCCTCGCCACCACATTCGCGCCGGAAGACACGATGGGGTTTGCCCTGCTGCGCAACCAGTTGCGCGCCATGGCCGCGCGCAATGCCTGGTTCAGCAGGGGCGCCGTCCCGGAATTTCCACAAGGACCGAGCGAGCTCGACACGGCGGCAGTCAGGCTCAACGTCGCTCATCGCTCTGGCTCGCGCGACGAGACGACCGCTGCATTCGAAAGCCTTGAGGCTGTTCGCGGCGAGCAGCCGATGCTCTGGAACGGCAAGGCCGTATCCGATTTCCGCGACCTCGATGACCGCATTCCGCATGCACTCGAAGTCATCATGACGGGCGGTGCCTATCTGTGGATCGACTTCGCCAAGATCGCCGCCGTTTCGGTCGAGCCCATCGCACGACCGCGCGACCTCGCCTTCCGGCGGGCCGAGCTTTCGCTGATCGATGGCGCGTCTGCCCCCGTCCTCCTGCCGGCGATCTACCACGGCACTGATGATGCGGAAAAACTGCTTCTGGGCCGCGAGACCGAATGGGTCGAGGAAGAAACCGGCATCACCACAGGTCGCGGGCAGCGCTGCTTCCTGGCCGGCGACGAACTCGTGTCGTTCCACGATGCGGAAACGCTTGAAGCCGCCGAAATCGTCAACAAAAGGAAGGCGGCGAATGGCTGATCCGCTCGACCGTTACAGACCGCGCGAACGGGTCCTGTCGCGATCGATCCTCGACAGGCTGCTCGATCCGAGTCCCGATCTTCTCCAAGACGCTCCGTCGAGCGTTGTCGATCAGGTCAGGGAGACGCGCGAAGCGATCCGGCGCGATCTTGAAGCGCTGCTCAACACACGGCGCCGCCCGACCGCGCCGCCGAACGCGCTCGGCGAACTCAGGGATGCGCTGGTTTCCTATGGGGTCGAGGGCATCGTCTCGGCCAATCTGGTCACCGACGAATCCAAGCTGCGGCTGGCACGCGCCATCGAGCGGCGTATTGCCCTTTTCGAAACCCGGCTTTCCGACGTGCGCGTGACCATTCTCAAGAACAGGGCGGCGGGCGAACGCGCGTTGCGCATGCGCATCCAGGCAACGTTTCGCCTGCATGATGGCATGCCGCCGATAAGCTTCGAATCGACCATCGACCCATCCACCCAGCGCTTCCAGGTGGAGGCGGCGAATGGCTGACGGCTTCCTGCAGCGCTACAATGACGAGCTTACCGCGCTGCGCCGACGCGCCTCGCGCTTTGCCGATGCCTTCCCGAAGATTGCCGGCCGGCTGCGCATGACGGGCGAGGTCGCCGACGACCCGCATGTCGAACGTCTGATCCAGAGCTTCGCCTATTCCGCCGCACGCGTGCGGCAGAAACTGGACGACGAATTCCCCGAGCTCACCGACGGGCTGCTGGAGACGCTCTATCCACACTATCTGGCGCCCATTCCGTCGATGAGCATCGTGCGCTTCTCGCCCAGCGAGACGTTGGCTGCGGTGCAGTCGGTGCCGCGCCACACCGAAATTCTGGTCGAGCCGGTCGCCGGGGAAACCTGTCGTTTCCGTACCACGCAGGATGTCGAGATTGCGCCGGTGGAGATCACCGCCGCGGCCCTTTCCGGCCAGCCGATCCGCGCGCCGCTGTCGCCCTATGCCGGCGCGGCCAGCTGCTTCAGGATATCACTGCAGCCACAGGACACCCGCAAGCAGCTTTCAGAAATTGGGCTGAAGCGGTTGCGCTTCCACATCCCCTCACCCTGGCGGCAGGCGAGCGCGCTTTACGAACTTCTCATGAACCATACCCTCGGCATCGCGCTTGCCCGTCATGCCGATGACGAGAACCCGATCTTCCTGTCGGCGGACAATCTGCGACCAGTCGGTTATGAGGCCGACGAGGCGATGCTGCCCTACCCGGCGGCAAGCTTTTCCGGCTATCGATTGCTGACCGAATTTTTTGCCTTGCCGCAGAAGTTTCTTTTCTTTGACATCGAGGGACTGGATCGCTGGCGCGGTGAAACGCTCGAGATTTTCATCTACCTTAATGAAACCGACAGCAAGTTGGAGCGAGCCGTCTCGGCCCGCGACCTAACGCTTCATGCGACGCCGGTCGTCAACCTTTTCCGCCAGACCTGTGAGCCCGTCGTGATCGACGGGACGCGCACGGAATATCGCCTGCTGCCGGACTCGCGCCGGCAGAAGACGCGCGAGATCTATGCCATCGATCGCGTGCTTCTCTCTGGACGCGGCGGCGAGGAGCATCTTTGCCAACACTTCTTCGGGCGCGCGCAGCGCGGCGGGACGACCTCCTCCTTCTGGCAATCCTACCGCCGCTTCGACGAGGATGACGGCACCTGTGACGTCGACATCGCATTCGTCGATCGCGCACGCCGCAGCACCGGCAGAATCGACGCAGTGGCAAGCGTGGATGCGCTCTGCCTCAACCGCGACTTGCCCGAGAAACTGCCCTTCGGCGGCGGTCATCCCTACCTGCAACTTGCGACCGGCAACGAAGCCGTCGCTTCGATCGAAGCGCTTGTTCCGCCGACGCCTGCCGTGCGCATGAACGACGTCGACGGGCGCAATTGGCGGCTGATGTCGCATCTTCTGCTCAACCACCTGTCGATCTTCGATAATGACGGCGCAGCCTTGAAAGACATCCTGTCGCTCTACGCCTTCCGCGATTCACCCGAAACCAAGCAGTTGGCCGACTCGATCACCAAGGTCGAAGCGAAGGCCTCGACTGCCCGCCTTGGCGGCGGCGGCATGGTGCCTGGAACAGACATCGCGATCGAATTCGATCCCGCTGCGATCGACAGGCCGTCAGCCTTCCTGTTCGGCAGCGTGCTTGATCGGTTCTGCGGTCTCTACACGTCCGTAAACAGCTTCACGCGGCTGACCATATCAATCAAGGGGCAGTCGAAACCCGTTGCGCGATGGCGGGCAAGGGCCGCCGAGCGTCCGCTTCTCTAGAAGGATTTTTGCCACGACATGAGCCTTGCCGCCGAAAAGAAGACTGACAGCCTTGCCGATCTGCTCGAGCGCGACCCCGGCCGCTTCGAGCCGACGACCGCTTTTCGCGTCGCGCAGGCATCCGACGGCGGTCTGGAAGTCACTTCGCATTTCGGCGTCTCGCCGGCGCCCGTTGCGGTAGCCGCTTTTCGCCGCAAGGGTCGCAAGTCGAAGGTGCGCGGCGCGCTTGCCGGCTTGCTTGGCCCGCTCGGGTCCCTGCCGCCCGCCTACAACGAACATGTCATGCGCGAGGAGCGCAACAAGTCACGCGCGCTTTCGGCCTTCTTCGATCTCTTTAGCGCACGCATGGCCGAACTCTTCGTCGCGGCCTGCGAGAAATACAGACTTGCGCGCCTTCTGCGCTGGGGAAGCGACGACAGCCGCAACGCCTTCGTCACCGCCCTCTTCTCGCTGACCGGCTTTGCAACGGCGAAGCTTAGGGAACGCAGCGGCGTCGAGGATGACGTCCTTCTGCGCTTCAGCGGCTTCCTTGCGTCACGAACCAGAAACGCTGTCAATCTGCGGGCGATGCTGCACGAATTCAGCGGGCTGCCGGTGGAGATCGAGCTGTTCCGCGGCCGCTGGCTTTCCATCCCGGTCGAGGAACTGAGCCAGATGAGCCGGGCCGGGGCTGTGCGTCTTGGCGTCAACGCGATGGCCGGCACCGCCATCCACGATTTCAGCAGCGGCTTCCGCATCGTCATCGGCCCGCTCGACTATCCCGACTATCTTTCGCTCGCACCGGGAAGCCGCAACGTCGAGGAGCTTTTTGCCCTGACGCGGCTCTTTGTCGGCTCCGGTCTCGATTTCGACATCCAGATCATCCTGAAGAAGGAGCATGTTCCGTTCTGCCAGCTCGGCCAGGCGGGCGATCCGCCGCGTCTCGGCTGGAACAGCTGGGCGCGGATAGCACCTGCCGCCCGTGACAGCGATGACGCCGTAATCGCGCAGCGCCAGGCCGCGCTGCCGATGGCCTTGTGAAAGGCAGCGCTGCGATGAGGCTCGAGCTCAAGCAGAGAAAGGGTATAGGACAGGACGCAACCGCGCGGCGCTGGTACTTCGAGCGCGGCCGCCGCACGATTGGCCGGTCGAGCGATTGCGACTGGCAGCTGCCCGATACGACCCGCTCCGTCTCCAAGCTACACTGCACGATCGAGCGCGATCGCGAGGGCTTTCTGCTGCGTGATGAAAGCGCCAACGGCACCAGGGTCGACGGCGTTCTCGTGCTCGAGGGCGAGACCGCCCGGCTCTCGGACAGCTCGCAGCTGGAATTCGGAGGCTTCGCGTTTTCCGTCGCCGTTTCGGGCGAAAAGGATCACGAGATCGAAGACCCCAAAGCCGGCCTCGCCCTGAGCGACGAGAACCTTACCATTTCCGCGATCCTTGCCGACATCGCTCCCGGCGGACAGGCCGCGAACGGCATATTGCGCGGGCGGGATACCGAAGACTGGTCCAGCCCGATCTCTATTGGCAGCCCCAAGCGAAAGGGGGAAACAGCGCCTTCTTCGCGCAACGTCGAAATCGGCTGGAGCGGCCCCCCTGCGACGACCGGAATGTCTCCGATCCTGCCCAATGACTGGAACGAGGACCTCGACTACAGCAACCGCCTCGAGCACACCGCCGCATCTCAGGTTTCGGTGCCGGTTGCCCGAAGCCGCAAGCAGGTAGATGTGGCGGAGCAACCCCCTGCCAGCCCTTCGGTCGTGGTCAACGAAGATCCCGACGAAAGCTATTCCGCACCTGCCGGCGGCCGGGAGCACGTCCTGTTGCTGCGCATCGAAACCCTGCTAGATCGATGTGAGGAAGCAGCCGGCGAGGCTTTCGCCGTTCTCGACATCAATCCTGAAGCGCTTTCCGACGTGCCTGACCTTTTTGGCGTCAGCCGGGAAGAAGCAACGGTTGCGCGGCTGGAAAGCCTGCTTGCGCGACAGATACTGCTCGGCACGGCCATCGAAGGCCTTCTGAAAGAAGCAAGCCACGCCATGGAGCCTCGCGTGATCGAGGCGCGCGTCGATGCCGAGCCGCGAAAGCTGCCCTGGCGCAACGACCGTTCCTACTGGCAGGCATATCGCCAGAATTTCGAAAATGACGGGGCCAGTCTCTCCGTCCGCGAATTCTTCCGCAACGCCGTGCTGCGAGCGCTCGGCCAGCCGGAAGATGACGCGTCTGAACGACTGAGAAGGTGAAGCGTATCTCATGAGAAACGAAAACAGGGTCGCGTGGAGCGAAGGCATGTTCCTTCGCGTACAGCACTTCCAGCAGGCCGATCGCTGGACCGAACGGCTCGTGCGCATGACGACACGCGAGCTTGCTGCCTATCCCTGGGGCGTCGCCGAGATCGGCATCGACCGCAGCGCCCTTGCCATCGGCCAGTTCGCGCTTTCCAACCTGCGTGGCATCCTGCCCGACGGAACGCTTTTCGAAGCACCCATCGACGCCGACCTGCCGCCGCCTCTCGATCTCGACGAAACGGTGAAGAACGCCACGATCTACCTCGCCCTGCCAGCAAGGCGGCCGGGCAAGGCTGATGTCGCCATCAATGGCGGCGCTTCATCGAACGGCGTTCGCGTGGTCGCCTCTCACTACGAGGCGCCGGACTCCAATGTCGAAACGGACTTCATGGCGCCAATCGATGTCGGCCGGCTCAGCCTGCGCTACCTGAAGAGCGGTGACGAACTGGCCGGCTATGAGTTGATCGGCCTTGCCCGCGTCATCGAGGTGCGCTCAGACAAGGCCGTCATCCTCGACCCCGAATACATCGCGCCAAGTCTCAACTGCGCGGCCGAGCCGCGATTGAGCGAACTCGTCACCGAGCTTCTCGGCATCGTGCGCCATCGCGCCGAAGCCATCGCCGAGCGCATCGGCGATCCGACAATTCGCGGCACGGCGGAAGTCGGCGACTATTTCCTGCTGCAGATCCTCAACCGCGCCGATCCGATGCTACGCCATATCTCCGCAAACGCCACGCGCATGCACCCGATGATATTCTTCGAGAATTGCATCCAGCTTGCCGGCGAGCTTGCCACCTTCACAATGGATTCGAAGCGCGCGAGCGACTTTCCGCCCTATCGCCACGACGACCTGAAGGGCACCTTCGCCGCCGTTTTTGACGATCTGCGCACCTCGCTTTCGGCGGTGCTCGAACAGGCGGCGGTGTCCATCGAGCTTTCCGAACGCCGGCACGGTGTTCGCGTCGGCACCATCAACGACCGCACCCTGTTCAAGGAAGCGGGCTTCGTGCTCGCCGTGCGCGCGGAAATGTCGGCCGAGGATATTCGCCGCAAGCTGCCAGCGCAGATCAAGGTCGGACCGGTCGAGCGCATCGCCGAACTCGTCAACGTCGCGCTGCCGGGCATTCCGGTGCGGCCGCTACCAGTCCTGCCGCGCCAGCTGCCCTATCGCTCCGGCACCATCTATTTCGAACTCGACACCAAAAACCCTCTCTGGAAGCAGCTCGACACGTCGGGCGCCATAGCACTCCATCTCGCCGGGGACTTTCCGGGCATAGAGCTGGAGCTCTGGGCTCTGAGGGAATAGGGGACCGCACCGTATGAACAAGGGAACCACTATCCCCTGGCAGGACCTGCCCACGGTCGTCGAACTCACCGAGGACGGCGCGCGCAAGCAGCAGACCGCCCGCAAGATGGCCGAGATGCTGGACGACACATTGGACAGTGGCGTGAGCGGCGAGCCCGCCGGCACCGTCAGAGGCGGCGGCTGGTCTGTGGACGCCCTTGTTCGCGATTTCCGTTTTGGCGGCGATGAAGTGCCGACCATCGTCGCTTCGGCAGCGCCGCTGCTCAACCTCGCGCATGCGCTGCGCCATACCGACGAGCAGCCGGATATCGAGCAGCTGCGGCGCACGACGACGGAGGCGATAGGCCGCTATGAACGCGACCTCGCAAGCGCCCGCATCAGCCCCGAACGGGCTCGCGCGGCGCATTATGTGGTCTGCGCCACGGTGGACGACGTCGTGCTCAGCAAATCCTGGGGCGTTCGCGCCGGCTGGGCGCGTTCCGGCCTCGTTTCGACCTTCCACATGGATGTCACCGGCGGCGACCGGGTATTCGACCTGCTCGACCACTTCCACCAGAGCCCCGGCACCAACAAGGACCTGCTGCTCCTCGTCTATCTCTGCCTCTCGCTGGCCTTCGAAGGACGCACCCGCGTGTCGCCGCGCGGAACGCTGGAACTCGGCCGCATCCGCGACAGCCTCTACAAGACATTGCTTGGCCAGTACGGCGTCTTCGAACGGGAACTTTCGCCGCACTGGCGGGGTGTCTCGGCTCGCCACAAGCCCCTGCGCACCGCCGTCGCGCTGTGGACGCTTTTATCTGCGCTCGTGCTGCTTTTTGCCCTTGGCTATCTCTTCTTCACGCTCTCGCTCAATCGGGCCTCGGACGGCACTTTCTCGCGGCTGGCGAACCTGCCGCCGCGCGATGCTCCGAGCGTCTATCTTCAGCCCCCCGCGACGCCACCGGCTGCCCCGGCACAGCCGCAGGTCGAGGCAAAGGCGGAAACCCCGCCGGAACCGAAGAAGCCGAGCCGCCTGGAAAACCTCCTCGCATTCCTCCAGCCCGAGGTGGAGCGAAAGCTGGTCACGCTTTCAGATGCCGATGGCCGGCTGCTCGTGCGCATCAACAACTCCGGCCTCTTCTCGGTCGGCAGCGCCGAGGTCAGCTCCGAATTTCGTGGCCTGCTGGAACGCATCGGCGGCGCGCTCGCGGCCGAGAAATTCCGTGCCGTCGTCGTCGGCTATACCGACAACGTTCCGATACGGACCATCCAGTTCCCGTCCAACTGGCACCTGTCGGAAGCACGCGCCAGCGCAGTGGGCAAGATCCTGTCAGCCTATACCGGGCCCGAAGCGATCCTCACCGAGGGCCGCGCGGACAGCAATCCGCTTGCCGGCAACGACACACCGGAAGGCCGTGAAATCAACCGGCGCACGGAGATTCTCGTCCTGACCGACCCGACCGAGAAACTCGACGCAGCCGGTGTGATGCCCACGATCCGAAACGACAGGCCCGGCAGCGCACCCGCGCCCGCTGCAGGAGGCGTTTCGCCGTGAACCCTCTCAGCTATTTCTACACGCTCCGTTCCTATGTGGATTCCTATGCCGGAATTGTCGGCCGGCGTTTCCTGTCGATCATCTGGGTGGCGGCGATCTGCGTCGTTATCTGGTTCTACGGCTACCTGCTCGGCTATGGCGATTTCAAGCCGCTGGAAAGCACGCGCAACCGGGTCATCGTCATCGCCGTCGTGCTGGTGGCGTGGATCGCATACATGCTGTTCACGACCATCCGTGCGCGACGCCGCGACAAGGCGCTGGTCGATAGTCTGGAAAAGGACGCGGAAGCCGAAGCCGCCGCCAGCCAGCAGGCTGAGGTCGGCGAAATTCGCAACCGGCTGAAGGAAGCGCTGGCGCTGCTGCGCCGCATCACCAAGAAGCGGTTCGGCTATGTCTACGAGCTGCCTTGGTATGTGATCTTCGGCGCGCCCGGTTCCGGCAAGACCACCGCGCTCAGCAACTCCGGGCTGAAGTTCCCACTCGGCGACGCGCTCGGCACCAATTCGGTGCAGGGCATCGGTGGCACGCGTAACTGCAACTGGTGGTTCACCGACGAGGCCATCCTCATCGATACCGCCGGCAGATACACCACGCAGGACGATCTCAACGGTGCTTCCAAGGCCGGCTGGGAAGGGTTTCTCAAGCTGCTGAAAAAATACCGCCGCTCGCAGCCCATAAACGGTGTGCTGGTGACGCTATCGATCGGCGACATGCTGACGCGCGACCCCGCCGCGAGGCTTGAGGAAGTGCGGGCCATTCGCCAGCGCCTGTCGGAACTCGACGAGTTTCTTCAGGCCCGCGTGCCCGTCTATCTCGTGCTGACAAAGGCCGATCTGCTCACCGGCTTCGTCGAATTCTTCGATGGGTTCAGCAAGACCGACCGCGATCAGGTCTGGGGCACCACCTTCGGTCTTGAAGAGAGCTACAAGAGCGAGAACCTGCCGGATCGTTATCTGGAGGAATTCGGGCTGCTGCAGGAACGTGTCGGCGCAATGCTGGTGGAACGACTGCAACAGGAACCGGACAGCCAGGTTCGCGGGCGGATATTCCGCTTTCCCGCAGAACTCGCCTCACTCAAGGAGCGGCTTCACGAGGTGCTGACGGAGCTTTGCGCAGGGTCCAAGCTGGTCGAATCCCCGCTTCTGCGCGGCGTCTACTTCGCTTCGGGCACGCAGACCGAGGAGATGACGACCGCCAAGGCACAGGCCGGCGCGCCGCGCATGCGCCGCAGCTACTTCCTGTCGCGGCTGTTCAAGGAAGTCGTCTTCGACGAAGCCTCCCTCGTCGCGCGCGACAAGCGGCTCTCCCGGCGCCAGATGATACTGCGCCGCGCAGCCTACGGCGTGGCGGCAGCGCTTCTGGCCGTCGTGCTGACGAGTTGGACCGCCACCTACTTCCAGAACACCAGCGCGCTGGCACAGGCTGATGAGCGCATCGCCGCCTATGAGCAGCTTGTCCGGGGCGTGCCGGTTCGCGATGTCTCCGATGCGGACTTCCTGCGCATCCTTCCCGCGCTGGACAATCTGCGTAGCGTGACGACGGGCTTTTCCGACAAGCGTGTCTGGCCGGTCAGCTTTGGGCTCGATCAGGAAAGCAAGATCGCCGGCCGACAGCGCGAGGCCTACCAGCGCGCACTCAATGCGCTTCTGCTGCCGCGGATGCTGGTTCAGCTGCAGAAGACGATAGCCGACAGCAAGGATGTCGGCCAGACATTCGATGCGCTGAAACTCTACGGGATGCTTGGTGGGCTTGGTCCGGTCAATCCGGAATTCGTCTCGCTTGAAGCAGACGACATGTTCTCCACGCTCTATCCCGGCGAAGGCCGCGCGGCTGCTCGCGAAGCCTTGGTCCATCATGCCGAGACCATGGCGTCTGGACCTCTCGCCACCGTCGATCTCGACGCCGGCCTGAACACCAAGGCACGTGAAACCATCCGGGACCAGAGCATTGCGGCGCGCGCCTACGATATATTGGCCAATCGCCGCGAAGCGCGCGCGCTTGCGCCCTGGATACCTGCCGACGCGCTCGGGCCACTCGGCGAGCAGGCTTTCGAACGCACATCCAAGGCGCCTCTGCGCGACGGGGTTCCGGGCCTCTTCACTGGCGACGGATATCGCACGGTGGTGCTGCCGCAGGTTACCGATGCCGCACGCGAGGCGCTTGACGAACAATGGGTGCGCGGCGACCAGCCGAATGCAGCCGGCATGACCGTCGACGCCGTCACCCAGGCGGCACTCCAGCTCTATTTCGATAATTTCGAACAGCGCTGGTCGGGTCTGCTGACGGATATGCGGGTGCGGTCCTCGCAAACGCTTTCGGACGCCACCG
Organism: Mesorhizobium sp. YR577; assembly: GCF_900116595.1. NCBI lineage: Bacteria > Pseudomonadati > Pseudomonadota > Alphaproteobacteria > Hyphomicrobiales > Phyllobacteriaceae > Mesorhizobium > Mesorhizobium sp. YR577. The sequence continues at coordinate 40,779 of NZ_FPBI01000013.1, read as the reverse complement.
AAACCGTGCGTGTCCTTGCCGGCGACCCAAGCCCGGTCGAGGCAGTCTCGCGTGCGATCGTGGCTGCGACCGACCTGCGGCCGCAAGGTAGCACCGATATCGCCTCCAACGGCGAGGCTCCACAAAGCGCTTCCAACGTTGCCTTGGCAAGCTCCGCAAATGCACCCGACCCGTTCGGCCGGTTGCGCGAAGCGCTGGAAACGCCGAAAGCCGGCGATGCTGGCCAGAACCAGAGTCAGGGTGAAAAGCCGCGCTCGCAACTCGCGGCTCTCCAGCCCGTTTTGAAAACCATCTATGGCCAGCTTTCGCGCGCCACCACCTCGACGGCGGAGGTCGCCAAGGTGTTCGATGTCGACAGCCAGCTCACCGAGGCCAATCAGGGTCTGCTTGAAGAGGCCAGGCGACTGCCGGCACCGGTCGATACATGGATGGCGGGTGTTGCCGCCGATATCGGTTCGCTTGCGGTCAAGACGGCCCGCACGCGCCTCGGCAATCTCTGGGCGGCGGATGGAGCCAGCTTGTGCTCGAGCGTCGTGATCGGCAGGTATCCTTTCGACCGTAGCTCGACCCGCGACGTGGCGATGGCCGATTTCGTTCGCCTCTTCGGGCCGAGCGGCCTGTTCCACGGCTTCTTCAAGGACCGGCTGGAGGCCTTCATCGACACGAGCGCGACGCCATGGACCTGGCGCGGCACGTTCGGCACCGAGGGCATTCCCAGCCAGGCGATCGCGCAGTTCGAGAATGCCGACAAGATCCGCCGCGCCTTCTTCCCGGCAGGCAGCGAGAGCCCGGCAGTGACCATAAACATCAAGCCGATTTCGCTGAGCGACAGTGCCAATGCGGTTATGATGGAGATCGAAGGCGAACGTGTCGTCTATTATCACGGACCGATACAGTCCAAGTCGATCTCATGGCCGTCGAGCGAGGCGACAAATGTCTCGCGCATCGCCTTCCAGCCGGGTGGCTGGCAACAGGCGCTGACCGAAAATGGCGACTGGTCGCCCTTCCGGCTGTTCGACGAGGCCGACATCGCCAATGAGGGCGAGGATCTTTTCCGGGCGCGCTTTACGAGCGCCGGCCAGACGGCGGAGTTCGATGTCCAGTTCGGCTCGGTGCTCAATCCGTTTCGCCTGAAGGCGCTCTCGGATTTCGCCTGCCCCACGCAGTTCTAGGGAGACGCCGGGCTGATGAATGAACGCCATGTCATCGACGCCGCAACGGAAGCCGACAGGATCGGCTTCTTCGGCAAGGTGCCGACGCATGGAGACTTCATATCGACCGGGCTTGGCCGAACTTTCCAGACCGAACTCGACAATTGGATACAGGCCGGCCTGCAGGCAAGCGAACAGGCGCATGGCAAGGAATGGCAGCGCCTCTTTCGCGCGGCACCTCCGTGGCGCTTCGTGATCGAACGCTCGGTCTGGAGTCGGTCCACAATGGTCGGCGTGCTGCTGCCGAGCACCGATCGCGTCGGGCGCAGCTTTCCGCTGGTCATCGCCGCCAAGCTCGGCAGCTTCAGCGGCAACCCACGCCTGCTGTGCTTCGACGAAACCTGGTTCACCGCGGCCGAAGCACTCGCGGAAACATCGCTGACGCGCGACTTTGACATTGCCGGCTTCACGGCGGGTTTGAAGCGGTTGCGCCTGCCGCATGCCAAAGTCGCACCCCGCGGTGAAATGCCAGCGTCAAACGGTAACGACCGCATCTCCATCTGGTGGACGATGGACCCTGACACCAGGCGTGCCAACGGGTTCAAGACCAGCGGCCCGCCCCAGGCTGCTCATTTCCTGAAGTTCTTGAATGGGAGGCAGACCGCGGACGCGCCAAAGCCCGAGCCGGACAAAACGCCTGAACCCCTTCGCAATGCACCTGCCGCTCCCGCCGTTCCCGAAAACACACCAGCAAAGAAACTCGTCGTCGAACGCAGCTATGCGACGCATCCCGGTACGCGGCTATCGGTCAACGCGGACGCCTTGCTCGTTTCCGAAAAGCCGCGCCTGTTTGCGGTAGCCGACGGCGTCGGCGATGGAAATGGGGCTGCCGACGCGGCCAAGGTGACCACCAATACACTTGCCAATGTTTCCGCGCACGGGACGCTCGAGGAGCTGATCCAGGACGTGAAAGGCAAGCTCGGTCGCGCCCATGGGCTGCTGCAATCCGCGCATGCGTTGAGCGAACGCGAAGCACAGGGGGCTAGCGTCATCGCGCTTACCATTCGCGGCAACGCCTTCGCCGCCATTTGGGCCGGGAACGCCCGCTGCTATTTAGTGCGGGACGGCATGATGCGGTGCCTCACGCGCGATCATGTCGAGATCGGCTTGCGGTTCGCACTGTCGCGCAGCATAGGCTCGCAGCGGCAACTGGTGCCGGAAGTTTTTACGGACACAGTGCAGGACGGCGACCGATTTCTTCTCTGCAGCGCAGCACTTGCCCGCACGCTCGACGAACGCGGCATCGCCGAAACGCTGCTGGAAAAACCTGTCGACGAAGCCGCAGGCATTCTCATTCAGGATGGATTGATCGCCAATGCCCGCGAAAATATCAGCGCCATCGTGATCGGCATCAAATCCGCATGAGTGCGGACCAACCACCTGATGGGCTGAATGATATCGCCGCGCGCTTTTCCGAACTGTGGCGTGCGCTGAGCCATGATGGAGACGCCCCGCGCGAACCCGCTGAAACGGGAATGTTGGCCGATCGCGTGCGCGATGCCCTGGACCGCCGCCTCTCCCAGCTCAATGAGGCTAACGCGATTTTCATCGCAAACACCTTCGTGGTCGAAGCAGTCGTGCATGACGGCATGCCGGCGCAAGTCCATCGTGTTCGGCATCGAGACCTGCAAACGCTTCATGCGCTGAAGACGCTTCGCCCGGATCACGCCGACGACGCCGTTTCACGGGACTTGCTGCTGCGCGAAGCGCGGCTATCGATGAAAATCAGTCACCCGAATGTCGCGAGCGTTCATACCGCACTGCGGCTCGCGGACGGCAGGCCGGCGCTGATCGCAGCTTGGATGCCTTTCACCTTGTCCGATTGCCTGAACACGCAATTATTCTCGCCGCGCGAAATCCGGCAGGCGATGATATCGATCCTGTCGGGAGTGGAAGCGGTGCATGCGGCAGGACTCATCCATGCCGACATAGCACCCGACAACCTGCTTCTTTCCGGCGAAGACCTCAAAGACCTAAAGATCGCGGATTTCGGCATCGCACTTGAGCGGGGGCAACGCCATGGCGACCTCGACCTGGCCGCGGCTGGGCACAGCGAGTTTTCCGCGCCGGAACAAATGGAAGGCATGGTTCTCGACGGCAGGGCCGATCTCTATGCCTGTGGCCTGATCCTGACTCTGCTGCTGGAACGCTGCGAAGGCGAAGGTAGGGTCCAGGAAAAGCTTGCGGTTCTCGCAGGCCACCTATCGCAACAGGAGCGGAAAAGCAGACCCGAAAACGTATCAGCAGCCCTCAGGCTGCTGATGAAGATCGATATCTAGAACCAACCGAAATTCAACGTCGGCTGCCACCTGACCTGTGGTTCAGCTCCCGCCGCCCGGCGGTGGTGCTGCTGCCGTCGCTACGCTCTTCTGGAAGACCGTGATCAGCTTTGCCGCATCCACGAGACCCGCATTGCTCGCATAGAGGATGTCACCATCCTGAACCTGGAATTGCTGCATGAGCGCAAAATTAGACACGTCCTTCAGGTTGACGCGATAGATCACCGGCTTGCTTGTCACGAATGGCGCGCCCGGATTCTTGCCCGCCGTGGCGAAGGCTGCATCGGAATAGACCGGCTGATTGCGGAACACGTAGAAATTGCGGGCATCGGCTCGGTCATCGAGCAATCCGCCGGCGCGGCCAAGCGCCTGGGCTAGCGTCAACTTGCCCTTCTCGAACTCGAATTCGCCCGCACTTTTGAAAGCGCCCAGAGCCATGAAGCTCGGCGAATCGCCTTCGATCATGACCTGATCATCAGGCAACAGATAAACATTCTGGCGGCCGTCGGCCATGATGCGATCGAGCGAAGCGCTTGCCCTCTGCTTGCCGCGTACGATGGTGACGGTCGTGCCTCCGGGCGCCCCGGAAGCGCCACCGGCAAGCGCGATTGCATCGAGCACGCGCTCCTTGCGGGCCGTCAGCGGGAAGCGCCCCGGTGCGCGCACGTTACCGTTCACGGTGATGCCGTTGGCGGGCTTTTCAACGACCGACACCACAGCCTGCGGATTGACCGCCGAACCCTTCAAACCCGCGACAATCCTTGACTGGAGCGCCTCGGGCGACGACTCCATGACACGTTGTCTGCCAACGAAAGGCAGCGTGACGAAGCCACTCTCGTCCACCGTAAAGCGGCCGAGATTGAGCGTCTTGCTATTGGTCGTGGAAAGTATCCCTTCCTCGCCCGTATCGAAGATGGTGACATCGATCACGTCGCCGCGGCGGAGCCGGCTGTCGACATAGCCGCCGGATCGAAAGCTGCTCAGTCCCGCGTCGTTCGATGCATAGGACATCGTCGTCGCGCCCATGATGCCGAGTGGCGCATCGGCAAGTTCGACAACCGGAATCTTCTCGTTTGAATTGGGTAATGAGGCATTACGAATATTGGTGGCGCTAGGGCCATCAGAAGGGCTGGCGCATGCGCCTAGAAAAGCAAGAAATGCAATAGGCACCAGCTTCCGCATCACTGATCCTCGGTTGTGATTTGTTCAACTGCAGAATTACCCAGCAGCCGCTTTTCGAACAACATCACCAACGTGAAAATCACATGACAACCACGCAATTACTGGTTGTTGTGTCTTATCTGCAACCACAATGACAGGGATGCCTCACTGATAACATCAGTGAGGTGAAGTACTTTCAAACTAGCTAATTTCTAATGAGCTAATAGACCTTAATGGTGATGCCCCTCATGGCACGTGTCTGGACTTCGTAGGAGGTCGCATTAGCGTAGACCGCCACGTAGAATTCATCTTCCCGACGTGAAGGCAAAGCATGCGCCGATCGGCTCCAACAATTCGTGAAGGGAGATATTTTCTTCAGGAGTCCTGTTGTGGATCAAGCGCGTCGTTGAGCCCATCGCCAAGAAGATTGAACCCCAGAACGATGACGACGATGGCGAGACCCGGCCAGACGGCCATCCAGGGAGCTTGCGACAGAAACTGCCGCGCAACGTCCAACATGCTTCCCCACGAAGGAGCCGGTGGGCGTTGCCCCAATCCCAGGAAAGCAAGACTGGCTTCGGCCAGAACCGCCGTTGCCATGGTGATCGTGCCCTGTACGACGATCGGGGCAAGGACGTTGGGCAGAACATGCGAGACAATGATGTTGCGGTTGCGCACGCCAAGCGCGCGGACCGCCGTGATGTAATCCTCGGTCTTGACGGTCAACACCTGACCGCGGGTCAGCCTGACGAAGATAGGCATGGCCGAGATGCCGATGGCGATCATCGCATTTTCAAGACTCGGTCCAAGAAACGCGGCAAGCGCAATGGCAAGCACCAGGAAAGGGCAGGCCAGCAGCGCATCGGTGAGCCGGGAAATGACCATATCCAGGACACCGCCGAAGTAGCCCGCGACAAGCCCCAGCGGCACGCCGATGGCGATTGCAATTGCAACGGAGATGACGCCGGCCATTAACGAAGCCCGCGCGCCGAAAATGACGCGGGACAGGATATCGCGCCCCAGATCGTCCGTCCCGAACCAGTGCAACGCCGACGGAGCCTGGCGTATGGAAAGCCAGTCGGAGAGGTTTGGATCGAAGGGCGCCAGCAGCGGCGCAAAAATCGCCACCAGTACGAAGAATACGACGATCGAGCCGCCAATGATCGTGCTTGGATGGCTGATGCACCTTTGGAAGGCAGACTTGCGGCGACTAGTGGAAGGCGCAGGCGTATCGAGCGTGGTCATGTGCGCAACCTCGGGCTCAGGATGAGATAGGCAATGTCTGCGATAAGGCTCATCAGCAGGAACATCGCTGCCGCGCACAGCACCACCGCCTGCACCACGGCGTAGTCGCGGCTGAAGACACCGTCGACGATCATCTTGCCGAAGCCAGGAATGCCGAAGACCTGTTCGGTCAGCACCGCGCCCGAAAGCAGTTCACCCAGATGCAGCGTGCTGGTCGTAACGACTGGAACGAGCCCGTTCCTCAGCGCATGCCGCGTCACGACGACATATTCTCGCAGCCCTTTTGCACGCGCTGTTCGCACATAGTCCTGCCTGAGAGCGGTCAGCATCGAACTGCGCGTATGCCGCATGACGATGCCGGCAGCGGCGGTGCCAAGGACGATGCTCGGCAGCAGCGTGTAGCGCAGATTGTCAATCGGCGACTCGAAGAAGCCGACATAGCCGCCCGACGGCAGCCATCCCAGCCCCACGGCGAAGAACAGGATCAGCATTATGCCGAGCCAGAAACTCGGCACAGACAGGCCGGCCAGCCCCAATATGCTGACGCCGTAATCGATCGGCGTACCGCGCTTGATAGCGGCCAGAACGCCTGCCGGTATGCCGACGATGAAAGCAATGATCATCGCCATGACCGAAAGCTGGATGGTCACCGGAAGCTTCTGGACGATCATTTCGCCGACGGGCAGCCGCGTCCTTATGGAAAGGCCGAAATCGCCCTGCAGGATGCCGCCGAGCCAATGCGCATACTGAACGGGGATAGGCTTATCGAGGCTATATTTCGCCCGCAGGAATTCGATCACCGCGGGGTCGCGCTCTTCGCCTGCAAGGGCAAGCGCCGGGTCGCCGGGCAACAGCTTGAGAAGCCCGAAAACCAACACGGAGACCAGCAGCAATGTCGGGATGGCGACAGCGAACCGTCGAAGCACAAAGGCAATCATGGATGGACCTCGAACGGGCCTTGCAGGTTGAAAACTCCGAGGCGCCCGGAACCGGTCCGGACGCCTCTCGTCGAAAGGCTCGCCCTTATTCAGCAGGCTTCAGACCGGCCAGGCGCAGAATTCCGTCCGGATAGATCTCTATGCCGCCAACCTTGGCGCGCGCTGCATAGAACCAGTTCGGATGATAAAGCGGAATCGTCGGCAACTCGTTGAGATACAGGTCGGTCGCCTGCGCATACAGCGCTTTGCGGGCCTCCGTATCCGAAGCCTTGCGAGCGGCAAGCAGAATCTCGTCCATCTTTGGATTGCTATAGCCATTCACATTCTGGCCGCCCTTGCTGCCGTAAAACGCATAGAGCGTCGGGTCCGGGTCGGCTCGTCCGCTCCAGTTGCCGATGTAGAGCTGGAAGTTACCGGCCAGATAGCGCTCGATGGCGGACGCAGTCTCGAGCGGCAGCAATGTCACCTCGAAACCGGCCTCACCGGCGAGCGACTGCACGATCTGCGCAACGCGGCCGTCCGACAGCGAGTTCTCATAGGTGATTTCCAACCTGGGAGCGCCGCCGCCAACTTCGGCGATTAGCGCCTTGGCGGCATCCAGGTCCCGCGGGGGAACGGAGTGGCTCGTGCTGTAGAAGGCACTCGACGGAGGGATCATCTGATTGTCGGCAAGAAACTCGCCGCCGAATGCCACCTGATTGATGACGTTGCGATCCAGCGAAAGCTCCAGAGCCTTGCGCAGGCGCGGTTCCTGACCGATCGGCGTCTTGGCGAAATCGCCCTTGCCGACATTGATCATCAGATGCGTCACAGCCAACCCCGGGGCGGCGTGCAAGGCAAGGGTGCTGTCTGCGCGAATGGCCGGAAGATCCGAGGGTGCGATGCGCTCGGCTACTTCCAGATCACCAGCCTGTAAGCGGGAGAGGCGCACGGTGGAATCGGGGATGTAGAGATAGTCTACAGCATCGTAACCGATGTTCTGCGCGTTCCAGTAGCCATCATATTTCTCAAGACGAATAACATCTCGGGCGCGACGCTCGACGAGCTTGTAGGGGCCCGAGCAAACCGGGTTGGCAGCGAATTCTTCGCTTGACCGGGCAGCCGTGGGAGACACCATCATGCCGGCACGATCGGTCAGCACCGACAACAGCGGCGTATAAGGCTCGCTGAGCTGCAACTTCACATGCGTCGGATCGATAACCTCGACGTTGGTTATCGGCGCCAGTTCACCCTTGCGCCGCGAGTCTTCCTTCGTCTGCATGCGCTCGATGTTGAACTTCACCGCTTCAGCATCGAAAGGAGTGCCGTCCTGGAATGTGACACCTGACCGCAAGGTCAGGTTGAGCGCGGTGTTGTCTTCGCTCCAGTTCCATTCGGTCGCCAGTTGCGGAACGATCTGCAGGTTGGCATCGATATCGACCAGCTTGTCGCAAAGCGCGGCAAAGACAATGCGCCCGGCATAGGTGCCGCCGGTTGCCGGGTCCAGCGCATCGGGATCGTCCTGCATACCGACGCGCAGCGTTGCCGCGCTTACGGATCCGGCGCCCATCGCCAACGCACAAACGGCTACCAACAGCCTTTTGGAAACTCTCATTCTGCCTCTCCATTCGGCGTCATTACGCCCGAAATTACATTCCCTACCCAGCGATCCAAGCACAGCAATTTGATATTGTAAAGCTACCGGACTAATTATCGGGTATATGCGACATTTTGACAGTTTCCTTGTCAAAATATGCCGAGAAATACACTTGACGACGCCCCTGTTACCTATAATTTGTTCGGTAAGTTGACTAAAATGGCATAACAGATGAACGACACTTCCTCCACGGCAAGACAAACGACGTTGCGCACCGTAATGCGCGCCGTCTGGGACCAGGGTCCGATTTCGCGGGCTGAACTGGCGCGCGTAACAGGGCTTTCCAAGCAGACGATGTCGGAGGTCGTGCGCGAACTGGAAGAAGGCGGCTGGCTGCGCGAAACAGGGCGCACTCAGGGCAATGTCGGTCGCAGCGCCGTCAACTATGAGATCAACGCGCGGCGGACTTTGGTTCTCGGCGTCGACCTCGGTGGCACCAAGATCCGCGCGGCACTTGCCGACATGGCGGGCAGCATCGTCAGCGAAACCGTCGAGACAACCGATCCCCGAGGCGGCATGCACGTCATCGACCAGATTGCCCGTCTGAGCACGACGCTGGCGGAGGGTGCAGGCGTGGATACGCGAACCATCCGCGTTGGAGTTGTCGGCATCCCAGGCGCTTTCAATCCGCGCACCAAACGCCTCATCATGGTCCCGAATATTGCGGATTTCGAACAGCTTGCCTTCGAGAAGGAGCTTGGTGCTCGGGTCGGCTTTCAGATCGTCGCCGGCAACGACGTGAACATGGCAGCCAAGGGCGAGCAATGGCTCGGCGAAGGACGCAGTTCGGATAGTTTCGTTTTTGTCGCTCTGGGAACCGGCATCGGCATGGGCATTATCAACGAACGCAAGATCGTCAGGGGCGCGCGGGGAGCAGCCGGCGAAGTCTCGACGCTGCCGATCGGTGCCGATCCCTATGATGCGCGCACCTTCAAATCCGGTGCGCTGGAATCAGCCATCGGAAGCGCCGCGATCTGCGCGCGCTATGAATGCCTCGGAGGGCAGCCCAATCTCAGCGTGCGCGACATTTTTGACCGCGTCGTTCAGGAAGACCCAATCGCAATCGCGACGATCGACGAAGTTGCGCGCACTCTGGCCCAGTCGGTCCTGGCGGTGGCGGCGGTTCTGGATCCGGAAAAAATCATTTTTGGCGGCAGTGTCGGCGCGCGCGCCGAACTGGTCGACCGCGTCGTCCATCATCTCGCCCGCTGCATGCCGGACCCGGTGGACTGCACCATCAGCAGGCTTGGCAGCCGCGCGGGCCTTTTCGGCACGATCGCCACGGCGCTCGACCGTCTGCGCGAAATTCTGTTCGAAGTCCCGACACTTGCCCTCGACGGCACCCCGGCTTCGGAAGTGGAGCACCGCGTATGAGCGTGATGTCCAGCATTCTCAGCCGACCGAAAATCATCGTCAGCACCAATGCCGAAGCAGCCGCGCGAGAAGTTGCGAGACGCTTCGAGGTGGCCATATCGGCCAGGCCGGATATCGTCCTGGGCCTTGCCACTGGAAATTCGCCGAAAAGCGTGTACGACCGCCTTGTGGCCGCCTACAACAACGGAAAGCTTTCGTTCGCGCGCGTCACGAGCTTCAATCTTGACGAATATTGCGGCCTGCCCAACGGCCACCCCTCTTCCTTCAGCGCCTATATGCGCGAGAAGCTCTTCTCGAAGGTGGACATCGAACCGAGCAATTACCACCTGCCAGACGGCGGCGCACCCAATTTCGAGGCCGTGGCCAAAGCTTATGAAACGGCTATCTCGGCTTCCGGCGGCATCGATCTGCAACTGCTCGGAATTGGCCGGAACGGCCATATCGCCTTCAACGAACCCGGCTCCACCCCCATGTCGCGTACCCGTGCGGTAGAGCTTTCAACCATGACGATCGAGGCCAATAGGGCGGATTTTCCGGTCGGCGAAACACCGCCTCGTCACGCCATTACAATGGGCATCGGAACGATACTCGAAGCACGTGAGATCGTTCTTCTTGCCACGGGCGCGGCCAAGGCCGCAGCGCTTGATGCGGCAATCAACGGCCCGGTTTGCGACGCCTGTCCCGCATCCTTTCTGCAGCTCCACCCGAACGTAACGATCGTCTGCGACAACGCCGCATACGGCGCGGCGCCATCAGCAGTCCTGACAAGGTTGTAATCATGCTCGAACGCGATTTCATGAAGCCCGGACGTTCCGTGACGATCTCCGACAAGGGCATGGCGGCGACTTCCCATCCGCAGGCGACCCTAGTGGCGATCGATGTTCTGCGTGCCGGCGGGAATGCGATCGATGCGGCAGTCGCGGCAGTCGCGTTGCAAAGCGTCATCGACCCCCACATGACCGGCATCGGCGGCGACTGTTTTGCCATGTATTCTCCGGCCGGCGGCAAGCCGGTGTCGCTGAACGGTTCCGGTCGCGCGCCGAACGCGGCCGCGCTCGACTATTATCTCGACGCCGGCTTTGACGTCATTCCCGATGGATCGGTGCACGCCGTGACCGTTCCCGGCGCTGTCGATGCTTGGTGCAAGCTCATAAACTCGCATGGCGCCCTCGACATGGAGCAGGTGCTGCGGCCGGCCATCGAAGCCGCAGAAGAAGGCTTCTGCATCACCCCGCGTGTCGCGCTCGACTGGGAACGCTATGGCGATCGCGTTGCAAAATACCCGGCCTCGGCAGCGCAATTCCTGCCCAAGGGCCGTGCCCCGATAACCGGCGAGCGCATCAGCAACCGCGCACTGGCAACCACCTTGCGCAACATCGCCAGGAACGGCCGCGAAGCCTTCTACCATGGAGATGTCGCCGCCGAGATCGTCGAGACTCTCAAGGCGCTGGGCGGACTTCACGAAGAATCCGATTTTGCCGATTACGAAGCCTTCGAGGCGTCTCCAATTTCGGCCCGTTACCGCGATCACGATCTGCTTGAGTGCCCGCCCAACGGCCAGGGGCTGGCCGCTCTTGTCATTGCGCGAATTCTCGACGGCTTCGCCCTCAAGGACGCAAAGCTGACGGAGGCCGACCGCATCCATCTTCTGGCGGAAGCGACCAAAGCCGCCTATGCCTTGCGAAACCAGCTGATTGCCGATCCAGCACACACGACTTTCGATATCGACGCGCTCTTGTCCGAACCCTCCATCGCGCAGATACGCGATCAGATCAGCCTTGAACGGGCGACGCCCGCCGATGCGTGGGACGGGCCGACGCATAAGGATACGGTCTACGTCACCGTCGTCGACCGGGACGGCAACGCCATCTCGCTCATCAATTCGATCTTTTTCGCCTTCGGCAGTGGCATCTACGCGCCCCGTTCGGGCGTCCTGCTGCAGAACCGCGGATCGGGCTTTTCGCTGAATAAAGGCCATCCCAACGCGATCGGTCCGGGCAAGCTGCCGTTCCACACCATTATCCCTGGCATGGTGACGAAGGGTGGCCGGACCGTGATGTCGTTCGGCGTCATGGGCGGCCAGTATCAGGCGACCGGACACGCGCACATCCTGTCCCAGGTTCTGGATCGCGGATACGACGTGCAGATGGCTTCCGACCAGCCTCGCAGTTTCTGGTTCGACGGCAAGCTTGGTCTGGAGCCAACCATTCCAGCCGACATAAAGCAGAATCTGGAGCGGCGCGGACATGTAACCGAATGGGTGGATGAACCCCTTGGCGGCTGCCAGGCCATCTGGATCGACCACGAACGCGGCGTGTTGCTCGGCGCTTCCGACCACCGCAAGGACGGCATAGCGCTCGGCTATTGAACGCGACGCCCACAGGAAACTTCGCCATGACAGACAAAAATGTCGTCTCTATCCGCAACCTGACCCTGACGCTGCCTGAAGGCGGTGACCGCAAGTATGCTCTTGTCGATCTCAGCTTCGACCTTCCGGCAAGGCAATTTCTCTGTGTTGTCGGCGAATCCGGGTCCGGCAAGTCGCTCTGCGCGCAGGCGTTGATGGGCCTGCTGCCCAAGCCCATAGGCATCGAGCGCGGCGAAATTCTCTTTGACGGCATCGATCTCGCAAAGATCGACCAGCAACAGATGCGCGCCTTGCGCGGCCAGCGCATTGCAATGATCTTCCAGGAGCCCATGACAGCGCTCAACCCGGCGATGCGGATCGGCGAGCAGATTGCGGAGGTGTTCGAAGCCCACGACCTGCTGACCCCGGCGGAGCGCACGGCGAAAGCCATCTCGCTGGCAGCCGAGGTCGGGCTACCCGACCCAGCACGCATCGTCAGGTCTTATCCGCATCAGCTTTCCGGCGGACAACGCCAGCGCGCGATGATCGCCATGGCGCTTGCGCTCGAACCGACCCTTCTTATCGCTGACGAACCCACGACCGCGCTTGACGTGACCACGCAGGCCCAGATCCTGCGCCTGATCCGCGATATCCAGCAGCGCCGCGGCATGGCGGTGGTCTTCATCACCCACGATTTCGGCGTGGTCGCCGACATTGCCGACCGCGTGCTGGTTCTGCAAAAGGGCGTGCTCGTCGAGCAAGGCACTGTCATGGACGTCCTGAAACATCCCTCTCATCCCTATACGAAAGCCCTTCTGGCGGCGGTGCCTTCCGAGATTCCTCCCGAGCGGGCCTCGCAGGATGCGGCCCCGGTCGCCTGTTCCGTCACCGGGCTTACGAAGACCTACGCGCCGAAAGGCGGCCTGTTCCGCTCCGGCCGTCTCGTCCATGCGGTCAAGGATGTCAGCTTCGTTATCCATCGCGGGGAGACACTCGGCCTCATCGGCGAATCCGGTTCCGGCAAATCCACGATCGCGCGGCTCGTCACGCGCATCATCGATGCCGACGGCGGCGCGGTGGAACTGGGAGGGCAAAACTTCAGCGCTTTGCGCGGCGAGGAATTGCGCCGCCAGCGCAGCCGCATCCAGATGGTCTTTCAGGATCCCTTCGCATCGCTGAACCCACGCCGCAAGATCGGCCTCAGCATTGCCGACGGACCAATGGCGCATGGCCTGTCACGGACCGAGGCGCTTAAAGAGGCACAAAGGCTTCTGGAACTTGTAGGCCTCGACGCCCGCGCCGCCGATCGCCTGCCGCATGAATTCTCCGGCGGTCAGCGCCAGCGTGTCGGCATTGCCCGCGCGCTCGCGCTCAAGCCGGACGTTCTGGTCGCCGACGAGGCGGTTTCCGCCCTCGACGTTACGATCCAGGCTCAGGTTCTCAAGCTTCTGGAAGAGCTTAAGTCCAGGCTCAATCTGGCCATGCTCTTCATCACTCACGACCTGCACGTCGCTGCCCAGATATGCGACCGCATGGCGGTGATGCGGCATGGCGAGATCGTCGAAATACGTCCCACCTCACAACTGTTCGCCGACCCCCATCACAGCTACACCCGCGAACTTCTCTCGGCCATTCCAGGAACCGGAGAACCGAAGCAATTGTCATAGGCTGCATCGACTATGGCGAGCTTGACTGCTTGAGCGGTCACATACTCCTCAAGGAAATCTTTCGATATCCACATCATCGAGCGGCCCCTGCGTCCCCTCCAACCGAGACTGCCCAGCCGCTCGGCCTCACGAAACTTACGATCAAGATGTGTCCTTGAGAGCTTCAGGAAATCTGCGAAATCGCTGATCGACAATACCCCTGTCGGAATACGATCGGCAGTAGCGTCAGCGGGATCAATTCCCCCGAACAGCCAATCCATCACCACCCCGCCATTGTTCAACCACGTGAAAAGGGAGAAGGTCTGTTCCGGTTGCCGCACTTCAGGCGCGGACAGGAGGCGGTCGGCAATCAGAGGCTGGATGCGTGAAAGACCGCCCAGATTGCTCCAGTAGGTCACACACCGCTGGCCGCCGTCCAGCCCGTCCAATGTCTTAAGATGAGCCACAATCCAGTTGTTGAGCACGATCAACGCAGACTCTGATGGCCTCAGCAGACGCACGCGCTTGTCGCCGCTGCATGGAGCATGAACGATGATGTTGTAGTGCAGCAACTCCTTCAGAAACGTATCAGCAGTGTTGCGACTGGCGATGCCGTACGTCTCCACCAGTTCGAAGATTCGCGCCGCAGTCGTCTCGGCGCGATGTTCAGGGCTCTCCCTTCTAAATACCAGCGAAAGGGCCGCATGGGCCATCAGCCACCGCTGCTGGGTTGCGAAGACGGAGCCCAAGCGGGGGTCGGCCTTGAAGCTCGCCAGCATAGTCTGCGCTTGCCGTCGTATGAATCCATACAGCGCCGGATTGGCCACAATCTGTTCTGCTGAAAGCCTCCTTCGCCCAGAAGTCGATACGTTCCTAAAACTCGCCAATTCTGTTCCGCTATACATGCAACCACCTGACTGCAGCCCAGGCTTGGTGAACGTGGCACTGCAAAGATTCGGGAAGATCAGTCGCCAGATATGAAATCCGCGGCGTGGGCGCGACCGGGACTCGACGCACCCAAAGCAAGTGAGATTGCTGCAATGGCACCGAGGTGGCGCATAACCGGCAAACGATATCGGCCCTATGCGCCGGGTTCCGCACAAGCACCTTTAAACTCAACGTGGATTCCCCCGCGTTATCACTACCCAAAGTAGCAATCTCGACACTTCCATCCCATGAAAGGCGCAAGGTGTCCTGAAGGGGTCATGATGACATTCTGAAGTTTTTCTGATATTTGCACCGTCCCTAATATGGGGTGGGGATATAGTGCTCCGGTTTGCCGGCTTTGAGCTTGACCAGCAGCGTGCCGAGCTGCGTGGTCCCGAGGGCGAGCCTATACGGCTGCGGCCGAAGCCTTTTGCCATGCTGCATTTACTTGTCACCAATGCCCAGCGCATCGTCAGCAAGCAGGAACTGATGGAGACGGTCTGGCCGAACATCCATGTCGGCGAAGACAGCCTGTTCCAGTGCATTCGTGAGATTCGTACCGCCCTCGGAGATGATCAGCGGCAGTTGCTCAAGGTCATCTCCGGTCGAGGCTATCTGTTTGAGGCCCAGGTATCAGGCCGGCCGAGCGCCTTTTCGGAGCAGACGGAACCGACGCTTGCCGCCGAGGACAGCGAAGGAATAGCAGACACGGCTTTCGAACCTGAAATAGCCGGGCAAAGACGACGATTTCGTTTCGGCCTGCGCAGCCCGGCGGCAATCGCCGCCGGGGCAGCGCTTTGCGCTATCATCGGCTTTGCCATCGCAGTCCTTGCGCCAGACCTCTTGTTCAAGCACGAAGCGCCGACAATCGCGATGCTGCCGATAGTCCACGCCAGTGACGACCGTACGGCGGCGGTGATAGCCAACGGGGTAACCGAGCGCCTGATCAACGGCCTGGCCAAAATCGACAATATCCGCGTGGTGGCGCCGCGATCGGGCATGACAGCGGCCAAATCCGTGCAGGCATCCCCCTCTTCAACGCAATCCGACTTCGTGCTGCAGGGGGAATTGCAAAAAGACCAGCAATCCTGGGTCCTGCAGGCGCGTGTGATCAAAGCCGCCACCGGCGAGGTCCAGTCGGTCGCCTCCGTTTCGCTAGGGATCGATGAGCCGGACGCGCAACTCCTGCAATCGCGGCTTGCTGCAGGGGTCGGCGACACGCTGACGCGTAGCCTGAATGCGCTTCTGGAAGCCGGCACCGCCACCGGCGGCAGCAACGCAAAAGTCGTCATCGAACAGGCTGCAGCCTCGATCAACCAAACCTCGCGGGAACGTTTTCTGGCATCGCAAACGATGCTGGAGAACGCGCTTGCCGGCGAACCCGACAATGTCGATCTGCAAGTCGCGCTTGCCGCCCTTCAGACGCGCGGGATTCAGATGATCTGGTACGGTCCGGCCGACAGCGCTGGGGCAGAGAGCAATGCCAGATCGTTGCTGGAGAACGCATTGCGTGCCAAGCCGAGATACATTCCCGTGCTGGAAGCTTATTGCCGCTTCCTCACCGCGACCAACAACTTCATAGAAAGCCTGGTCGCCTGCGCGGAGGTTCTGGACTTCGCACCGTGGAATGGGTCAGCTCTTTACCAGTTGGGTCTCACGCAGATTCATCTCGGGCGCTTCGAGGACGCCCTGGTAACGTTCAAGCAGGCCGATCGGTTCGACACACCAGTGGTCTCCCGCTGGACCTGGCTGCTTGGCATAGGATGGGCCAACCTGTTCATGGGCCACAACGAAGAAGCAGTGCGCTGGCTGGAACGCTCAATCGCCATCACGCCGGCATCGGGGCGGCCTTACATGTTGCTGGCCTCGGCCTATCAGCGCCTCGGCCGACCGGACGAGGCAAGCGCGGCTATGGCGAAAGCCCTGGAATTGCGGCCCGGATCGACGGCACTCAACGTCGCATCACCCACCGAGAATGTCAGTCCGATTTTTCTCGAGGCAAGCAAGCAACTCCGCCAGACAATGGTCGAGGCCGGATTGCCGGAACGTTAGAGCCACCTAGCTGCTAGGTCTCCGCGACAAAATCAGCCATCCGCATGATCAGGAAATAACCAACGGTCGCTCCCGCATCCTGCAGGCCGATCGTCTTCTGTTGGAAGGCGGCTGCCTTGCCGTGCTGTGCCAGCATGGCTTCCGTGGCCTTGAGCGCGCGCTCGGCCGCAGCCGCCGTTACGGCCAGAGCCTCGGCCAACGACGCCCCCCTTTCTGCCTGCTCGTCGAGGGTCATCGCTATCGGATCGAGGACATCGAGCAACGTCTTGTCGCCGACTTTGGCCTTGCCGCGCTCGGCGACGCCGTCGCGAAAGGCGCGCCAGAAGGCGGCGACTTCAGCAGTGCCGAGTGCGTCCTTTCCCTCGACCGCCTTGCTCGCGCGCAAAAATCCGGTCGCCGTCAGGGTTCCCATCGTGGACGGCGCCGTGCGGGCCATGGTAGCGCCCGCGGTACGGAGCAGCTTTGCGATACCCGCCACCTCGCCTTCCCCTTGGAGCGCCTCGGCGGCAGCTGCGAAGGCCTTGCTCATGGTGATGCCGAGGTCGCTATCGCCGACCTTGCCGTCGAGCGCTATGAGAAACTCGCGCTCTTCGGCAAAAAGCGTTTTCCATGCGTCGAACAGCCGGATGATATCGGAAGCCGTGATCTTATCCATGATTGGCCTGCCTCAACCCGCGACATGCTTGAAGAAGGGGGTGTTCGCAGGCGCAGCTACCAGCCGGTCCAGCTCCTCGTCGAGATGCAGGATCGAGACGGAAGCGCCGGCCATCTCCATGGAAGTGGCGAATTCGCCGACCCAGACGTGCTTCGCCGTAACGCCGCGCAATTCCAGAAGCTGGGAGACACGACGAAAGAGGATATAGAGTTCTTCCATCGGCGTACCGCCAAGACCGTTGACAAGGACAGCCACGTCATCGCCCTTTCTATAGTCCTGTTCGGCGAAGATACGCTCCATCATCTCGTCGATCACCTCGTCGGCCGGTGCGAGCTTCTTGCGGCTGATTCCGGGCTCGCCGTGGATGCCCATGCCGATCTCCATCTCGTCCTCGCCGATTGAGAAGGTCGCGTGGCCGATTTCCGGCACGACACAGCTGGAAAGGGCGACGCCCATGGTTCGGGTTCTCAGGCGCGCCTTGTCTGCCAGGCGGCTCACCTCATCGAGCGACAGTCCCTCGGCTGCTGCGGCTCCCGCAGCCTTGTAGACGAAGAATATGCCGGCGACGCCACGGCGCTTGTGCTCCTCGCCGACGACGGAAGAGGCAACGTCGTCATTGCCAACGACCTGCTTGACCTGAATGCCGTCGAGATCAGCCAGTTCGGCGGCCATGTCGAAATTGATGATGTCGCCGCTGTAGTTGCCGTAGATATAGAGAACGCCGGCACCCTGATCGATATGCTTGGTTACCTGGTACATTTGCTCGGCACTGGGCGACTGGAAGACACCACCAACGGCGGCACCATCGAGCATGCCGTCGCCGACATAGCCGAGGAACAACGGCAGGTGCCCCGAGCCGCCGCCGGTAGCGATCCCGACCTTGCCACCCTTGAGCTTGTTCGTGACGAGGCAACGCTTGTCATCGGCCACATAGGTGACGGCTGGATGCGCCTTGTATATGCCCTCCAGCATCTCGTCGGCGAAATTGACCGGGTCGTTCAAAAACTTCTTCATAGGGTCCTCTTTGGGTAAGGGCTTATTTCTTGCGCTGGCGCGTGACGAAGAAGGCGGCGGCAAGCAGGATGAAGCTGCCCACGACCAGCCGTTGCCAAGTGCTGGGTATACCGACCATGACCAGAACGCTGTTGATGACGACGATCAGAAGCACGCCGAGGATGGTACCAAGAACCGTGCCGGTGCCGCCGGTTATCCGCGCACCGCCGAGCACGACGGCAGCAATCACGTTGATTTCAGTTCCGACCAGGTCGAAGGGGTTGGCCTGCCGGTTTGCGCAGACATGGATGATGCCGGCAAGGCCAGCCAATGCCCCAGCATAGCCGAACAGGAAGACGTGCACGGTGCGCAAATTATAGCCCAGACGGCTTGCTATATTGGCATCGCCCCCGACCGCGAAGATCGCCCGCCCCATCAGGGTACGGTTCAGAATCCACCAGGTCACGAGCGCCGCAATCGGCAGGATCAGGAAGTAGACGGGCAGCGTTACGAGCGCGCCATTGGCGGATTCGAACTGGAAGAGCGGCATCCGGCCAAAGGCGCCCATCTGCGGCGGCAGCGACATAATCCACACCGTTCCGATGAAGGAGAGCAGGAAACCGCGGAACAGATATTGCGTGCCAATCGTGACGATCAGCGACGGAACCTTCAGGTGATGGACGAGCAGGCCGTTGATGATGCCGAGAAGCGCGCCGCCGGCGACTGCGATCAGCATGATTACCGCCATCGGCATGCCGGGGAAGTGGTTCAACACCAGCACCGTCAACGAATACATGGTGAAGGCGGCAATCGCCGTGAACGAGACGTCAATACCGCCAGCGGCCAATATGATGAAGACGCCTAGCGCGAAGAGGCCCATGACAACGCTTGCGCGGCCGATGTCGATGAGCGTCGAGGGCTGCAGGAAGGCGGGATTAACGATCGCGACGATCGCACAGATCGCGACCAGCAGCATGAAGGTGATCGATTCCGGCCTTCTGCGCACGAGTTCGCCCAGGCTGAAGGACCGGGATGTGTTTTCGGAGAGCCCGTCGATCCGTGAAGTGCTCATTGGACGGCCTCCAGTTCCGAGGTTAGCATGGCCTTGTAAACCTGGTCCTCGGTCGCCCGCTCTGCTTCGAATTCAGCGACGACACGGCCACTGTTCATGACCAGTATGCGATCGGCGTTCTGCAGCAACTCCGGCAGGTCGTCGCTGACGATGACAAGACCCATGCCGGCTTCGGCGAGAGACTGGATCGCACGATAGATCATGTCCTTGGAGCCGACGTCGACGCCAACCGTCGGACCGTGCAGCACGAGGAGTTTCGGCGCAATGCTGAGCCAACGGCCGATCAGCACGCGCTGCTGGTTGCCTCCGGAAAGAGCCCCGACCGGCAGGTCGAGGTTCTTCGTGTTGAGGCGCATCTCCTCGGAAAGGCGCGCGGCAATGGCACGACCCTTGTTCTTGTCGATGATGCCGAATGCGTTGCTGAGCCTAGTCAGGATCAGCGCGATCTCGTTCTCGAAGATCGACTTGTCGAGGAAAAGACCTTCGGCGAGGCGATCCTCCGGCACATAGCCGATGCCATGGCCAATCGCATCCGCAGGGCGGCGGATCGCAACCTTGCGCCCGTCAACCGAGATCGTGCCGCCGCTGGCGGGCTCAATGCCGGTGATGGCCATGGCAAGTTCGTTGCGGCCTGAATCCGCAAGCCCGGTGATCCCGAGGATTTCGCCCTTGCGGACCGTGAAGCTGATATCGTGCACACCGGGCGCCACGAGGCTGGACGCTGCGAAGAGTTCTGCCTCCGCCGGCTTGCCCGTCCGATAGCGTTCAGAACCGATCGATCGGCCGGTCATCAGCTCTGTGAGCTCCTTCTTCGTGTATTGCTCAATCAACCCCTGGGCCACGCACTGGCCGTCGCGAAAGACGATGGCATCGCCACCGATGCGGTAGCATTCATCGAGCTTGTGGGTCACGAACAGGACGGCAACGTTTTCAGAGCGGAGGCGCTCGACGACGCGAATGAGATTATCGACCTCCCGGCGGGTGAGCGACGTCGTCGGTTCGTCCATGATGACCAGCTTCGCCCGGGTGGCGATCGCACGGGCGATGGCGACAAGCTGGCGCGTGGCGAGCGGCAGGTCGGAAACGGTGGTACCGAGGAAAGCACGATCGGTCGGCAGGCTGACCATGGCAAGCGCCCTTTCGGCGGTCTGCCTGAGGCGGGAGCGGTCGAAGAGCCGTGCGAGGCGTCCGTTCGCGCCAACGAGCTGCTCGTTCAGCGCAACATTTTCGGCAACCGTCAGGTTCGGCAGAAGCGAGAGGTCCTGGTAGACGGTCTCGATGCCGGTGGCCAGCGACTGGATAGGCGAAAGCGAAGAGAAGGTCTGACCATCCAGCACGATCTCTCCGTCGCTCGGCTCCAGCGCTCCGGACATGATCTTAATCACCGTGCTCTTGCCGCAGCCGTTTTCGCCTAGCAGATGGTAGGCCTCGCCGAGTTCGAGCGTCAGGGATATGCCGCGAAGGGCATGCACGCCACCGAACCGTTTGTGGATGTTCCTGAGCTCCAGGAACGGGCCGGTGCCTTGCTCGCTGTGTTCTTTTGCCGACACGTCGGAATCCTTCGTGAACTGACGGACGGGGCGCTTTCGGATAGCGCCCCGTCCGGCCTGGGAGGGCTACTAGAACATGTGGTCCTTGTAGGTAGCCTTGTCGGCAAGGACCATGCCATTGCCGATGATCAGCAGGCCCTCACCCGCACCCTTTTTCACCGCTACCTTGTTGTAGCCTTCAACGCCGAGGTCCATGCCGTCCGTGAGTTCTTTCTTTTCGATAAGGAGCTTCGCGACGGCGTTCATCGCCATGCCGGCTTTCTGAGGATCCCAGAAACCGATTGCGGTGATCGCACCGGTTTCGAGCAGGTCGGCCGAGGGGTTCGGCAGGCCGGTGCCGACCAGGCAAATCTTGCCCGACAAACCGGCTTCGTCGATCGCCCGGCCGACACCGAGCACATCATTGCCCGCGGAAGTCTGGAAGCCCTTGATGTCCGGATGCTTGCGCAGGATCTCCTTGGCCTTCTCATAGGTGCCGTTGGCGTCGTCGAACGATTCATTGTTCGGATCGACGAGCTGCATGCCGGAGTATTTCTTGGCGTTCTCCTCGCCAGCGCCGACCCACTGCATGTGCGTCCGGCTGCCAAGCGAACCGACGAAGGTTGTCCACTTGCCTTCATTGTTCATGCATTTCGCAAGGCGTTCGTTGAGCGCTGCGCCATAGTCGGCATTGTCAAAGGCCTCGACGTCGGCTTGGGTATTGATCTGGTTGTCGGCCTCATGCGTCACCACCACGATGCCGCGTTCCATTGCGCGCTTGAGGGTGCCTTCCAGAACGGCCGGATCCATCGGCACGACAGCGAGTGCGCTGACACCCTTCGCAACGAGGTCCTGGATGATCTGAAGCTGCTGCGCGGAATCCGCAGTTGCCGGACCACTCTGGCTCGCGACAACATCCGGGTTCGCCTCAGCGAAAGCCTGCACGCCAGTGCTCATGCGGTCGAACCACGGGATACCGCTGATCTTCACCACGGTGGCGATGACAGGCTTATCTTGCGCCAGGAGCGCGCCGACCGAACCGGTGAGCATCGCTGCCGCAACTGCGGTGCCTGCCAGAAACTTCTTGGATAGCGTTTTCATTCTCTCCTCCACATTAGATATCCCTCAGTTGTCTTGCTTCGGCGCGTGAGGGACAGGCACCGAAGAAACCGTCTGGCGAATACCGGGGAACAGGAAGCCCGTGAGGTCGTATCGACCGACCGCCAGGAACGTGAGAAGCAGCAGGCCCCAGGCGAAGTCGCGCACGAAATTCGAGAGTCCGCCGAAGTTGAGAAGGCTGGACATCAGCTGCAGCGCCACCGCGCTCAGCACCACACAGACCACCCGTCCGTAGCCACCCTCGGGCTTCACCCCCGCCATGACCGCGATGAGGATCGCGATCAGCAGGTAGGAGCTGCCATAATCGAACTTCACATTGACGTTGCGCGCGGCGATGATGATGCCTGCCAGTCCGGAAAGCAGGCCACTGATCGCATAGGTCGCGACCAGAACGCCGGTCTTCGGGAAGCCGGCATAGACCGCGGCTTTGGGATTGGTGCCCATCAGCATCAACCACAGCCCGTAGGGCGTAAACTTCAGAACGGCCGCAATCAGGCCGGCTACGATCACGAAGAGCAGGAAGCTGATCGGCACTTCGAGAAACATGTCGTTGCCGATGCTGGAAAGCAGCGCCGGGCTGCCGACCATCACGGCCTTGCCACCTGAAACAACGATCGCGAGCCCCATGAACGCCATCTGCGTACCGAGCGTGCAAAGGATGGGAGTGATGTTCAGCTTCGAGATCAGAAGACCGTTGATCACGCCGCCCAGAAAGCCAATCGCCAATGCGCCGAAGATGAACGCCAGGCTGAAGGCTGCCTCGCTTTCCCCGCTCGAAATGAAGGCCGAGACGATCACGGCTGAAAGGACGCCGGAAAGGTTCGCAAGCGCGATACCGGAAAGGTCAATGCCGCCATTGCCGGCGCACATGGCAAGCATGACGCCAATGGCCAGCAGACCTATTTCCGGCAGCTGGCTCGCCATGGACTGGAGATTGAACAGCGAAAGAAAAGAGCCGCCGGAAATCACGGCGCCAAGAACCAGCAGCAGGCCATTGATCGCAACGAGCATGACCAGCTGCCCGCCGGCTTTCTGCATGGTCTCCTCCCATGTTTAGTAAACAAGCGCGAGCTTTAGTAAAGAGTTAGCAAAGCAAATTAGCCAACGCAAGCCCGTTATCGTTGAAACCTTCTTGTGAACGGTTTGGTTTTGGCCTACCTCTCGCGAGCCAAAGCGAATACGTTTACTAAACTTTCCTGCAGCCGCAGCATAAATTGGGGGCCATTCGGGTACGCATGAAGGGCAAGAAAACACGGACGATCCGGGACATTGCAGGTGCGGCAGGTGTATCGCCGGCCACGGTCTCGCTTGTCCTTAACGGAAAGGGTGACATTTCCGGCGTCACGCGGGCTCGTGTGCTCGAGGCAGTCGCAAGCCTCAACTACGTGCCGCGCGTATCGAAAAGCGGCTCAGAGCCGGGAGCGACACTGCGCTTCCTGAAAATCGCCAAGCATGGCCACACCGTGAACCGGGATCACAGCGTTTTCATCTCCGACTACATAGACGGCATGTCGGCCGAGGCCACACGGCGCAACTACACACTCGAAGTCGTGAGCTTCGAGGGGCAGCCGATCAGCACCGTGGCGGAGTCGCTTGCCGGGGCGCCCATAGCCGGCGTCATTGCCCTTGGCACGGAGCTCAGCGAGGCTGACATCCGCCTGATCCAGGGGCTGGGCCTTCCGACCGTATTCATCGACACGTTCTACCAAGTGGTCGACGCCAACTTCGTCGACATGAACAACGAGGATGCGGTGCACAAGGTGCTCTCCCGTTTTCAAAAGCAGGGCTACGAGCGCATCGGCTTCGTCGCCTCGCATGTCGACACGACCAATTTCCGGCTCAGGCGTGACGCCTTCTTCACCAACATGGCGCGGCTCGGCCTTAAGGTGCGCGAGGCTGACGTGCTGTCGGTGGAGTCGACATATGACGGTGCCTATGTCGATACCCGCGCGCTGCTCGAAGACGGCCTTGACCTTGCCGAATGCTATTTCTGCACCAATGACATTATTGCCTACGGTTTCATTCGGGCGCTCAAGGAGCACGGCGTCGCGATCCCCGATGACGTCTCGATCATCGGGTTCGACAACTTGCCGCAAAGCGCAACCATGGAGCCTGGACTGTCGACGATCGAAGTCTCCAAGCGCAAGATAGGCTATCTCGCCGTAACAATGCTCGACGACCTGATCAGCGCCGCAGAGCCACAGCCACCGGTGAAGATCCTGGTCGGTGCCGATCTGGTGCTGCGCGCAAGCCACGAGCGGGGCGCGACCCATCCCATCAGCCGCCGCGCCCCGAAAGTTGCGGCAAAGCTGCCTGCGGACTGAGTTGCGGGGTGGCGGAACGAGGAGGCGTTCCCATACCGCAGATCGCATTCATCCACAGCGCTGCCGATCTGGCCACGCGCTTCCGTCCACTCGCGGCCGAAGCGCTGCTGGGCGGAACCACCACGACAGACCATATCAAACCTATTCTCGGGAGTAAGAACCATGGAATACAGGACGCTAGGACGCTCCGGCCTCAAGGTCTCGGCCATCGCGATGGGCACCTTCTCGTTCGGTGGCGTCGGTGGCTTTTCCAAGGTCGCCAGCCAGGGCGTGAATGAGGCCAGGCGGCTTGTCGACATCTGCATCGACGGCGGCGTGAACCTCTTCGATACAGCCAACATGTATTCGCTGGGCCGTTCGGAGGAGATTCTTGGGGAGGCGCTGGGAGAAAAACGCAACCGCGTTCTCATTTCGTCGAAAGCGCGCATGCGCATCGGTGACGGGCCGAACGACGAAGGCACCTCACGCTACCATCTTATCCGGGAATGCGAACTGAGCCTGAAGCGGCTCGGAACCGACCACATCGACATCTATTTCATGCATGAGTGGGATGGGCTGACGCCGGTCGACGAAATGCTCTCGGCACTCGATACGTTGATGCAGCAAGGCAAGATCCGCTACATTGGCTGCTCGAACTATTCTGGCTGGCACATCATGAAAGCGCTGGGCGTCGCTGACGCAAAAAACCTGCCGCGTTTCGTCACCCAGCAAATCCACTACACGCTCGAGGCGCGCGAGGCTGAATACGAACTCCTGCCGATCTCGGTGGACCAGGGTCTCGGCGTCATGGTCTGGAGCCCGCTGGCCGCCGGATTGCTTTCAGGCGCCTTCACTCGCGACAGGGCGCCCGCCGAATCGCGCCAAGCCGCCGGCTGGACCGAGCCGCCGATCCGCGATGAGGAGCGGCTCTGGACGATTGTCGACGTATTGGAGGAAATCGCCAGAAACCGTGGCGTGTCGGTCGCCCAGGTCTCGCTCGCTTGGACGCTCTCGCGTCCGGCTGTTTCGACCCTCGTGGTCGGCGGCCTGAGCGAACAGCAGTTCAAGGAAAACATCGCAGCCGTCGACCTGAAACTCGGTGAAGAGGAGCTCAACAGGCTCAACATGGCGAGCCGCCCGGCCTACATCTATCCGTACTGGCACCAGCACAACTTTGCCCGCGATCGCTTCTGCCCGGGCGACTGGGCACTTCATGCTAGCCATGAGGATGTTGGGATGGTTTGACCGAGGCCCGCGGCGCGGGAGCTTTATTCCTAATGCCGGCGTTCAAAAGGCTTCCGCTGTATTCACGCTTCGCCTCATTCCGCCTCTGCCGGAACAGGGCTTAGGCAGCGAGTACCAGATGGCCGGGCGCGACTTCTGTGTATCGCTGTGCGGGCGGCATGTATCCCACCGGATGGATCGGTGACGGCAATTGCGTCAGTGCCGGAGCGGCGAGCCTTCGCACCGACGGATCGGGATTGGGTACGGCGGACAGCAGCGCACGCGTATAGTCGTGGCGCGGGTCTTCGAAGATCGCGGCGCGGGGACCGATTTCGACGATCCGGCCCATATACATCACCGCGACGCGGTGGCTCATGCGCTCCACCACGGCCATGTCGTGCGAGATGAAGAGATAGGAAAGGTTGACCACCTGCGCCTGGATCGAAACGTCGAGCGCCGAGACCGGCTCGTCGGCGACGATGATCTTCGGCGACAGGCTTAGCGCCCGCGCGATGCAGAGGCGTTGGCGTTGGCCGCCCGAGAACTCGTGCGGATAGCGGTCGAGCTGATCCTCGGACAGACCGACACGCCTGACCAGCCGGTGGGGATTTGTGCTGGACGAAAACAGGCCAGACATCGTGCTTGTGGCGCGAGATCGCTACTTCACCTAGCGCAAGCTGGCGCTGGCGGCGACGCCGTCGCGCGCGGTGCGCAGCTTTTCGTTGCCGCACCCGATCGCTCCCGTCCCGGCCCGCATGGCCAGCGGATACCGGAAACCGGGGCGTTGGCTGCCGCGATCCTTGCCGTCACCAGACCGGTGCCGCATAGGATCATAGGCAAGCCGGAACCCACCCTCTTCAAGATGGGTTGCAACCGACTGGAACTGGAGCCTTTGGATGTCACGATGATCGGGGATAATCCAGAGACGGGCGGGCTCGGCGCCCGGCGGCTCAGCATGCGTTTCATCCAGGTGCTTGACGGGCGCATTGGCAAGAAGAAGCCTGAGCTGCTGCTGGCTACGGGTTGAGGAGAAATTGCTTGGCACTCGATAAGGAAAACCCGGAAACTTCCAGTTTCGGCGGGGGTGCTCGACCGGCTGCATGCAATCCGCAGCACCTTGCCGCCAGCGGCCGGGCGCATCGCCGACTTCATCATCGCCAACGCCACCGAAGTGGTCCACATGTCGGCGACGGAAGTTGCCGAACGCACGGAGTCGAGCGAAGGAGGCGTGGTTGGCCTGTGCCTGCTGCTCGGCGCGCGGGGCTTCCAGCAGGTGAAAATCTCGCTGGCCAGCGATCTGGTACAGCCGGTGCAATTCATCCACGAGGACCTGACTAAGGCCGACAATACCGCCACAGTAATCTAAAAAATCTTCGCATCGGACCTGCAGGACACGCAGAAGGCGCTGGACGTGAGGGAATTGGAGCGTGCCGTGCAGGCCATCCGCAAGGCCAAGCGGGTGGAAGTGTTCGGCATCGGCAGCGCCGCACACATCGCAGAAGACACCAATTACCGGCTGCTGCGTATCGGTATCAATTCCCGCGCCAGCGTCGACAGCCATGTGCAGGCCATCACCGCTTCGCTCGCCGACAAGGATGTCGCGGTCATCACCATCTCGCATTCGGGCAGCACCGTGGAAACCCTCACCGCCACACGCCTCGCCAGGGAGACCGGGGCAACCACCATCGCCATCACCAATTTCGGCAAGTCGCCGCTATTGGCCCACACCGATATCGTGCTCAATACGCTGGCGAGAAAAACCCAGTTCCGCGTGGAAACCATGACCAGCCGCATCGCACAGCTGGCAATCGTTGACACGCTGATCCACCTGCCTGGCCTTGGCCGATTATGACCGGGCCATCGAAACCATCGGAAAGACCTTCGAGGTGCTTTCCACCAAACGGGTGTAGGTTTGGCTATGCTCAACCTGCAGATTGATCTCTGAGCAGAGCAATGCCGGCTTTCATGTCTGCCAGCACCACCTCATCGCGCTCTTCGAATGGGTAGATGATTTCAAGAAAATAGGTTTGCGTCGTCAATCCGCGGCGCTGCCAGAAATCCTCCAGCCGAGTGCGATCGATCACGCCTTCGCGCGTGAAATTCCAGTGCCGGTCGTAAAGGCCATCAGTCTGCTGGATGTGGAAGGAGTCGATAAAGGGCCCGACCAAATCCATCCAATGATCCATGTTGGCATCGTCGCCGAAGAGCGGGGTGAAGATCGCGTGGCCCCAGTCCACAAGGAGGCGAACCGGAATGTCGGTCTGGCCGTCGAGATCTGTCATCAGGCGCAGCGCATCTTCAGCCGACGACGGAAACTCGGTCTTGAGCGGTACTGGTTCGATCAGAATGTTGGAAAGCCCAGCGCGCTTGGCATGGCGCGACACCGCGACCATCGCTTCGAGCGCCTGCTTGTAGATCTCCTCGCGCCTTGTCGGGTCGACTGCGTCCTCGGCTGAGTAGGAGCCGAACGGCATGCCGGCAGCCCGCACGCCCATCGCCGCAGTAAGATCGATGGCGCGGATCAGATGCTGCTTGCCAAGGTCGCGCAGTTCAGGCGTCGGCGCCAGGAAGTGATTGTAGCTGTAGGAGGCCACCCCGCCGAAGGCACTATCGACGGAAATGCCAGCATCCTCGAAAGCCCGCGCATATTCGCGGGCGATCTTGTCGCGTGGCCCTTCCGGCCACCACGGATCGATCAAGTCCCAGGTGAACTGTATCTTGTTGAAGCCGAGTTCACGAACCACGGCAGCCATTTGCCGCCCGCCGAGCCATCGCTTGACCGCGAAACTGAGATTGAGCCCAAGCTTCATTCGTCGGCATCCTTTTTGGTCGAGAGGCTATCGGATATAGCGCGCAGCCAGATCGCGACGGCAACAGCGCCACCGTCCGGGACACCTACCGCACGCTCGCCGAGATAGCTGGCGCGACCGAGCCGTGGCCGCAGCGTTGCGGTATGCTCCGCTCCCTTCTCCGCAGCGTCTGCCGCTGCTTTTAGGGCATCGGCCGGCGAGCGCCCGGCCGATAGCGCATTTCGGAAGGCTACCGCAGCCGGCTCAAGCGCATCGACCATGGTGCGGTCGCCGAGCCTGGCACCGCCGAGTTCGGTGATGGCATTCACGGCTGCATCAAACGCATCGGCCAAGCGTGCCGGCGTAGCGTCGCCGCCGGCCAATTCGCGCGACGCCCGCAACAGCGCCGTGGCATAAAAAGGACCGGAGCTTCCGCCGATAGCCCGGCTCAGCGCATTGCCGATCTCGGCCAAGGCACCAGAAGGCGCGTTCCACGCCGTTTCCGGCAGAGCCCGGATCGCCAGTGCCGCACGCGCCATCGAGGCGCCGAGATCACCGTCGCCGGCGCGAGCGTCAAGATCGGTCAGCTTGTCTTCAGCCGCGATCAAGGCCTCGGCCGCCGCATGCGCCAGGCGCTTCGCGACGTCACCACCGGGCGCCGCTGCTACGGTCGCCATCCTGTCGGCCCGCGCGGCCATGACCGCCACAGGCATTGCATTGAGCTTGCCCTTGCCGGGCCAGGCGGGCGCATCGGTCGCGGCATCGAGCAAATCGAGCCTCGCATCGTCCACGGCCATCAGAGATAGCGACACACCCGGCATATCGAGCGCTGACAGGAAGGTGCCCGCCCAAGCTCGTTCGACCGCAATGCCGCGCGCTGCGAGAGCCTTCAATGCCGAACGCGCTACGATCGCCAGCTCCATCGGCGGGGTCGCCCCCAGGCCGTTGACGAGCAGGACCACGCGGCTACCCTCGGACAGCTCCCGGTCAGCAATTATTGCCGCGAGCAGTATCTCGACCAGTTCATCAGCCGAGCCCAGCGGAGCCTTCCTGACGCCCGGCTCGCCATGGATGCCGAGACCAAGCTCGACCTCGCCGGCCTCCAGCACGAAATTGGGTTTGCTGGCCGCAGGCAGTGTGCAGGGCCCAAGCGCCACGCCCATCGTGCCGATATCCTCGGCGGCCGAGCGCGCAAGGTCGGCGACCTCGGCCAACGACTTGCCGCGTGCTGCGGCGGCACCGGCGATCTTGTGCACCAGCACCGTTCCGGCAATGCCACGACGCCTGCTCTTTTCGACGGTGTCACGCAGTGCGACATCGTCGGCGACAACCGCGACCTCGACAGGAATGCCCTCGCCCCGCGCCAACTCGGCTGCCAGACCGAAGTTCAGGCGATCACCAGTGTAATTCTTCACGATCAGCAGGGCGCCCGCCGGCCCGGCGACTTCGCGGATGGCGTCCAGCACCGCGTCGGTAGACGGCGAGGTGAAAACATCGCCGGCGATCGCCGCCGTCAGCATGCCCTCTCCCACATAGCCGGCATGGGCCGGCTCGTGGCCGCTGCCACCGCCGGATAGAAGTGCGACCTGGCGTGCATTCCTGGCCGGCAGAGGTTGCCTGACGACGACGTTCTCGCGGTCGAGCAGCGCCTGGCCCGGGCTCGTTGCGACAGCGCCTTCCAGCATTTCGCGTACAACATGCAGCGGATCATTGATCAGTTTCTTCATTCGGTCCTCCCTTCAGCTGCCAGGCAGCCTTGTTTCTTCAGCGCAGCACACTGTTCAGTTGCTGCCGCCATTCACCGTAAGT
Source organism: Mesorhizobium sp. YR577 (assembly GCF_900116595.1). Lineage (NCBI taxonomy): Bacteria > Pseudomonadati > Pseudomonadota > Alphaproteobacteria > Hyphomicrobiales > Phyllobacteriaceae > Mesorhizobium > Mesorhizobium sp. YR577. Next base: position 10,470 of record NZ_FPBI01000013.1, on the reverse strand, counting down.
ATCGTTATAGGTCCTGGTCCATTCTTCCACAGGCTCGACGACCGTTCCCTGCACCGTCATGCGCGGCACAAAAGAACGTCCCGCACCTTCCGAGGCAAGAAGAGCTGCGCCAAAAGCCGTCAGCTCCTGCTCGTTCACGGTATGCACCGCTTCTCCGAACACCGAAGCGCGCAGTTGCACCAACGCACGCGAGCGGGCCCATCCGCCCGTCGCAAACAAAGGACCGTCAACGGCACCGGCCTTTGCCGCCGCTTCCAGCATGGCCCGTCCGTAGAAGCTGCAAGCTTCGAGCGCGGCGCGTTCGCCGATATGCTGGCTTGGTCCCTTGGCGGGCACAAGGATCGATTTCGAAGGCCGCCCCGGGAGCGTGGCAAACGCCAGCGTCTTGGCGAGCGCCTTTCGATCGATGCCGAAATTCTCCACCGCCATGGAGAATTCGAAGACGCCCAGGCAGGCAAAGCCTTTGCCGCCGCGCACCGGCGTGCCAAAGGCCAGCAGCGGCGACCGATCCTGCAATCGCCCAGTCGGCGCCTCGGCATAGATGAGATTGGCCGTACCCAGCGAGTCGACACGGCGCGACTGATCCTTGGCCAGGATCACCGCTGCGGCGATCGGATGATCGTGCCCGCCGGCAATGACAAGCGTATCCGCATCCGCTGCTCCACTGCCACGCAGGGCACCGTGGCGAACGGTGCCGACCACCGCTCCGGCAGCAAGCACCGGCGGCAGAGCAGGCGCGCCGGCTGCCGCAAGCAGGTTAGGAATGAAGGCGCGCGTCTTCAGGCTGTAGCAGGCCGTGCGAACCGCGAGCGTCTCGCTCATGAACGGTTCGGCGGTCCAGGCGACTGCCGGATAATCGGTAATGGCAACCCAGACCGCTGCGCGGTCTAGTTCAAGTGGGCGATGGCGGCGCAGCCAAAGCCATTTCGGTGCAGTGCGTGTTGGATCGATGTCGATCCCGGCTTCTTCGCAGTGCGTATTGCCGGCGCGCAGTTCCGCAGATTCTGCCTCCGCCCGAAAATCGAACCACGGAATGGCATGGCCGGTCGGCGCGAACGACGCGTCGAGACCAATGCCGTCCTCGCCGATCCCGGCGCAGGCAATGGCTGCGATCGGCTGTCCGCTGCCGACCGCGCGCCAGCCGCGCACGATCATTTCTTCGATGTGACGAAGCAATGCCAGCGCGTCGGTCACGGGACCGATCCCGTCCGACGCGCGCGGCGTTGCCACAGTGTCCAGCCACAGGGTGCGCCCTTCCGCGCCGTCGACCAACGCAACCTTGAGATTGGTCGTGCCGATATCGATGCCGCAGAAGAGATCGCCCATGGCTCGGTCTTACCAGTGACGGGTGTAGTTTTCGCGGGTGATCTTGGCCACCTCGCCTATCAGTTCGGCCGCCTCGGCTTCCGGGCGCTGCCAGATCTTTCGGCCGACAACGACGCCCTGTGCACCGGCAGAGATTGCATCCTTGATGTCCTTGATGGTCGATGCAGCATCGCCCGAGAGCGGACCGCCGGCAACGACGATCGGAATGTCCAGTTCATCGACCAGCTTGGCGGTCGCATCAGGGCCTGGGAAGGTGATCTTGATGATGTCAGCACCGAGGTCGTACCCGACGCGGGCAACCTCAAGTTCCTTCTCGATGATCTCGGGTGAGCGCGGCGTATTGAGGAACACCGGCTCGACCATGACCGGAATGTGCCACTTGGAAGCTTCGGAAACGACAGTGCCGATGCGCTGGCAGTAGAGCACCTTCTCCGCGTCGGTGACGTTCCAGGGCAAGAGCAGCTTGACGCAGTCTACGCCGAGCCGGGCTGCGTCCTCGACACTGGCAACCAGCGTGCCGGTGCCGGTTTCTACAGCCGAGGTCGGCCAGAACGCATCGATCGCCAGAACGCGAGCCATGGCCGGCGCCTTGGCCAGCATGACTTCGGACTGCTTGACGATACCGGTGGAGACCATGAAGCCGGTGACGTCTTCCTTCAGGAAGCGCTTCATCACCTTCACCGGAGCTTCCAGCGCCTCGACGCGACCCCATACCAGGCCATGGTCGATAGGAACGATGAGTGCTGCGCGATCGTCGCTGAAAATCCGGTTCATCCGGTAGTTGGTCGAGTAACGGTTAGCCACGGGTAACTCCTGTTGTGGGTCGTGTTGAAACGGTCTTGGGAGGTTCAGTCGAAGATGAGCTGGGTCTTGATCGCGCGGCCATCGGCCATGCTGTCGACGGCGGCAGCGAAATCCCAGATGTTGAAAGGCTCGCCAATCAGTGTTTCCGCCTCTTTCCTGAGGTCGGGCATCAGTTCGGCAGCGGCGGCGAACTTGTCGGCCAACGAGTTGGAGCCGACGATCGTGATCTCCTGCTCGTAGACGTTGAACGGGTTGATCGGCACGGTGACGCCCACGTCGTGGACGCCGACCTGGACCAGCGTGCCGGTCTTGTCGACGCAGGTGAGTGCCTGTCTCAACGCGGGGACAGCGCCCGCCGCCTCAAACACCACGTCGAACAACTCCTCGCCAAGTGCCGTGGGGTCGACCGCCTTGTCGATCCCGATGCTGGTTGCGATGGCGCGCTTGGTGGCGACGGGATCGGCCAGCGTAATTTCGCCTGCCCCCATCTTTCGTGAAGCCAGCGCGATCAGCATTCCCATCGTGCCGCCGCCGAGCACGAGGACGCGGCGATCACGCAACCGGCCAGCAGTCTCGACCGCATGAATCGCGCAGGCCAGCGGTTCGATCAGCGCGGCAACGCCAGCGCCGATCTTCTCGTTGACGGTGAAGGCATTTTTGGCCGGAACCGCCACATATTCTGCTGCCGCACCGGCGCGGCCAACCCCTATCGGGCTGAGGTGAAGGCACAAATTGGGCCGGCCGGCCCGGCACCAGCGGCACTCGCCGCAGACCACGTTCGGATCAACCGCGACGAAGTCGCCTTCGCGAACGCCATTCATACCCCGCCCGACAGCGACCACATGGCCCGAGAACTCATGGCCCGGCGTGACCGGATAGCAAGTGCCGGGGAAACCGTGACGCAGGATGTGCAAATCCGTGCCGCAGATGCCGCAGGCGCGCGGGCGCACCAGGATCTCGCCCTGCTTGAGCGCAGGCACCCGCGCCTCGATCACATCGATGGCGTGATCCTCGGTGATGCGGATCGCCCGCATGGTTTTTGCACCATCGAAAAGCGTGTCGAGTGCGGTCATCCGTTTTTCCTTCCATTCCGTCCGGCGTTAGGCATTGTGTCCGTATTGTACGTACATGATGTGACGCGACTGGTCTCTGTGGCTGCCGAAAGATACATCCTGGGTTCCTCGGCGACGCTAGCGCTTGCGCCGCAGCAGATCGATGAGAATGGCGACGAGCACCACCACGCCCACGATGACGCGCTGCCAGTAGCCGGAAATATTGAGGAGCACGATGCCGTTGCCCAGCACTGCCATGAGCAGCGCACCGGCAACTGTGCCGGAGATCGTACCCTGGCCGCCGCGCAGCGACACGCCACCGATGATCGACGCAGTGATCGCAGGCATCAGCCAACCTTCGCCGACAGATGGCTGGCCGGAATCCAGGCGACTGGCGTAGAGGATGCCGGCGAGCGCAGCCAGCATACCCGACAGGCCAAACACCAACATCTCGATGCGCTTGACCGGAATGCCGACCAGAACAGCTGCAGGGCGATTGCCGCCGATTGCATAGATGTTGCGGCCGAAGCGAGTACGGTTGAGCACGAAAGCAAGGACAATCGCGAGAAGGATGAAGATTAGGACGGGCACCGGGATGCCGAAGATGTCGCCCTTGCCAAACCAACCGAACACAGGTCCCAGAGGCCGGATCGGGTTACCTTGGGTTATCACCAGCGTGGCACCGGCGAATATCTCCCAGGAGGCCAGCGTGACGATGAACGGGTTAAGCCGTGCATAGGCGACGAGCGCCCCGTTGATCGTGCCGAGCGCGAAGCCAAACATGCAGGTTAGCGGAATGACGAGATAGGGATGCACGCCGAGCGAGGTCAAAAGCAGCGCGCCGAAGATAGCGGACAAGCCGGCTCCCGCGCCGACCGACAAATCGATACCGCCTATCAGCAGCACCAGCGTCTGGCCGAGCGCAATGATGCCGACGAAGGAGGCCTGCCGGATCACCACAGTCATATTGTAACTGGTTGCGAAGGTGTCGACCGACAGCGTCAGGAAGACGCATAAGAGCAAAAGTGCTGCCACGATGCCGATGGCCTCGAAGCGGCCTATCATGCTCGATATTCTTGCGAAATTACTTTGCGATTGGCTCATGTGATTTCGGTTCCCGGATCAGCTCATCGCGACGGCAAGCAGGCTTTCCTGCGTCGCGCCTTCGGTCGGCACGATGCCGCGCACCTTCCCCTCGTGCATCAGCACGACACGGTCGGATACATCGATGATTTCTTGGAGTTCGGACGATATATAGACGACCGACAGACCGCCCTGCGCCAGTTCGCGCAGCAGTTTCTGGATTTCGCGCTTGGCGTTGACGTCGATGCCGCGCGTCGGCTCGTCGAGAATGAGGATGCGGCAGTGGCTCATCAACCAGCGCGACAAGATCGCCTTCTGCTGGTTGCCGCCGGACAGGTTTGAGATCAGCTGGTGCGGCGAGTTCGCCTTGATCGGGATGCTGCGGATATATTCCTCCGCCGCGCCGACAACCTTCAGCCAGCTTATACCTGTCCAGTTCGCGAAAGCGCCGAGGTTCGGCATTGCGATGTTCTCAGCCACGCTCAGCTGCGGAAAGATGCCATCATGCTTGCGCTCTTCGGGCAGATAGACCAGCCCGGCGCGGATCGCATCGGCGGGCGCGGAGAAATTCACGACCTTGCCGAACACCTCGACCCGCCCGGCGCCCCGCGGCTTGTCGCCGAACAAACAGCGCGCCATTTCGGAACGGCCAGAACCGATCAGCCCGCCAATGGCGAGGATCTCGCCGCGCTTCAGGTCGAACGAGATGTTGTCGAACTCGTCGCGGCGGCTCAGGCCCTCGACTTTCAAGACGATCTCGTCAGAAATTTTCGCCGGGATCTGGTGACGCAGATCGAGGTCGGCGACTTCACGGCCGGCCATGGCCTGGATCATTTCGTCCTTGCTGGTCCTTGCCGGGTCCAGCTCGGTCACGAACCGTCCATCCCGCAGCACGGTGATGCGGTCGGAGAGTTCCAGGATCTCACCAAGCCGGTGAGAGATGTAGAGGATCAGGCCACCCTCGCCGCGGAATCGCTTGATGAAATCAAAGAGACGGGCCGATTCCTTCAGCGTCAGCGCGGCGGTCGGCTCGTCGAAGATCAGCAGGCGCGCGCCGGTTGCGGTGGCGCGCGCGATCTGCACGAGCTGCTGCTGAGCAACGGTCACGTCGCCTGCCCTGGCATCCGGATCGATGTCGGGGTCGAGCGCTTGCAGATGCTTGATGGCCTCAGTGCGCGTAGCCTTCCAGCTGACGACACCGCCACTCGCAAGCTGGCGCCCCAGCATCACGTTCTCGGCGACGGAAAGGGCGGAAGCGAGCAGGATTTCCTGCGGCGCGATGGCGATGCCCGCGTGCTGGGCTTCCATGGGAGAGCCGAAACGCACGGTCTTGCCGTCCACGCGTATCTCGCCGCTGCTGACAGAATGGTTGCCGCAAATGATGTTCATCAGCGTCGACTTGCCGGCACCATTCTCGCCGATCACGGCGTGGACTTCGCCAGCTTTGGCGGTCAACGATACGTCGCGAAGGGCGACGACCGAACCGAAGGCCTTCGAAACGTTGCGAACTTCGAGCTGAGAGACGAGCATTGAACTACCAGAGGTCATTCAGATCAGACCGGCCGGGGCATCGACCCCGGCCGGCCGCTCCTGGGAGAAGCGAACAGGATTAATTCGAAAAGGTTTCCTTGGTCATCACAACCGAACCGGTTGGGTGATCCATCGGAATGGTGTGGTTCTGGTTCATGGCGACGAGATACTTCACAGCCCAGTATCCGATTTCCCACTGACGCTGCGACTTCACGCCGACAACGACACCATCCTTGATCAGTTGAACGGTTTCCGGCAAGGCGTCCATGCCGACGACGAGAGTCTTGCCCGTCATGTTGGCCGCCTGGACCGCACGGCCTGCGCCAATCGGAGCCGAAGCATTGGCGCCAAACATGCCGGCAAGATCCGGATTGGCCTGCAATGCGTTCTCGGTCAGCGTGACCGCGGTTTCCAGGCTGTCATTGTCAGGCTGTTCGAAGACGATCTGGATATCGGGATGCTTCTTGGCCATCTCGTCCTTGAAACCGACGACACGCGCGACGTGGTTCGGCGCCGTCAGGCTGCCAGAAAGAATACCGACCTTGCCCTTGCCGCCGAGCTTGTCTGCCAGGAAGTTCGCGAGATCGCGACCATCCTGCTCATCGAGCCTGTGGCCGACAAACGGATATTTCGGGTCGCAGGCAGTGTCGAAAGTGATCACGTTGAGCTTGTTTGCGATCGCTTCATCGATCAGCGAGATATTCGTCGCAGGGTCGAGGCAGGATACGGCGAGGCCGTCCGGCGCGCGGCCAATATCGGTTTCGATGCGGCGGTTGTGCTCGTCAACATCAGCCTGGGGCGGAGCGTCCCATACATACGCGATGTCGATGCCGGCCTTCTTGTATTCCTCCACGGCGAACTTCACGCCATTCTCCAGCTCTTCGTACCAGGGATGGATGAGCTTCGGGATGAAGATGAAGGTGAGCTTCTTGTCGATCGGTTTCACCAGATCGACCTGCTTGTATTCCTGCGCCTGCGCGCCAAAGGCGAGACCGGCAGCGAGCAACGCCGCAGTGACACCCGTTTTCCAGTTTAGCATAGTTCCTCCATTTGGGCGCCGAATGCGCCTTGAGACCACAGCATTAAATCGGGCGAAGCCTGCGGGCACGCGCGGGCCAAGGGGCCGTCCCGGACAAAGCCGGCCGCGCGTCTTGATGCTGCACTCCTCCACCACAAGCCGGACCTGAGCACCCAGCCGAACCTCCCGCCGGCTGTTGTCCATCTTGTAGGTACAATACCTACCAGACGTACGCTAAACCCGCAAGCATGACTCAACAATTTTGTGACTCTGTAGAATTCGGCTGCCCATCACCAGACAATGAAGCCGCCATCGACGATCAAATCGATGCCGGTGACGAAGGAGGACGCCTGGGATGCCAGAAACACGGCCGGGCCGATCATCTCATCCGGGCTCGCGGAGCGCTGCATCGGGGTGTCGCCTTCGAAGATCTTCATCTGGTCGGCGACCTCAGGGCGGATGTTCATCGGCGTGCGAGTGTAGCCCGGGCTAATGACATTGACGCGGATGCCGCGGTCGGCCCATTCCATGGCAAGGCTCTTCGACATCTGTATCACGGCCGACTTGGACGAATTGTAATGGACCTGGTTGATGCCCCGATTGACGATGGTGCCCGAGATCGACGCGATGTTGATGATCGTGCCCTTGCCTCGAGGCAGCATCACCCGGCCTTCGGCTTGGCAGCTCAGGAAGACACCAACGACGTTGACATCATAGAGGCGGTGCCATTGTTCGAGGGTAAGGTTCTCGGCCTTCTCGGCAAACGCAACGCCAGCGTTGTTGACTGCTACCGTGATCGGGCCGAGTTCAGCCTCCACCCGGTCGATTGCGCGATCGATGTCGTCCTTCTCGGTCACCGACCCGCTCACCACCAGGGCCCGGCGACCCATGGCGGTGATCTTTCTGGCCGTTTCAGCGAGTCCACTCGCTTTGCTGTCGCGACCAAACAGCGCGACGTCGGCTCCCGCCTCGGCCATGCCCAGTGCAATGCTCTGGCCGATGCCGCTTCCCGCCCCGGTCACGAAGGCGATATCGCCGTTGAGTTCAAAGAGTTTCATGCTTTCCTCCAGATAAAAGACGCGACCGTTTCTTCCGCCGAACCAGATTGGTCGGGCGGCCTTACCGGCCAGATATGAAATTTGGACACCTCGCCTGCGCGAAGCGCCGCAAGGTCAGCCGTCGGCGGCCTTCGCCACGACGCTCACCTTCACCACGTCGCTGCGTAGCCACGAGGTGTAGTAATCGAACACGCGTTCATCCGGCCCCCAGGATTCCGAGGTGACCAGCAGCAGCGGCGCACCGCGCTTGACACCAAGCCGCTCTGCCTGCTCCTCGCTTGCAGCGACCGCCTCGACATTACGGCGCGCGCCGTAGACCCGGTAGCCCGCCTCGCGCAGCACCTTGTTGAGGGAGCCACGATTCTGCATGACCTCGCTGGCTTCCACGATGGGCTTCAGGTCCGGCAGCAGATAGTTGATTGAATACATAGCCATCTTGCCGTCGAGACGACGCTCGCGACGCAGCTCATAAACCTTCTCGCCAGCGGCCAGGCCAAGCGATTCGCCAACCTCACGCGGCGCTGGGCGCAGATCCGAGAACAGAACCCGCGTTTCCACGCTCTCGTGCTCATGGTCGACCTTGCCCTCGAAGAAGCCTTCCGCCACCTGCAATAGCCAACCGGACGACTTGGGGCTAGCCACGAAGGCACCGCGACGCGGCACCATCCTGACGATGCCGCGATCCTGCAGGCTGCGAAGCGTTTCGCGCACCGTCGAGCGAGCCAGATCAAAGCTGCGGCAAAGTTCGGTTTCACTGGGTAACCGGTCGCCAGGACCGAACTGCCCCGACTCGATTTGCGTTTCCACAAGCCTCGAAAGCTGGAGATAGTAAGGTTCAGGTGAGGATCGATCGATCCTTCCAGTGATTCCGACGGATTCGTGCATGGTTTTGTCCGCTATGTAGGTACAAAATCACTAACACCTCTTCTCGTTCCGATCAATCGGCAAACAAGGTCAAGGGCATCCGCGCCGCCGTCTGCCACGACGTCCATTCGGCGCACCAGTCGGTCGAGCACGACGACGTGAATGTCATATTCGTACTGCCGCACGAAGAGCCGCCGTTGACGGACTTTAAGCGGCCATCGCCCTTCTTAAGCGACGGGGCGAGTTGAAAGCAAAGTCGGCTTGCCACCTGAGATCACCTAGCTGGCAGACGCGTGGCTGATCCCAGCATCGATCCAGGGCCCGCGTCTGTTCCAAGACCTCATCTGAAAGCGCAGGATCGTCGATCGCGCGGGCAAGAATCACTGCCCCCATCGCCGCCCAGCTTCCGATTGCCGCACAACGCCTGTCGGCCGGGCTTATCCCTGGGAGCGCCTCGCTGATGCGGTCAATCTGTAATCGAAGACCTTCCGTCATGGCCACGCGTGCCGCCGCCGTCTGGTGGCGGATGTCCGCGGCCAGACCTGCCGTTGGACAACCATCGGCGGTGTTATCGCGATGCAGGGGCGAAAGGTAGGCATCGAGATAGGCGCAAAGATCGTCCCGTCCGCCCGTGTACGGGGCAAGGGCATGGGCAAGCGTCTGAGCGACCAGGTCGTCCTTCGAGCCAAAATGGCCATAGAAACCACCATGGGTGAGGCCTGCAGCCTTCATCACTTCGACGACAGTGACCGTCTGAAAACCCTTCTCGCGGAAGAGCCGGCTGGCTGCATCCAGGATCCGGCGACGGTTCTCCGCCATCTGCTCTCGACTGACCCTCATTTCAAAATTCCCACCGGTGGCACTTATGCGGAGCGCTTTGCCCGCCGCGGCCACGACCTTGTGCTGGCTGCCCGTGACCGGGCACGATTGGAGGCTTTGGCCACCCGTCTGCGCCAGGAAAGCGGCGTGACTGTCGATATCCTGCAGGCAGATCTCACCAAGTCCGGCGATCTGGCAGCGGTAGAGACGCGACTTCGCGACGACCAGCGTATCGGGATCCTTGTCAACAATGCTGGGGCGGGGCTTGCAGGCGACTTCGAGGAGCAGCCGAGCGACGACATCGAGCGCCTTGTCACTCTCAATACCACCGCAGTCGTCCGGCTCGCCAACGCCGTTGCGGCGCGCTTCGTGAAAGCCGGCCAAGGAGCCATCATCAACATCGGCTCCGTGGTCGGCCTGGCGCCGGAGTTCGACATGACGGTCTACGGGGCGACCAAGGCGTTCGTCTTGTTCCTGTCTCAGGGGCTGAACTTCGAACTCGCTCCGAAAGGTGTTTACGTGCAGGCGGTGCTTCCCGCTGCAACCCGCACCGAAATCTGGGAGCGTGCAGGCGCCGACATCAATGCGCTGCCTGCTATGATGGAAGTCGGCGAACTGGTGGATGCCGCCCTTGTCGGCTTTGACCGCCGCGAAGCCGTGACCATTCCTCCGCTTCACGATGCCGGGCAGTGGGACGCCTATCAGGCTGCGCGACAGCTCCCGGGATTTTCCCAGATCCACGCGGCAGAGCGCTATCACACCGCCGCCTGAACCGTATAGACCTGACGACCAGAACACCCCAAAGCCAACGAAAGCTGTATCATGACCAACCCTACGCTGTTCGAGCCCTACATCCTGGGCTCACTCACCCTTTCCAATCGCATCGTCATGGCGCCCCTGACGCGCAATCGTGCCG